>DAISYX010000254.1:0-1010 GCA_036825095.1 Clostridia bacterium | reverse complement strand
GTGATCTCCTGCCCTTTCAGGAAAACCTGGCCGCTTTTAATGGGCATCAGGCCCGAAAGGGCGTAGATCAGCTCGCTTTGGCCGTTGCCGTCAATCCCCGCGATGCAGACGATCTCCCCTTTTCGCACCTGAAAGGAGACCTGGTTGACCGCCGGCTTGCCGTGGAGGCCGGAGACGCTTAAGCCCTTCACCTCAAGCACCGCCGGGCCCGGCTTGGCCTCTGATTTTTCAATGTTAAAGCTCACCTTGCGGCCCACCATCATCTCGGCCATGGTTTCCACATCCGTGTCTTTTACATCCACCGTGCCCACCAGGGCGCCTTTTCTCAGCACCGTGCAGCGGTCGGCCACCGCCTTGATCTCGGTGAGCTTGTGGGTGATGAAGAGGATGCTCTTCCCCTCCTGGGCCAGGCCCTTCATGATGCCCATCAGCTCGTCCACCTCCTGGGGGGTGAGCACCGCGGTGGGCTCGTCAAAAATGAGGATGTCGTTGTCCCGGTAGAGCATCTTGAGAATCTCCGTGCGCTGCTGCATGCCCACGGTGACGTCCTCAATCCGGGCGTCCGGATCAATCGCCAGGCCGTACTGCCGGGACAGTCGCATCACCTTCTCCCGGGGCGCCTCCATCTGCAAAACCCCCCGGGCGGTGCTTTCCACCCCCAGGATGATGTTCTCCAGCACCGTGAAGTTCTGCACCAGCATAAAGTGCTGGTGCATCATGCCGATGCCCAGGCGATTGGCATCGTTGGGGTCCCGGATCTGCACCATCTCGCCGTCTTTATGGATGCTGCCGCCGTCCGGCCGGTAGAGGCCAAACAGGACGCTCATCAGGGTGCTTTTGCCGGCGCCGTTTTCCCCCAGCAGGGCGTGGATCTCCCCCCGGCGCAGCTGCAGGGTGACATGGTCATTGGCCCTGATGCCGGGGAAATCCTTGGTGATGTCCCGCATCTCGATGATATATTCGCTCATGCTTTGTCCTTACAGGGCAGTAAGGAGAAGGGGGTTTGTTTC
>DAISYX010000253.1:0-1011 GCA_036825095.1 Clostridia bacterium | reverse complement strand
TTTTCCCCGTCGTCAGGCAATATGGCCGCCTGCCCCGCAAAACCTTCTCCATGGGAGAGGCCAACGAAAAACGCTTTTACCTGGAGGCCAGGCGCATCAGACAGGCGCTATAAAAAACTTCAGGCAAGGGCCGCTTCTGTTTGCGTTTTAAGGCGGCCATGCGCCAGGCGTCAAAACGGCCGATGTTATCCGCGTCGCTTCTGCTTAATTCCAAAGGCGTTGGCCCGGCGGACTCAGAGACCCCTCAGGTAATGGAAAAGCAGGGCGAAGGTGTTCCACAGCCCCGCCTCATGCACCCGCTCATAGCCGTGGCTGGCGGAAACCCCGGGGCCGATCAGGGCGTGGCGGTAGTCGTGCCCGGCAGTAAGGGCGGCATCCGTGTCTGAGCCGTAGTAGGGGTAGATGTCCACCGCAAAGTCCAGCCGGTGCTTTTGTGCGGCGTCCACCAGGGCGCCTGTGAGCGCCCGGTTATAGGGCCCGCGGGAGTCCTTGGCGCAGATGCTCACCTTTAGTTCATCCGTGGACAAATCATCCCCCACCACCCCCATGTCCACCGCGATCATGTCGCCGATCCCTTCCGGATGGCCGGCGCTGGCGCCGTGGCCCACCTCCTCATAGTTGGTGAAGAGGATATAAACCGGGCGGCGGCAGACAGCCTCGCCCGCCATGAAGGCCCGGGCCAGGGTGATGAGCACCGCGGCGGAGGCCTTGTCGTCCATATGCCGGCTTTTGATGAAGCCGTCCCCGCTTTTGACAAAGCGGGGGTCAAGGCTGATATAGTCCCCGGCGCTGACGCCAAGGGCCTCACATTCCTCCTTGGTGGACACCCGCATGTCCAGCACCACCTCCATGCTTTCGTCCGTGCGCGGGGCCTCCCTTAAGTCCTTGTTGGCGTGGACTGCGGGCTGGTTCATCCGCAGGGTGCCGGGGATGGTTTTATCCTCCCGGGTATGCAGCAGCACGTTTTCCTGCTCCGCGTATTGCAGGGGGAAGCCGCCCAGCTGGGTGATG
>DAISYX010000252.1:0-1054 GCA_036825095.1 Clostridia bacterium | reverse complement strand
CGGCCTCTTTGGGGTTCATCACGGCCGCCAGGGCGGCGTGTTCGGATTTCAGGATGCCGGGCATGGTGCGGCGGTCCGCGATGCCCCCCGCGCCGATGACGCCAAAGCGCAGGCGCCTTGTCTCTGTCATGAAAGGGACAGGATGCGGTCCAGGGACAGCCGGGCGTTGATGATGGCTTGATAGGGGAATTCCTTATAGTTGGGCAGGAATTCCACCGTCACCCAGTCGTCATACCGGATGTCCCCAAGGGCCTTCATCACCGCGCTAAAGTCCACATCCCCCGCCATCAGGTCCACAAACATGCCAAGGCCCGCCTGGCTTTCCCGGGCGTCGCAGAAGTGGATTTTTTTGATGTGCTTTTCTCCCAGGATGCGGATCCACTGATCCGGAAAGCCGATGTAGATGATATTGCCCACGTCAAAATAGGCGCCCACAAAGGGGTTGTCGATCTCATCCAGAAAGCGGCGGAACTCCAGCGGGGAGAGGAGGAACTTGTTCCACACGTTCTCAACCCCGATGTTCACCCGGGCCGCCTGGGCGTAAGGGGCCAGCCGCGCCAGGCGCTTCTGGGCGTTTTCATAGGCCAGCTCATAGGGCATCACCCCCGGGGCGAAGGGGGTGCCCACCCAGCCGGGCACCACCAGCACGGTGTCCGCCCCCAGGGCGGCCGCCATGTCGATCTGCTTTTTGATGATGTCCTGGGCGTGGCTGGCGGCCTTTTGATCCTCCCCTGCCAGGTTGTTTTCCCACAGGTTCCAGGCGCCCACCGCGCAGACGCGAAGCCCCAGGCCCTCAATCTGCCGGCGCAGGGCGGACAGCTCCGCCTCGCTGGTTTTCATGTTCAGGGAGCCGGATTCGCTTAAGACCAGCTCCACCCCCTCATAGCCCGCCTTTGCCGCCTGCTGCGCGGCCTCCAAAAGGTTGACATCCTGCCCAAAGGAAAAGAAACTCACGCCCTTTTTCATGCCTTGCTCCTTCACAGCGCCTGATTTAAACCCGGCGGCGCAGTTTTTCGATGTTGCTGAGCACCACCGCGCCAACGATGATGGCCCC
>DAISYX010000251.1:0-1055 GCA_036825095.1 Clostridia bacterium | reverse complement strand
TTTAGTCAAGGGATTAATGGGAAGCTTTTTGCCGCTTGCCTCCACTACGGCATCATCCCCCAATGCCACCTGAAAAAACGGGGTCTGTGGATGAAAGAGGTAAAAATGCTCCTGCCAGTCTCTCAAATACTCTTCTATCATCTCCATGGGAAAACGGCCCCGATCCCACAAAGCCTGCCAGCGGCTGATGGCCTGGGTATCGTTTTCAGGCCAGCCCTCCCGGCCTTCCAAATCCTGCCAGCCGAAAACCGCATAAAGAATGGCCAAGAACACCCGCAGCAGGGCGACATCCTGGGCCACTATCTCTCCGGCCAGAGCCTTCAGGCCATGCGCCTGGGAGAACAGCTCCAGCAGTGACACCTGCCGGGTTTGTCCCTCCTGGTCAAGCACCAGAATCCAGGGCTCCTCCAACAGGTTAAACGCTTTTTCCGTCATGTCCTCTCCTTCTCTTTCTCACAAAGCAAGCCCATATCCCGGTGATAGGCCAGACGATATCCGCACAGGGTTGTTTTGTGATCCTTATCCAAAATTAAAAAGAGCATGCCTTTGAGCCAGGGTGATTCCTGCCACTTTGTCAGGGGCTGATTAGAGGCTTCCAAGTCCCTGATGGTTTGATCGATGATGCCCTCATGGCTTAGCGAATAGGGCAAACGCAGGCTTTGCTGGGCCAGCATCCGGGCCGTTTGGGAATCCGGAACAGAAGAAGGAGAGATTCCCCGCTGAATTTGCGGGCTGTCCTTCCAATGAAGCGGCGCGAACAAACCCTCCTCCAGGCGATGTATTACCAGCACCTCCACGCTGTCTCCCCCGTCGCGCACGGCAGCCTCCCCCGCCGTGTCACTGGCAACTTTGGCCATGAAGTCAATCAGGGAACCTGCCTGTTGAGGCCTTTTGATGCAATAGGAAGCGGCGCTGCCTTCCTGCCTGGTGATGTGGTTGTCCCAGGCTTCCTTTGCCGCCGCATAGCCTTTGGGCGGGTCAGGAAGGGGAAGGGAAGAGTCATAGACATCCTGAATCAGCCTGGGGATATCATCCGGGAAGGAAAGGGAAGCATC
>DAISYX010000250.1:0-1059 GCA_036825095.1 Clostridia bacterium | reverse complement strand
CAGGTCGCCAATGGTTCTGATGTTTCGCTTGGCCAGATTATGCCTGACCCGCTCCCCCACGCCCAGCAGTTTCTCCACCGGCAAGGGCCAGACTTTTTGCCGGAAATTGCCTCTGGAAATCAGGGTGCTGGCATCCGGCTTGCGCAGGTCGGAGCCCAGCTTGGCAAAGACTTTGTTGAAGGAAATGCCAACGGAAATCGTCAGCCCCAGCTCCTCCCTCACCCGGCCGCGCAGCTGATCCGCAAGCCTCAGCCCCTCCCGGGGGCCCACGCCGGGCTTGGTGATATCCAGCCAGCATTCATCCAGACCAAAGGGCTCCACCCGGTCTGTGTATTGTTCATACAGGGCGCGCAGACGCTTTGAAAAATAGATATAACGCTGATAATTGGGGGGAACGGTGATCAGCTCCGGGCACCACTGCCTGGCTTCCCAGTTGACCATGGCCGTTTTGACGCCTTTCGCCTTGGCCTCCTTGGTGGCGGCCAGCACAATGCCATGCCTTTCCTCGGTGCTGCCGCATACCGCAAAGGGCAGGCCGCGCAGGGCGGGGCGCTCCACCAGCTCACAATTGGCGTAAAAGCTGTTGGCGTCACAGTGCAAAACCACCCTTTCCATTTTCTCTTTCCGCCTTTCTAAAATAAGAACATTTGTTCTCTTTAAGCGAATCATATCACGCGCTAAGAAAGCGGTCAAGGCGTCGGCGCATCCAAAAAGCGGCCTCCGGTTCAGGCCGCTTTCCCCTTTTTCTGTTCTCCTCAGCTATTGAAATCCGGGTTCCTCCTCCGGCATCCCCATGATGTCCTCCATGGCCCGCCCAAGGATGGCGGGAATATCGGCGTCCTTTGACAGCCAGGCCCGCTGCTCCTCCCGGCCCAGAATCACCGGCATCCGGTCATGGATGCCCGCAATGCCCCGGGCCGCCTGGCGCGTCAGAATAACAAAGCTGGGCACTCTTTCCCCCGGCTCCTGGCGGTAAATGCCCGCCATATAAAGGGTGGTTGACTTAGGGTCCCGCATGATGTTTTTGATGCTTTGTTTAAGGGCAGGCCGCTTCATCCA
>DAISYX010000249.1:0-1076 GCA_036825095.1 Clostridia bacterium | reverse complement strand
GTTCGCGGCGCACGGGACGACGCGGGCGTGGAACCGCACCATGGCGGCCCTCACCGAAACCCTCAAACACCTGAGCACCAACATGACTATTAACGAGGTGCTCCAGCTGGTGCCGGCGGTGCTTAAAAGCAACGAGGGCATGGACATGGCGGGCTTCCCTGTCGCAGGGGACTATAAGAACGAAATGATAGGCGGCACCAGGAGCGTGGTCATTTTCGATCAGCAGGCCACCATGGAGAAGCTTCATCGTTTCATCTATGAGGGCGTTACGCCCTGACTTTTTCCCATCGATCAAAGGAGGACCCTATGAAAAAGATCATCATTCTGACTCTGGCCCTGGCGTTGCTGCTGCCCGCCTTTGGCCTGGCGGAGACCACCATTGATCCTACGGCCAACCGGGGCATCTCTCCCCAGCGTGACCTGGCCAACAACCCCGCCATCCCGGGGGAGAGCATGACCACAGGCCTCCCCACAGATCAGCCTTATATCCCCATCCTGGTCAATATCGACAATGTCTCCGGCGCCTGGCCCCAGTGGGGCATTGGAGAGGCGGATATTATCTATGAAATGCCCATCCATGGCCTTGCCCTCACCCGCCTGATGGCCCTGTTTGGCTACAGCCACCCCACATCTGCGGGTCCCGTTCGCTCCGGCAGGGTGATGCATGCGGAGATGCGGGAGGAATGGGACGCAGGCTGGGCCTTTGTGGGTGTGCAGACAAAGAAGGGCACCAATGTCAACGATGTTATCCGGGAGCTGGGCTTAAAGCAAAAGTCGGCGCCCCTGCTGATGAACGGCAAGCACATGACGAATGTCAGCCATCACAAGGGCCCCCACAACCACAGCATCAATCTGGAGAAGGCGGCTGCCACCATCGCGGATTATGATTTCCCCCAGCGTCCCTTCCTGTTTACAGATGCGCTGCCCACCGGCGGGGACGCGGCCGGCAGCATCCGCCTGCTTTACGGCGGCGGCAATGAAAGCAGCTACACCAACTCCACCTTCACCTATGACGCGGCCACCAACCTGTACACCCGCTTCCGCCGCAACAAGCCCTATGTGGACATGAACGCGGC
>DAISYX010000248.1:0-1078 GCA_036825095.1 Clostridia bacterium | reverse complement strand
AAGGCGGAGGAAAGCCCCGGCCTGGTGAAGCGCGCCAAAGACCTGCGGGACGCGGCCAAAAAGGCCGTCACAGAAGCCCTGGCGTTGCTTCCGGAGAGCCTCCAGAAGGCGGATGAATGGGCGGAAGAATTGGCGCTCAGCCTGCCGCCTGCCCGCGCCCTTGGCCGCCTTGTCCGGGAAACCCACGCGCGTTACCAGCAGCTGAAGGCGGACAGCGCCCTGTGGGATTACAACGATCTGGAGCATTTTGCCCTGAAGGCCTTGAACCACCCGGATGTGGCGGCGGAGGCTGCAGGCAGCTATGACGCTATCTTTGTGGACGAATACCAGGATATCTCCCACATTCAGGAGGCCATCATCAGGCGGCTCCATGACAGCAGCAATTCCCTTTTTATGGTGGGGGATGTCAAGCAGAGCATCTATCGCTTCCGCCTGGCCGACCCCAGCCTGTTTCTCACGCATTACCGCCGGTTCAGCCGGGACGCCGGCGGGGCGGAGCGTTTGATTCCCCTTAGGGAAAACTTCCGCTCACAAGCCAACATCCTTCACGCGGTGAACCTGATCTTTGAGAACACCATGCGGGAAGGTGTCACGGAGATTAGCTACGATGAGGAAGCCCGCCTGAGACCCGGGAGAAATTCAGTGGGCGGGGAACCGGTGGAATTGTGGCTCATTGACCGAAGCCAAGCCGAAAGCCCTGGGGAAACGGAGGCTGATGCGTCCGCACCGGAGGACGAGGCGGAGGAAGAAAGCGTTCCCGATGTGGTGGAGAGCGCCTTTGACTATGAGGCGCGGCTCATCGCCCAGCGCATTCTCGCGCTGCGCCGGGAGGCCATTCCGGATGAAAGCGGCAACCCCCGCCTGATCCAATTCAGGGACATCGCGGTGCTCCTGAGGCGGGGGGTGCGCCGGGCCTCGGCCGTGGCACGGGTGCTTGGGGAGGCGGGCATCCCCGCCTATTCGGATGCGGACAGCAGTTTTTATGGCCTGCCTGAAGTGCGGGACGCGATGAATCTCCTCAGGGTGCTGGATAACCCGTTTGACGATGAGTCCCTGCTGGCTGCCCTGGCTTGCCCGG
>DAISYX010000247.1:0-1085 GCA_036825095.1 Clostridia bacterium | reverse complement strand
CGGCTCATCCAGTGAAGCCGCGCAGGAAGGCTGCACAATGCCCGTGTCATTTACCATCATGCCTACCATCCCGGGGATCAGCTTCACCTTGTGTTTTTTGGCGGCGGCAAAAGCCTCCGGAAAGGCCTGCACCACCCCCTCATCGGTGATGGCGATGGCGGCATGGCCAAAATCCGCCGCACGCTTAATCAAATCCGCGGCTGACACCACGCCATCCATAAAGCTCATGGTGGTGTGGGCATGCAACTCCACCCGTTTTTCAGGCGCCTTGTCGCTGCGCTTTTTAAGCGCATGCTCCCCGATGTCCTGCGCCATGATGACCAGGGCCCGGTCGTAGCTGTCCATCTGACAGAATCCACGCACCTTAAGCCCGATGCCAGGCTTTACCCGGCTGAGCACCTCGTTCATCTTCAGCCGGTCTTTTTCCGGATCCTGATAGGCTTCTCTGAAGCCATTGGGCCGGGTGCCCAAAAAAACCTTGCAAAGAATGCTGTCCGTAAAGTCGGAAAGCACAAAGCTTAGCAAGGTGGCGTTGCCATTTTGGATGGGGCGGGTGTTGACGTCAATCACCTTGCCCGCAACGACCACCTTGCCGGACACCTCTGTTAAGCCCTTGATGGGGACGGAATCAGCCGCGATGGCGCTGCCCAGGATTTTTACGTTCTTGCGCTTGACGTGCATCTTGGGCTTCTCAGGCGGGGCTTGCGCTTTTATTTCCTGTGCGGCCCGGGATAAAAGGGCCTCCTCCTCCGCCCGCAGGCGCTCCAGGCGTTCCATGCGCTTTTCCAGGTCTTTGGCCAGGCGCAGGTGGATGGGTGGTTTGATCTGAAAGACGTCCTCCAGCATCACAGCCAGCTTGCCCTGCACCCCGTTGTCCGTCATATATTCCATCGCCAGTTCATCCGGCACTTCAAGAATCAGGGCGCCGCCTTCGCTTTTCCAGGTCAGGCTCTTAAGCCAGGGGGAAATGCCCGGCAGCTGACGCTTAAGCATCTGATCAAAGGCAGGGGCGTATCTGGCGGGCTCCGCCATGAAATCCTCCCCCAAAGCGGGGGAAGCCACCCGCAGGGAGATGTTCAGCTTGG
>DAISYX010000246.1:0-1108 GCA_036825095.1 Clostridia bacterium | reverse complement strand
CAGCCCGTCAACCGCCTTGAGGCCGCCAAAGGTCATGCTGAGGTTTTCAAGCCGCAAGCAGATGTCCTCCGGCAGAGACTGGCTGCCGCTGCGAACCTTCACGTCCCTTCCCGCGTTGGGGGCCCAGGCGCTCTCCTTAAGGGAGGCCGCAAGCAGGGCGCGCTTCTGGCTGTTCTCCTTCAGCTGGGTTTCGGAGCTGATGACAGCTTCCTGGCCTTCAGCCTGCGCCTTTAGGGCCAGGTCCGCCGGGGCCGCGCCTTTGCTGCGGGCCCAGAGCGCCCGTGCCTTGGCCTTGAGGGTGGCGACGATCTGCACCAGGCCGCCGGGATAGAACATGATGATCAGGATGATGATCACACCGATTAACACGTTGATCAGCCAGGGGTTCTCCCGGAAGAAAGCGATGTCCTGCAGGAAGATGGGCGTGATGCCAAAGACGATGAAGCTGCCCACCAGGGTGCCGATCAGGTTTCGGCTGCCCCCAATCAGCACAGCCGCCAGGATGTTCAAAGAGAACATGATGGTGTAGTTCTGAGGCGCTGAATACTTGAAATAGCTCATGAAGAGCACGCCGGCCAGGCCCGCGTACACGGTGGACAACAGGAAGGCCAGCAGGCGGTATTTCAGCAGAGAGATGCCCATGGCCTGGGCGGCGGAGGTGGAGTTCTTCATGGCCAGCATCGCCCGCCCCGTGCTGCTCTTGCCCAGGTTATGGGTGAGCATCATGAGAAAGACGGTGATCACCACCAGGAGAATAAAAAACCATCTTCGGGCGTCCGTGCTGCCCATGTCAAGCAGGGTCTGGAAGATGGGGGTCTTGGTGATGGAGGCGCCGTTGGGGCCGTTGGTGAAGTCAATCCAGTTGTTGAAAATCTGGTAGAAAATCTCAGACAGACCCAGGGTGACGATGGCCAGGAAAATGCCCTCTATCCTCAGGCTGATAAAGCCCACGATAAGCCCCAGCACCAGGGAGATCAAAAGCGTCAGCAGGATGATGGCCACATAAGGCACCTGGGTGTAGTTCTTGAGGATAAAGCCGGTCAGATAGGCGCCCAGGCCCACAAAGCCGGCGGTGCCCAGGCTGGCCAGGCCCGCGTAGCCCAACAGG
>DAISYX010000245.1:0-1113 GCA_036825095.1 Clostridia bacterium | reverse complement strand
TTTCGCCACCGTGTCCTCCGCCAGCGGCAGCAAGCGCTGCGCCATCATGACCTGGATCATATGCCCCAGAGCAGCGCCCGCTTCTTTGCGCGGCACCGTCTCCAACGCTTCCAGAAAACCCAGCAGTATGATCAGAGCCTGCCGGGTGTTTTTAATGTCGTTTAAAGTCGCCAGCATCTCCTGAAACAATGGGTTTTCCCAGACATCCGAATAGCTTTTCTGCCGGAAATGCTCATCAGGGGTGAAGGTCCACACCTGCCCCAGATGTTCTTTTAAGCCAAGGCGGGTAAACACATCATCCCGGTTGACAAACAGGGCCAGCGGACAGGCCCTCTGATCCGGGTCCATACCGGAGGCCACCAGGGGACAGGCAAAGCCCATCCCACTCAGATACTCGGGCCTGAGTCCTTCTGCCAGGCGCTTGTATGCCCATATCTGAAGGACCGCGGCCCCTTGGCTGTGACCGGAAAGAAGGAGGATAAACCGGCTGTTCTCCCTGTGGCATTCCTCAAGCACATCCCTTAGCGTCAGTTCCTCAAGGCCCAGCTCCCTGGCCGCCGTGGGAAACACGATGCTCTGTGCATTGCTGTTATACAGCTCAGAGAGAGATTCAAAGCCGGTGTGCAGCTTGTCCGGGTGTTCAAACCGGGTGTTGCTGACCCAGTCCTGGGGCCTTCTGCCCGTGCCGGAAAAACCGATGGCCACGACATAGCGGCCATCAGTCAGAGGCTTTAGCATCGTGATGGCCTTCCCCGTGTCATACAAAAGGGATTCGTCCTTCAGCCCCTTAATCTGGGTGATGGGATTGGAGAAGGCTTTCAAACGTCTGGCAAAACGGGGCACCAGACTGTTGAGCAGGAGCTGCCGCCAATCCCCGCCCTCCTCCAATGCACCCACCCCGGTTAAGAGCCGGTGATCCACCTGGATGGCGATGTCCGTCCATCCGGCCCTGGTCCAAGGCTCCGTCTTAAAATCGTAGGCAAGCTGGGCCAGTTCCAGGCCAAAGCGCGTGCCGGTGATGCTGGGGCTTTGGCAGTCCCAGTCCTTCATCCAGGCCAGATCCTTAAGGCTTATCTTGGTGACTCTTCCGTAAGGCGCCATACTTCCTCCCTC
>DAISYX010000244.1:0-1141 GCA_036825095.1 Clostridia bacterium | reverse complement strand
CACCTGGGCAAAATCCTCCGTGAAGCCCAGCACCTTCATCTGGGTGCCGTTGCGGTAGGCGGTCACCTTCTCAGACTGGAAGGACTGGGCCGCCCGCATGGTCAGGGAAGGCCCGTCCTGATAGGCCACGCTCACCCGGGGCAGAAGGTCCGCAACGCTGTCCGGCAGCGGATCAAGGGCCACATCCTCCAGGCGCATATAGCCCTCCAGGCTGCCGATGCCAAGGCGCAGCCAGCCTCTTTCCGGCTGGGCCAGCACCCGGGCCACCACCCCGGGGAAATAGCGGCCAAGGGAACTGGCGCCGCTTTGGGGACGGGCGCGCAGGACGGGGCGATCCTCCGGGTTTTCCGGGGCGACCACCGCGGTGCTAAAGCCGTCCTCCGCCGTCTTGGGGCGCAGATTCTGGGCGGGTGTCCAGCCCCTGAGCATCTCGCCGCCCTCGGTGAACACCCTGATTTCCGCCCAGCCGCCCTGGCTTGAGAGCATCTCAAAGGCCTCCCCCGGCTGAAGCAGCCTGAGGGCCGCGGAGCCCTCATCCGCCGCCTCATAGACGCCGGCGGCCTCCCCGGCGTTAACATAAAGGGAAGGGGCGACCTCCCCGCTTTCAGCCAGGACATTCAAGGACACAAGAAGCAGCGCCATCAACAGGACCAGGGCCCTGGTCCCCCGGAATCTTTTCATCATTTATAGCTCACCTTTCTCCATCATCGCTTTCTGCCCTCAGGGCAGAGTGAACTCCGCCTCAAAGGGAAGGCTGGCCCCGTCCGGAATCAGGGGGCTTACCACCACCTTCACCGGCCCCTGGCCGCTTAGCAGATAGTCCGTGGCCTCGGAGATCATCTCCCCCGGCTTCACCGCGCCCACATTGGGCAGAAACAGCCCTTCACCGCCCCTGGGCACAAAGGTGACATCGCTGGGGCTGCCGTCCTGAAAGGCCATCACGGTGATCAGCATCAAGGGGTTTAAGGGCTCCGTGCCGTTGTTCTTCAGGTCATACAGAAGGGTGAAAGCGGGCCGGCCTTCAAAATCCTCCCCCCTGATGAGGCCCTTGATGCCCACAAAGAAGCCCGCCACGCTGCCCGTGGCCAGATAATCGGTATCCGCGATGCGGCGGCGGGCCAGCTCCTGGTTGGCGCTGTCC
>DAISYX010000243.1:0-1158 GCA_036825095.1 Clostridia bacterium | reverse complement strand
GATGAGCGAGAAGGTGTAAGCGCATGAATAAAAAGACAAAGGCCATTCTCTTAAATACCATCGCCCTGCTTGCGGTCTATTTGTTTTTAACTATTTTGATTGCCAACAAGGGCATCAACAACTATGTCTCCGGCATTCTCATCACGGTGCTGATCACCATCATCATGACGGCCAGCCTCAACGTCACCACCGGCCTTTTAGGCCAGCTGGCCCTTGGGCATGCGGGTTTTATGGCCATAGGCGCCTATGCCTCCGCCCTTTTCACCCGCAGCGTGGGGATGGCCTTCGGGCTGTCGCTGCCCATTTCCCTTCTTTTGGGCGGGCTGATGGCCGCGATTTTTGGCTTTCTCATCGGCACCCCCGCCCTTAGGCTCACCGGGGATTATTTGGCCATCATCACCCTGGGCTTTGGTGAAATTATCCGCGTGGTGATTGAGAACCTGGAGTTCACCGGCGGGGCCGCGGGCCTTACCCGCATCACCCGCATGTCCCGGGCCTTTTCTTCGGACACCGCCATGTCCACGGCCGTGCAGTTTTCCATCGTCTTCTGGATCACCGTGGTGATCATCGCCAGCATTTTTACCCTGGGCCGCTCCCGGCACGGGCGGGCGATCATCTCCATCCGGGAGAACGCCGTGGCCTCTGAGGCCATCGGCATCCCCACCACCCGCTACAAGCTGCTGGCCTTCACCATCGCCGCTTTCTTCGCCGGCATCGCCGGCGGGCTGTACGCCCATCAGACGGGCATCTTAAACGCGAAGATCTTTGGCTTTAACAAGTCCATCGAATATCTGGTGATCGTGGTATTGGGCGGCATGGGGTCCATCACCGGCTCCATCATCGCCTCTTTTATCCTGGTGACCCTGCCGGAGATGCTGCGTTCCATGGCGGAATACCGGCTGGTGATCTATTCCCTGGCGCTCATCCTGATGATGCTCTTCAGGCCCTCCGGCCTTCTGGGCACGCGGGAGTTCTCGCTTCTGAACTTCTGGGAGTGGGCGGAGCGCCAATGCCGCCGCTTGTTTAAGCGCAAAGTCTCTGAAACCCGGATGCCTTTTAAACCCCACTATGATGTCTGGGAGGGCAAGCCCGTGCTTGAAACCCGCAATCTGGGCATTTCCTTTGGGGGCTTAAGGGCCTCGGATGATGTGAACCTCT
>DAISYX010000242.1:0-1179 GCA_036825095.1 Clostridia bacterium | reverse complement strand
AGGCGCTGTATGACCGGTATCACGGCCGGGGGTTTGAAATTCTGGATTTTCCCTGCAATCAATTTGGCAGCCAGGCGCCGGGAAGCGATCAGGAGATTCATGATTTCTGCGTTTTTCGCTATGCCCTCACCTTCCCGCAGTTCTCAAAGGTGAAGGTCAACGGGCCGGATGCGCATCCGTTGTTTACCTATCTGAAAAGGGAAAGGCCCGGCCTGATGGGCGGGGCCATTAAATGGAATTTTACCAAATTTCTGGTGAACCGGGCAGGGGAAGTGGTCAAGCGCTTTGCCCCTCAGGAAAAGCCGGAGGACATCGCGGAGGCTATTGAAGCGCTGCTGTGATCAGCCGCTCAGCGCCTCTGTGGCATCGGCTGAGGCGTGGCTGACGATGGCTTTTTCATGGCTGTGGATGACCAGTCTATCACCTGGCTGCCAAGAAGGCGGGGATAGATTGGCGTCCCAATAGAGGAGGCGGTCATCCATGGCGTCCTGAAATTGTCCGGCGCTGAAAAGCAGGGGATGAAAGGCAACGCCCTCCCGCTGAACGATCTTGCTCTCCGCGGACTTAAAGGCAAGGACGCTGCGGCGCTGCCGCCCATAAACCGCCCGCTCCAGATGCTTTTTGTAGCGGTTGACCGGCAGGATATACAGGGCAAGAGAAAAAAGCACCAGGCAGCCCAGTAAAGCAAAAAGGAGAACCGTCAGCCACTGAACGCGCCTGACAAAGGAAAAAATCACCAGCCCCGTCAGCAGCGCCTCCGGCACCAGCCAGGCTAAAACGCGCTGACGGCCTTGTTTTTTGATAGCTTCAATATCGCTCTGTGTGTACATACCTCACCCTCCTGCGCTCATAATACTGATTATAGGGGCCTTCGGCAAGCTGAAAAGCCTGCAGGCATGGCGCTGTCTTTGCGGTTTATGATAATATATCACTGCCTAACTTAAGAAGGGAGGCGGCTTAGTGATTCAGACGACGCGCTTAACCAAGCGCTATGGGCGGGCCAGGGGGATAGATAACCTGTCCATCCAGGTGAACCCGGGCGATATCTACGGTTTTATTGGCTCAAACGGGGCCGGTAAGTCCACCACCATCCGGCTGCTGCTGGGGTTTATCAGGCCCAGCGGGGGCAGTGCCAAGGTGCTGGGCCTGGACATCATCAAGAGAAAGAATGACATTTTG
>DAISYX010000241.1:0-1193 GCA_036825095.1 Clostridia bacterium | reverse complement strand
TAAAGGAGGAGTATTGATTTTGCGCAAATCTCGCGGCGCGATGGGCTATATCATTATGATAGCGGCGTTTCTGCTGCTGGCCTTCATTATTTCTGACAGCATTCGGGTGCCCACCAACCGCATCACCTATCCCGAACTTCTACGGATGATTGAGCAGGATGAGGTGGACCGGGTATCCATCCGGGGCAATCAGCTGATTGGGCGCAACAAGGTAAGCCTTGTGGCGGTGAGTGATTATCCCGCGCGCTATGATTTTGAAACCACCATCGGCGCTGATTTCATTGACACCGTGCGCACCATGTATGCCACGGAAAACAATCTGCCTGTGGAGCAGGTAAGCATTAACAACCTGGGCTTTGCCCTTGATTATCTGCCTCCGGTGGTGACCCCCTGGTATCTTGAGATGCTGCCCTACCTGCTTCCCATGGGTCTGGTGATGCTGTTCTGGTTTTTCATCATGCGCCAGCAGACCGGGGGCGGGGGCAAGGTGCTGAACTTTGGCAAAACCCAGGCCACCATGGTGGACCCCAGCAAAAACAAGATCACCTTCGCGGATGTCGCCGGGGCCGATGAGGAGAAGGCGGAGCTGAAGGAGATCGTTGACTTTTTAAAGAATCCCAAGGAATACCTTGACCTGGGCGCCCGGATTCCCAAGGGCGTGCTTCTGGTGGGCCCCCCAGGCACGGGAAAAACCCTGCTGGCCAAGGCGGTCGCGGGTGAAGCTAAGGTGCCCTTTTTCTCCATCAGCGGGTCTGATTTTGTGGAGATGTTTGTGGGCGTTGGCGCCAGCCGTGTCCGGGATCTGTTTGACCAGGCCAAGCGCTCCGCCCCCAGCATCGTGTTTATTGACGAAATTGATGCGGTGGGCCGCCATCGCGGCGCCGGTCTGGGCGGCGGGCATGATGAGCGGGAGCAGACGCTCAACCAGCTTCTGGTTGAGATGGACGGCTTTGCCACCAACGAAGGCGTGATTGTGATGGCCGCCACCAACCGGCGGGACATCCTGGATCCGGCCCTGCTGCGGCCCGGCCGTTTTGACCGTCTGGTCACGGTGAACTATCCGGATGTAAACGGCAGAGTAGCCATTCTTAAGGTGCATTCCCGGGGCAAGCCCCTGGGCCAGGACGTAAGCCTGGAGAACATCGCCAAGCGGACGCCCTTTGCCACGGGCGCTGACCTTGAGAACGTGATGA
>DAISYX010000240.1:0-1234 GCA_036825095.1 Clostridia bacterium | reverse complement strand
GTCAGCGCCAGATCAAACCCGGGGATGGATAAACGCATCGCTCTCTTTTTTCTTGGCTTTGCCTGCAAAATAGCGAACCAGCGCCAGGCTTGAAGCCATGATGGGCACGCCAATGATCATGCCCAAAACCCCCAGCAAGGCGCCAAAGAACATCACGGAAAACATCACCAAAAGCGGGTGCATCCCCACCTCGGTCGCCAGAATCTTGGGCGAGAGAATGCTTGATTCAATCTGCTGCACCACCACAATCCACGCGATCATCCAGACCGCGTTAAAGGGCGTGTCGCTGATCAGCGCCAGCACCAGCGGCAGCACCCCGCCAAACCACGGGCCAAAATAAGGGATCAAGTCCAGCACCCCGGCTAAGATGCCGATGGTGATGGTGTTGGGAATGCCCAGCACCGCGGCCCCTGTGCCGGTGGCCAGGCCCACAAAAACCGTCAGAATCAGCCGGCCGCGCACAAAGCCGCTTAAGACGTGGTTGATGTCCCGCCACATCTCCTGCATGGATTTCCACTGCCCCACCTTCACCCAGGAACGCATTTCAGCGATGAAGAAATCCTTGTCCTTAAGCATATAGAACATGATGATGGGAACCAGCAGGATATCCACCAGGCCGCCCAGGGAGGAAATAAGCCCGGTAAGCATGCTCATCAGCACCTGATACGCCCGGCTGGTAAAGTTATCCACTGTGCCCTTGGCGTCAATGCCGCTTGGCAGCGCCGCGCTCAGGCGCTCAAGAAGCTCCATCATATCCTCCCGCACGCCCGCCACCACAGCAGGCAGGCGCCGGATCAGCTCCATCGCATCCCGCACAATGGAGGGAACCAGCACCAGGGCAAACAAAAGCAGCAGCAGGAAGATAATCAACACCAAAAGCAAAGAGGGTATCCAGCGCTTGACCCCCTTTGACTGGGCAAAGTTCACAATGGGATTAAAGAGGTAAGCAAGAAGAATCGCATACAAAAAAGGCTTGATGGTGGACCATAGCGCCTGCCGGGCGAAGATCACCATCAAAACCAAACCGGCAACCAGGAGAAACTGAATGATCTTCCTGCGGTTGTTCCCAAACCAATTCGCTGCCATGAGCCCTCCTGAAAATCGCTTGCCCCATTGTAGCACATCGGGCCTTCCCCTCACAAGAAAAGGGCTGATATCTCACGGCTACCGCATTTACTTTTTACTTTTAGCTATTCAGCAAAAACGACACGTTCAAGGAAAGAATTGTCCCATC
>DAISYX010000239.1:0-1238 GCA_036825095.1 Clostridia bacterium | reverse complement strand
TTGGCGACCTGGCGATTCAGTCCCCCCAGCAGATGGAGGCTTGGATCGGGAAAATGGGAATCACGCTTCAGCGCTTTGCGGCCGGGGAGGACACAAGCCCCGTAAGCCGGGCCACGGAGGAGGCGGAGGTCAAGAGCGTGGGTAATTCCATCACCTCACCCCAGGACATGCACACCCTAAAAGACGCCCATTGTGTGCTTTACGCCGTGGCTGACTCTGTGGCCTCAAGGCTTCGGGAGATGGAGATGCGGGGAAAATGCGTTTCCCTTATGGTGAGGGATGCGGAGATGCGCTGCTTTTCAGCGCAAAAAACCCTGGACCATTACACCGCGCAGGCGGAGGAAATGGTCCCGGTCGCCATGGAGCTGATCAAGGCCAAGGGGCTTGAACGGCACCTGCCCTACCGCTCCCTGGGGCTTAGCATGGAAATGCTGCAGACAGACCGTCAACCTGTGCAGACGGATATGCTGGGCCGCTCTTCGCGGCTTGAAAAGCTGGAACGCTTAAGCCAGGCTGTGGACGAAATCCACCTGCGCTTTGGCGTCCGGGCGATTGAACGGGGATTGGCTTTGGCCAACCCGATTTACAACACCATCATTCCCCGGGCGGACCATCTGGTGCATCCGGATGGTTTTATGAAGTGAGCGAAAAATGAGGGAACGTTATTCTGATAAAATCTATGTAAGCGTAGTGGCCCTCACCCGGCCGGACGGCAGCGTCATCCCCCTGCAATTGATCTGGCCGGATGGCCGCCAGTGGGAGATTGACCGGGTTTTGGATGTGCGGCCGGGCGTTGCCAGAAAGGCGGGGGGCGAAGGAATGCGCTATCTCTGCCGGATTTCAGGGCAGCAGCGGGAGCTGTGGTGCTCCCAGGGGCAGTGGTTTGTGGAGGGGGAGGATTTTAAGGATTAATTGGTTCCACAGGGTCAAACCCTTTTGCGCGCAGATGCTCCTTGATCTGCTCCAAATCCAGCTTTTTAAGCATGGCGCCCTTGGGCAGGGTCATCAGGCGGCCAACGGTGTTGAGCATGCCTGGCTTTACGATATCCGGAAAGCCGATCTCAACCAGAATGTCCGTCAGCTCCGGATAACGGCTGCACAGCGCATGGACGGATTCATTTAAGGGGAGGGGCTTTTTCTCCATCTTTTTTATACCTCCGTGATCTGAGGGCCGCAAGAAGCACTCGGGACCCTAAGGTCTTTTCATAATGTACCACGAAGAAGGGAAGGCAAGCCTT
>DAISYX010000238.1:0-1300 GCA_036825095.1 Clostridia bacterium | reverse complement strand
AAAGCTTAGATGATGGCTTTTTGCGGGCTGCTCCCTGATGTCAAGCGACAGCGCCAGCGCCAGAAGGCCCGCAATAAAGCTCACCACAAAGGCGGCCCGCACCTCCCAGAACAACAGCACAAGCGCCATCAGCCCATAGCCGATAAGACGTCCGGCGATGTTGGCCGCGTTGAGCCGGGTGATGCGCCCGGGCCCCTCCTCGGGCGGGAAATACGTGCTGTACAGCACCGTAAAGGACACCCAGGACGCAGCCGCAGCGCCCCCCAGGGTGCGGGAAATCAAAAAGCCGGCTGGCGTGTAGGACAGCAGATAGCCCGCCGCGGACAGGGCCACCAGCACGCAGCCGGCCACCACAAAGGGCTTTTTTCGCCCCATCCGGTCAGACCAGATGCCCAGAGGGATGCGCAGCAGCATCTGGCTTAGCCCATATCCCCCCGCCACCAGCCCCATGAAGGTGGCGTTCATGCCCATGCGCTCCAGCTCCGGGTTGATATACGGGGTGAAGGCGTACTGCGAAAGCCAGAAGAGTCCGGTAACCAAAACCAATAGCCGGGCTGAGGCCTGCGTCCCCCCGGCGGCGGCGCTTTTTGGCATGGCGCTTTCCTTTCCGGTTGTATTCCCGCTTACTCTACGCCAAAGCACCGGGGGCGTCAACTGCCAGGGCCCACAAAAACAAAGGCGGAGCCGCCTGATTGTCTGGCGGCTCCGCCTGTTTGACGAAAGGATGATCAGCCCAGTTCTTTAATCGCCTGAAGCACTTCATCGATGTCCGGCAGCTGGGGGATGTCATACTCCTTCACCCAGCGGACGACGCCTTCCTCGTCAATCAGAATGTTGACGCGCCCGGAGGAGCCCAGCTCCTCTACAAAGATGCCGTACTCCTTTGCCACCTGGCCGTGGGGATAGAAGTCGGAGGGCAGCCTGGTATCCTTGATGCTCAGCGCCTTGGCCCAGGCGCCCTTGCTGGGGGAGGGATCCGTGCTCATCCCCAAGGCCACGGTGTTCAACTTGTCAAAGGCCTCTTTGTGGGTCTCAAGGGCGCGCATCTGGTCGGTGCACACGCCGGTAAAGGCAAAGGGGTGCCAGGATAAGAGCACCTTCTTCCCCCGGAAATCAGACAGGCTCAGCTTCTTGCCTTTTTGATCCGTCAGGGTAAAGTCAGGGGCCTTCATGCCAACGTTTATCTTCATGGTTCGTTCTCCTTCACATTAATAATCGCTTATGCGCTTGTTGGGTTTATACCCCTTGCAATACGGCCTTAGACAGCTTGCAAACCCCTCGGCCTCTGCCGCAAAATAGA
>DAISYX010000237.1:0-1323 GCA_036825095.1 Clostridia bacterium | reverse complement strand
CGTCCGTGTCATAGGTGGCGGCGGAGGCAGTGTTGGCGGTGTTGAGCCGTCCGGCCAAAACCACGCCCGCGATGCCCGCCATCAGGCCTGAGATGGTGTAGACCACCGTCAGCACATCCTTGGAGCGGATGCCGGACAGCCTTGCGGCCTCAGGGTTTCCGCCCACGCAGTAGATCTGGCGCCCCAGGGCGGTATGGTTTAGGAACACATGGAAAAAGATATAGACCACCAGCACCAGGATGAAACTGACCGGGAAGCCGGTAAAGAGCTTAAAGCCAAAGATGTTCACGTCAAAGGTGGCCCGGCCGATCCACAGGGTGCTGTCAATGCCTTTGTTTGTAAATCCGATGGTTCTGGAGGAGGTGATGAGGAGCGCTACGCCCCACAGCACGTTCTTCATGCCCAGGGTGGAGACAAAGGGGTGGGGCAGATCCAGCCGGGTTAACAGCGTGCCGTTTACAAAGCCCGCAAAGGTGGAGACCAATAGCGCCATGGGGATCAGGACCCAGGCGGAGGTGATGCTGAAGTTCTGCATCAAAACGCCGATGGTGCAGGTGGCCAGGATGGCGTTGTAACCCACCGACAGATCGATGCCCGCGGTGATCAGCGCCAGGAGCATGCCGGAGCCGATCAGGCAGTTGACCGCCGTTTGCTTCAGGACGTTCATCTGGTTGGCCATGGTCATGAACCGGCCCGGGTGCATGATGGAAAACAGGATATACAGGATGGCCAGCACAGTCAGCGGCGCGATTCTCATGATGAAATCGCCCATGTTGGACTTTCTCTTAATGGCGGTTGTTGTCATTGGATTTCCCCTCCCCAAGCAGCTTTCATGATGTCATTCTGGTTGAAATGCGGGCTTTCCCGCGGGATTTCGGCCATCACCCTGCCCTCCCGCATCACGATGACCCGGTCGGCCATGCCCAGAACCTCAGGCAGTTCAGAGGATACCATGATGATACACTTGCCTTCTTTAAGCAAGCTGTTCATCACATTGTATACTTCGATTTTGGCGCCCACGTCAATCCCGCGGGTGGGCTCGTCAAACATATAGATGTCCGCGTCTGAATTGATCCATTTGCCGATAACCACCTTTTGCTGGTTGCCGCCGGAGAGCTGCACCACCACCTCTTCAATGGTGGGCGTTTTAATCCGCAGCGTGCTGACGTTCTTTTGGCTTATCTCTTTGATGTGGCCGTGGTTGAGAAGCGGCCCCTTGCGGTATTGCTTCATGTTGGCCATGATCAGGTTGACTTTGACGGACTCGGAGAGCACCAAGCCCTGCCCCTTGCGGTCCTCGGTTAAAAAGGCCATGCCGGAGCG
>DAISYX010000236.1:0-1326 GCA_036825095.1 Clostridia bacterium | reverse complement strand
GTGCATAGCCCTGTGGGCAAACGTGCTGGCATAAACTCGTGTCCACACTATCTAAAATGGCGGCCATGCGCCAGGCGTCAAAACGGTCGATGTTATCCGCGTCGCTTACGCTCAGCTCAAAGGCCTTGGCCGGGCGGGGGTAATCCGCCTCCTCTTCCGTATGAATCAGAATGCCATAGCAGATCTGCTCCGTGAGGCAAGCGTCATAGCCGATGCTTTCCAAAAAATCCCGGGCCATGCGCGCGGAGTGGGCGCCGTGGTGCTGGTAATCCTCATCCGTTTGGCAGGCCAGGTAGCCGATATCGTGCAGCAGACAGGCGATGGTCATGGCCTGCGCGTCAAAGCCCTCCGACTGGGCAATTTGCAGGCCAACCGCCGCCACCCGCAGGGTGTGTTCCCAGCGCTTTAAGTATTTGCCCTGATGGGCTTCATCCAGGAAAAGGCGCTGGGCATGGTCCCTGGTCAGCGCGGCGTATTGGTGCTTCATGGCTGCTCCTTCGCGGTTTGATTCGTTTGCCGGAGACGGCTGCCGTTTCTGAACGGCGGGCTCAGAGGCCCCTCAGGTAATGGAACAGCAGGGCGAAGGTGTTCCAAAGCCCCGCTTCATGCACCCGCTCATAGCCGTGGCTGGCGGAAACCCCGGGGCCGATCAGGGCGTGGCGGTAGTCGTGCCCGGCAGTAAGGGCGGCATCCGTGTCTGAGCCGTAGTAGGGGTAGATGTCCACCGCAAAGTCCAGCCGGTGCTTTTGTGCGGCGTCCACCAGGGCGCCTGTGAGCGCCCGGTTATAGGGCCCGCGGGAGTCCTTGGCGCAGATGCTCACCTTTAGTTCATCCGTGGACAAATCATCCCCCACCACCCCCATGTCCACCGCGATCATGTCGCCGATCCCTTCCGGATGGCCGGCGCTGGCGCCGTGGCCCACCTCCTCATAGTTGGTGAAGAGGATATAAACCGGGCGGCGGCAGACAGCCTCCCCCGCCATGAAGGCCCGGGCCAGGGTGATGAGCACCGCGGCGGAAGCCTTGTCGTCCATATGCCGGCTTTTGATGAAGCCGTCCCCGCTTTTGACAAAACGGGGGTCCAGGCTGATGTAGTCCCCGGCGCTGATACCAAGGGCTTCACATTCCTCCTTGCCGGACACCCGCATGTCCAGCACCACCTCCATGCTTTCATCCGTGCGCGGGGCCTCCCTTAAGTCCTTGTTGGCGTGGACCGCGGGCTGGTTCATCCGCAGGGTGCCGGGGATGGTTTTATCCTCCCGGGTGTGCACCAGCACGTTTTCCTGCTCCGCGTATTGCAGGGGGAAGCCGCCCAGCTGGGTGATG
>DAISYX010000235.1:0-1363 GCA_036825095.1 Clostridia bacterium | reverse complement strand
GTTCATCACGATGGTAAAGATGGCCACCAGCACCAGATAGATCACTGCGGGCACCGGGAACTCCCCGCCGATGCGCGCCTGCAGGAATTCGAACTCAGGCGCTGCAAGCCCTTCTCCGTAGCCATAGGTCAGCGGGATGCCAATGCCGTTTGACCAAAAACGCGCCAAGCCTCTGGCGATATTCATGGTGGCCAGGGTGACAATAAAGGCCTGAATCCGCATCCTGGTGATTACCAGGCCGTTAATTGCCCCAAACAGCGCGCCAATGGCAAGGGAGGCAATAATGGTTGGGATAAAGGAAAAGCCATTGTTCACCATCAGCGCGGCGCTGCCTGTAGAAACCAGGCCCACCACCGCGCCCACGGACAGGTCGATATCTCCCATCAGCACCACCAGGGTGATTCCAATGGATATTATCCCAGTTTCACTGACCGCGCGCAACACATTGGTCAAATTTCTGGAGGAGAGTAACATGTTGCGGCCGTTCTTTACCGAGATGGTCGCCGCGATGGTAAAAATCGCAACCAGGGCGATATAGCTTTGAAACCGCTTGAAATACGCCACCCAGTCCGTCTTTGCCAATGGGCGGAGCTTCTCGTTTTTAGTCCTGCTCATTCTGCTCCCTCCTTGATCGATGTCGCAGCGTGGAGAAGCGTTTCCTGGGTGGCCTCTCCCTTAAGAAAGTGCCCGGTTTGCCTGCCTTCACACAAAGTGATGATGCGGTCCGTGATGCCAAGAATTTCCGGGAGATCGCTTGAAATCACGATAATGCCAATGCCCTGAGACGCCAGGGTGCTGATTAAGGCGTAAATCTCCGCCTTGGAGCCCACATCAATCCCCCGCGTGGGTTCATCCAGCAGCAAAACCTTGGGCTTTGTGATCATCCATCTGCCAAGGATGACTTTCTGCTGGTTTCCCCCGGAAAGGGTGGCGCATTGGGTGTTATAGCTTGGGGCTTTGATGCGCATGCTGTCCATCTGCTCCTGCCAGAGCACCATTTCTTCCTGCTTCTGCATGAACATAAACCGGGAGAGCTGTTTTAACATTGGCAGAGACATGTTCTCCCCCAGAGACCTCAGCAGCACCAGCCCCTTGCCCTTGCGGTCCTCCGTTGCAAAAGAGATGCCTGCGGCAATGGCCTCCCGCGGGGAGCGGATATCCGTCTTTTTTCCGTCCACATAGATGTCCGCGCTGCAATGGCCCGGATGCACGCCGAAGATGCACTCAAACAGCTCTGATCGGCCGCTGCCAAGCAGGCCGCCAATGCCCAAAACTTCCCCTTTGTGCAGGGAGAAGGAGATTTTCTCAAGCGGCCGGTGGGCGCTGCCCCGCGGGGGCCGCAGGGAGAGTTTTTCAACCCGCA
>DAISYX010000234.1:0-1390 GCA_036825095.1 Clostridia bacterium | reverse complement strand
ACCCAGCTGATCCACGATATCCAGCGGGACTTTGGCGTCACCATCTTCCTGGTGGAGCATGACATGGGGCTGGTCATGAACATCTGCGATCATATCTGCGCCATCTCCTTTGGCAAAAAGCTGGCCTATGGCACCCCCCGGGAAATCCAGAACGATCCCGTCGTCCAGGAAGCCTACCTGGGCACCAGGGAATACAGCGAGGAGGCGCAGGATGTCCAGCATGCTTGAAATCAAGGACCTGTGCGTGTCCTACGGCGCCATTGAGGCCTTAAAGGGCGTCAGCCTCTCGGTGGAAAAGGGCAGCATCGTGGCCATCCTGGGCGCCAACGGCGCCGGTAAGTCCACCCTGCTAAGGACCATCTCAGGCCTGGTGAAGCCCAAATCCGGCCGCATCACCCTGGCGGGGGACATGAACATCACCGGCATGGTGCCCTACCGGATCGCAGCCCAGGGCGTCATCCAGTCCCCTGAGGGACGCATGATCCTCCAGGGCCTGACCACGGAGGAAAACCTGAAGGTGGGCACCTATGCCCTGAAAGATCAGCGGCAAAACGGCCAGAGCTTAGGCCGCAGCCAGCAGATCAAACAGAACTTCGAGGCGGTTTACAGCCTCTTCCCCATCCTCTATGAGCGGCGCCAGCAGCAGGCCAACACCCTCTCCGGCGGCGAACAGCAGATGCTGGCCATCGGCCGGGCGCTCATGGCGGCCCCCCGGGTTCTATTGCTGGACGAGCCCTCCCTGGGCCTGGCGCCCCTGATTATCCGGGACATCTTCCGCATCATCAACCAGCTTCGCCAGCAGGGCAACACCATCCTGATCGTGGAGCAAAACGCCTTCCAGACGCTGAAGATCGCGGACTACGCCTATGTGCTGGAGCTGGGCCATGTCTCCATGCAGGGACCGGCCAGCCAGCTCATCCATGATGAGGCGCTGGTGGAGGCCTACCTGGGCGGACAAAAGGCCTGATCACCCCGTATTAAGCGCGGATGAACCGCGTTTGATAAATATAAAAGGAAAACCATAAAAAGGAGAGACTACCATGAAAAAAACCCTGTCCCTGGCCCTGGTTCTCACCATGCTCCTGTCCATGATCGCCGTTGGCGCCCTGGCAGAAGTGGGTGTTAACACCAATCCTGTTGAGCACGAAGGCGTGCAGTTCAAAGGCACCGTGAAAATCGGTTCCGTCATGTGCGAAACCGGCGCGGTGGCCAGCGTGGGCGTGCCCTACAGCCAGTTCTACAAGCTCTTTGTGAAGTATGTCAACGAAGTCTGGGGCGGCGTTGCCAAGGGCGAAGACGGCCTGGGCTACTACCTGGACCACACCTCCTATGATGACGGCTCCGACGGCGCTCAGGGCTTCATCTACATGCAGAAGCTGATTGATGACGA
>DAISYX010000233.1:0-1419 GCA_036825095.1 Clostridia bacterium | reverse complement strand
TGTTCTCATTAAGGAGGAGCCCATGATCAGCCAGGAACTGCGCCAACTGCGGGCGGACATGAACCGCGCCCGCATCAGCCGCAAGGAAGGGGCAAAAGCCCTGCACCTGTCCTACAGCGTCTTTAACCGCAAGCTGCGCGGAGAGCGGCCCCTTCTGCCGGAGGAGGCAAGGCGGCTGAGGGCCTACATCGATAAGGAGGCAGGGCAGGGGTGATGGCCAGGCGATATCTGGAAAGCGTGGGGCTGATGGAGGATCGGCTTAACATCCTTTTGCGCCAGCAAAGCGTGCTGGCCGCCCTGGCCCAGGCGGAGGGGGAGGACCGCAAACTGCGCCAGGCCCAGTCGCAGGCCCTGGGGGAGGGCATCCAGAGCGCCTGGCAAAAGCTGCACCGCCAGCGCCGCCTGGTGAACCACAGCATTGAGCGCCTCCCCAGGGAGGAGGAGCGGCAGCTGCTTTCCCTGCGCTATCTCAGCCGCCTGTCCTACCCGGACATCGCGGAGGTGCTGGGCTACTCCCAGCGCCAGGTCTTCCGCATCCACCACCGGGCGCTGATGCACATGGAGGCCCTGGCCGCGGGCATGGAGGGGGAATGACCAAAAGGCGCCGCCAGCCACAGCAGCGCCTTTTGATTTGGTTTTTTCCAAGGGACCGGGTCTATTCCCCGGATCCTTCCGCCATCTCCAGCATCTGCTGGTTTATCTGCTGGTAACTGGCTTCCCCGTCATAGGTGAGCAGCCCGTCGCTGAAGCGCTCGTTCTGGCTGCCCTGATAGTAGTTGGAGATCATGTTCAGCGCGATCACGCAGCTCTCCCCCGGGCCTTTCACCGCCTGGTCAAAGGGCAGGGAGTTGTCATAATTCACCGCCTTCACCGTGGCGGCGTCCGGGAACATGCCCCAGGCGCGGTAGCGCATCACGGTGGGTTCCGCTTTTTTCTCAATGGACACCCGCACCGTGCCGTTTGCCACCACCACATGGGCATAGCCGATCAGCCAGCCGTCCTCCGTCACCAGGCCCAGGCGCTGGTCGCTGTCATAGCTCAGATCCAGATAGATCAGCCGCAGGGTGGAGCCCATCCCGCCCGGGTACTCGCTGGCCAGGGGGCCATAGGCCACGGTGGGAATCTCATACTTGTATCCCCTGGGCGCGAAATTGCGGGAGCTGACCTGCGCGCCGCACACGCTACAATGGGTAATCTCCAGGCCCGGCTTGGACAGGGTGGCTTTCCGCTCCTCCACCCAATTGTTGTCAGATTTATGGGGGAGTTTGGCGATGGCTCTGGATTCAATTAAATTGCATCTGCTGCACTTGCGCTGTTCTTTTCCCTCTTTTGTACATGAGGCTGGCGTGTCTACTGACCAATTGCTGAATTTATGTCCCCAAGCGGCTTCTTTCTTAGTGTCTTTAACGCCGCATAACT
>DAISYX010000232.1:0-1424 GCA_036825095.1 Clostridia bacterium | reverse complement strand
AGTCAAACGCTACCCTTTAAATCAAAGCCTCAGGTCTTTTTTGTTTTGATGGCCTCTCCTTCCAGGCAGAGCAGGGCGTAGGACGGCTCATCCCCAGCACTTCCGGATGGTGACAGAGCCAGGATAACACAGCGGAAGCCCTGAAGTGGCTGATATATCCCAACCTTTCTATAAAAATAAACAAGCATTCCTCAAAAAAGCCCCTTTCCCCTGTCCATTGGGGTATAATGCCCTCAGTCGGAGGGGTCTGGCAGGCCGTGCCGTGCTGGGCGCTTCCCCGGTTCCAAAAACATTTGATTCTGGAGGAAGTATGCAGGAAAACACTAAAAAGGCTTTGTGGGTCACCATCGTTCTGCTGGCGGTTGCCATTGTGCTGGTGATCACGGGATTTGTGCAAAAGGGCAACGTGCAGCGCCAGCTGGATGAGGCCCTGGTGGCCAACGAGGGCCTGACGGCCCAGGTGGCGGATAAAGATGCCCTAAGCCAGCAGGTCAGCGAGATCACCGCTCAGCTGGACGTGGCCCAGGCGGAGGTGGATGCCGCCAAGGCGGAGTCTGAATCCTTAAAGGCCTCCCTGGAGGAGAACATCAGCACCCTGCGGGCTGAGGCGGACGCCCTCACCCAGGAGCGGGACCAGCTGAGCGCCACCCTGGAGGCCTCCGTCTCCGCGGAAGCGGCCCAGGCCCAGATGGACGAGGCCAACGCCAGGATCGCGGCGCTTGAGGAAAGCCTCACCAGCGCCCAGACGGACGCCCAGGCCGCCCTTGAGGCGCGGGACCAGCTAAACGAGCAGCTGACCCGGCAGGCCCAGGATCTGAGCCTGCAGCTGGAACAAAAAGAGCAGGAGCTAAACGCCCGGATCACCGCCCTCACCCAGGAAAAGGACAGCCTGAAGGCGGATCTGGACGGCGCCCTTCTCACAGCGCAGGCAGCGCCCCGGCTTAAGCAGGGCCTGGGCCTGGTGAGCACCGTGGGCAGCGCCACCCCCTCCGGCCTGGACCGGGCCGCCGTCGCCACCCTGAACACCACCATCGCAAGCCTGGTGCTGGACGCGGAAGGCCGCATCCTCTCCCTTAACTGGGATGTGCAGCAGATCGTCCTGCCCCTGGCCCCCGCCGATGGGCCCCTGGCCGTGATGGAGGAGGAGCTGGAGCGCCTGGCCCAGGAGCAGAGCAGCCTGCGGGACGGGGCGGACTGGGCCCCGGCCCTCAGTGCCCTTGAGGCCTCCGCCATCGGCAAAACCCTGGAGGAAGCCCTGGCCCTTGACACAGAGGGCCTGCCCGGCGCCGCCGACCTGATGGAAGCCCTGCGCCGCGCGGGAGACAGCGCGAAATAAACCCAAACCAGCCATAGAGAAGGGAGGGCTCCGGCCCTCCCTTTTGGCGTTTCAGGTTGCCAATCTTGACATAGTCAGAGCGCCCGAT
>DAISYX010000231.1:0-1523 GCA_036825095.1 Clostridia bacterium | reverse complement strand
AAAATTGTAAACTATTTGTTGCTAATTCTTGAAATTCTATCGTTTTCATGTTAGCATGCTGGTATGAGTGCGGTCGGTGATCTGCCGGCCGGCTCCAAACCGAATGGATTGGAGGAAATGGAATGTCTAAGAAATCCTGGACGACACTGCTGATCGTGGTGCTCGTTATCGCAGCGGCTGTCGCTATTTATTTTGCGACCCGGCCGCCGGCTGAAGTCGAGCCCACCCCGACCCCGGTTGTTGAAGCGACGGATGTGGTGCCTGAGACTGTGCCGGACGAAGTCGTGCCCGAAGTGGAAGATCCCGTGGTCGATGTGGAAGCGGAGACCCCGGAGACGCCCTAAGGCTGATACGCCCATAGAAAAAGCCCGCTGGTATATGTGCCAGCGGGCCTTTTCTGTATCAGGGGCTTAGATCCTGGCCACCCCGGTGTCGCGGGCTGCCTGGGCCACGGCCTCTGCCACGGCGGGGCCGACCCGTTTGTCAAATGCGTGGGGAATGATGTATTCACGGGTCAGTTCCTCCTGGCTCACCAGGGAGGCGATGGCCTGGCTGGCCGCCATGTGCATCTCCTGGTTGATGCGGCTGGCCCGCACATCAAGCGCGCCCCGGAAGATGCCCGGGAAGGCCAGGACGTTGTTGATCTGGTTGGGGAAGTCGCTGCGTCCGGTGCCCACCACCTTGGCGCCCGCGGCCAGGGCCTCCTCCGGGAAGATCTCGGGGGTGGGGTTGGCCATGGGGAAGAGCACCGCGTTTTTGGCCATGGATTTCACCATTTCACCGCTGACCAGGCCGGGCCCGGACACACCCATGAACACGTCCGCATCCGCCATGGCGTCCTTGAGGCTGCCGTTTGCCCTTTCCAGGTTGGTCAGCTGGCAGATCTCCGCCTGGGCGTCCGAGAGGCCCTCCTGGCCCGCGTGGATGATGCCCCTGCGGTTGGTGAGATACATCCGGGGGCCGGCGCCCATGTGCAGCAGATGCTTGGCGATGGCAATGCCCGCAGCGCCCGCGCCTGAAATCACGATTTTAAGGTCTCCGATGTCCTTGCCCACCACCCTTAAGGCGTTAATCAGCGCAGCGCCAGCCACGATGGCGGTGCCGTGCTGATCGTCGTGGAAAATGGGAATATCGCAGATTTCCGTCAGCCTGCGCTCAATCTCAAAACAGCGGGGGGCCGCGATGTCCTCCAGGTTGACGCCGCCAAAAGAGCCCGCCAACAGCGACACCGTGCGCACGATGTCATCCACATCCTGGCTGCGGATGCACAGCGGAAAGGCATCCACATCCCCAAAGGCCTTAAACAGGCAGCATTTGCCCTCCATCACGGGCATGCCCGCCTCAGGGCCGATATCCCCCAGGCCCAAAACGGCGCTGCCATCGGTAACCACAGCCACCAGGTTGTGCCGCCGGGTCAGTTCAAAGGACAGCTCCGGGTTCTCGTGAATGGCCATGCAGGGTTCCGCCACGCCGGGTGTATAGGCCAGGGCAAGATCCTGGGCGTTTTTCACCGGCACCCGGCT
>DAISYX010000230.1:0-1594 GCA_036825095.1 Clostridia bacterium | reverse complement strand
CTCCCCTCCACCAGCACCGCCCGGGCGGGGGCGCCGTCTGCGCCGTCAATCAAGAGCGGCAGGGCGATCAGCAGGTAGCGGCCTTCCGCCACGTCCTTTAAGGCCAGGCCCTCCAGCACCATGATGTCGTGGCCCAACAGGGCCAGGTGGGTTTCGTGGCCCGGCTGGCTGCGCTCCACCCCCAGGGCGTCAATCCCCACGCCTTTAATGCCCAGGTCCCTGAGATAGCCGGCGGCGTCCGCCTTGATATAGATGAAGTCGTCCCGGAAACCCTCATCAAAGGAGTTGCGGGTTTTAAACAGGATGAATTCCCCCGCCTGGATCTGGTGGGCCAGCAGATCCTCCCGGGTGATGCCGTCTGTGAGCCGGCTTAAATCCAGCACCCGGCAGGGGGTGATGAACTTCTCCAGGGGCAGCGCCTCTGTGGTCCAGCCCTCCGCCATCATATGAAAGGGGGCGTCGATGTGGGTGCCGGTGTGCAGGTTCATTTTGATGTTGGACTCGTTGACGCTGTCCTGGGGCAGCGCCCGCTCCACCGTGCGCAGGGGGCGCTTTTCCTCCCGGTTTTTGTACACCGGCATGTCGTGGCGGATGGGCATGGAAATGTCGATGATTCTCATGAAAAGTCTCCTTTATGTATGGCTGATCAAATGAAAAGGGCCTGGCCTCAGCAGACGCCGCCGGGGCAGGGCAGCTCTATCTCCCACCAGCTGCGCCCCGCCTTTGCCAGCAGCTCGTCGGCAGCTTCCGGCCCCCGGGAGCCGGCCTGATAGTTGGGGAAAGCCGCCTCCTGCTGGGGGCAGGTGCCCTCGATGGACTGGGTGAAGCGCCAGGAATACTCCAGCTCGTCCCAGCGGGTAAACAGGGAGGAGTTGCCGTTATAGGCCTCCAGGATCAGCTGCTCGTAGGCCTCGGGCACATTGCCCTGGTACTGGTTGCGCTGGGAGTAGTTCAGTTCCACCCGCTCCATCTTAAACTCGTTGCCGGGGCGCTTGGCGTTGATCTGGAAATACATGCCCTCCGCCGGCTGCACCTCGATCACCAGCAGGTTGGGCGGCAGGTCTTTAAAGGTGTCGTAGTGGTTGACGCCGGGCAGGCGCTTAAACTCCACCACAATCTGGGTGCGCGGGCGGTCCAGCCGCTTGCCGGCCCGGATATAGATGGGCACCCCGCCCCAGCGGAAGTTGTCCACGTGGGCCTCCAGGGCGATGTAGGTGGGCACCCGGGAATCCGGGGCCACGGCCGCTTCCTCCCGGTAGCCGGGCATGCCGCCTCCTGGGCCGTACTGCCCCATGACGATCTGCCCGCAGGGGTTTTCCCCGTTAAACAGCCGCAGGGATTTTAAGGCCTTGACCTTTTCATCCCGCACGGATTCCGGCTGCAGGTCCACCGGGGGCTCCATGGTGATCAGCGCCAGCATCTGCATCAGGTGATTTTGCAGCATGTCCTTGAGGATGCCTGACTGCTCGTAATAGGCGCCCCGGCCCTCCACCCCCAGGGTTTCGGTGGAGGTGATCTGGATGTTGTCCACATGGTGGTGGTTCCACAGCGGCTCAAAGAGGGAATTGCCAAAGCGGATGGCCAGGATGTTGCG
>DAISYX010000229.1:0-1597 GCA_036825095.1 Clostridia bacterium | reverse complement strand
TGGCGCTGTCGCTTGAGGACAGCGCCCGTTGCAGCTTGATCGTCCAGTCAGGGCCCAGGGCGGCTTTCTCAAAGGTCAGCAGGTGCAGCGTAAAGGCAAGCCCCGCCGCCAGCGCGTTTGCCAGCAGCAGCAAAAAAAGCAGCCGCAAAAGAAAGCTGTGGTTTACCCGCCGGGAGATGGAGCGCACCCGCTTGTTTTCGCTCAATCAGCCCTCCTCCCTGAGCACATAGCCCACGCCGCGCACGGTGTGGATCAGCTGCTGCCCGGTTTTCTCGCCGATCTTGGCCCTTAGGTAGCGGATGTACACATCCACCACGTTGGTTTCCCCCAGATAGTCATAGCCCCACACCCGCTCCATCAGCACATCCCGGGTGAGGACGATGTCCTTGTTTTCCATCAGCGCCTGCAGCAGGGCGAACTCCCGCCCGGTCAGGTCCACCGTCTGGCCCTCCACGGTGAGGCTGTGGCGGGCGATGTCCAGCACCAGGGGGCCGGCTGTCAGCTGGGGCAGGACCTGGGCGCTTTTCTTGCGCAGGGCGGTGCGGATGCGGGCCAAAAGCTCCTCGATGGAGAAGGGCTTGGTGATGTAGTCGTCCGCCCCCATGTCAAGGCCGGTCACCTTGTCCATCACCGCGTCCCGGGCGGTGAGCATGATGACGGGCACATCGGAGGACTTGCGCAGGCGGCGCAGCACCTCCAGGCCGTTAAGCCCCGGCAGCATGATATCCAGCAGCACCAGGTCAAAGCCGCCCTCCTCCGCCAGAGCCAGGCCCTGGCGGCCATCCTCCGCCTTGGTCACCGCATAGCCCTCGTGGCCCAGCTCCAGTTCCACAAAGCGGGCGATGGCCGCCTCGTCCTCCACCAGCAGGATTTTTTGCATTCGCCGCGCCTCCCTTTCCAATATGCGTCCCTGTGTCTGGCAAAAGTATACCATATCGCCGGGCGCTGTCACCCGCGCTGCGATGAACCGGGGTTTCTTTGCTTCCGCCAAGCGGATAAGTCAGCTTGGCAAAGTCACAGAATCCCTCGGCTCATCCGCGCGTTAGCCTGTCGCTATGCTACCCGGGCTTTAGCCCTCTTCCGGGGGCTTGACGCCGGTTTTGATGCTTTCCGCGGCGTCCGCCGCCTTGTCCATGGCGCGGTTCACGCTGTCTGATATGCTTGCGCCCTGCACCCGGTAGCGGAAGCCCAGGAACAGGCCCACCACCGCCAGGGGCACGATCACCCAGAACATGAAGATCAGCATCAGAATCAGCACGCTCAGCGGCAGCCCAAACAGCTCCTTCCCGTGGCGGGACACCTTGATGCTGATCTGGTTGGCCTTGTTGATCCCCTCCGCCAGGAAGCTGAAGAAGCGGCTGAGCATCCCCTTCACATCCGCCTCCGGCGCCGCCTTAGGGGCCTCCTCCTTGCGGGTGGTGTAGCTCTCCCCCTGGTTGGGGTTGATCTTCCCCTGGCTTTCCAGATACACCAGCGCGTCCAGCAAATCCCATTCGCTGCTTTCCAGGGCGGTCTTTGCCTCCTCATAGCTGACATTGGCCTTCTGGCGCAGCTTTTCCACCATTTCAAAATGATCCATTGTGTTCTCCCCTTTCCT
>DAISYX010000228.1:0-1613 GCA_036825095.1 Clostridia bacterium | reverse complement strand
ATGCGCCGGGCTTCCGGGTGGCGGCTGTTGACACCACCGCCGCGGGGGACAGCTTCAACGCCGGCTTTGCGGCCGGCCTCTGCCGGGGCATGGCGGAGCCCGACGCCCTCCGGTTTGCCAACGCCGTTGGCGCGCTGTCCACCCTGGGCCTGGGCGCGCAGGGCGCCATGCCGGAATATGGGGCTGTGACGAAGTTCCTGAATGAACAGAAGAAAGGCAAGCAACAATGATAGCGCTGGGAAGTGACCATGCGGGCCTGCCGCTGAAGCTGGAAATCATCGAGCTGCTCAAGGAGCGTGGCATTGCCTATGAGGACTTTGGCACCCACACCCTGGAAAGCTGTGATTATCCGGTCTTCGCCAAAAAGGCCGCCCAGGCGGTGGCGGACGGCCGCTGCCGGAAGGGGCTTGTGTTCTGCGGCACCGGCATCGGCGTGGGCATCACTGCCAACAAGGTGCATGGCGTCCGCTGCGCCATATGCTCGGACTGCTATTCCGCTGTCCTGTCCAGGAACCACAACGACTGCAACATGCTGGCCCTGGGCGCCCGGGTGGTGGGCGTTGACCTGGCCAGGATGATTGTTTCCATGTGGCTGGACGCGGGCTTTGAGGGCGGGCGCCACCAGCGCCGGGTGGATCTGATCATGCAGGCAGAGGGCGAGGGCTAAGGATGGGCGCAGGATGCTTTCCTGAAAAAAGCATCCCAATTTCCTCAGTTCAGAACAGCCGTTTGCGGGCAGCGCAGGCGCTGCTTCAGACGCCTTGCTTCATGGGGCCGGCGGCCCGCCTCATCCCGCACAGCGGGCGCTCGCCTTTGCCCCTTCAAAGAGCTGATATCGTGTTGAGAGATGTCAGGCGTAAAGAATGAGCGCCACCATCTCCAGTGTTTCAGTGCCTGCGTTGTGCACCCCATGGCTGTGGCCGGCGGGGCACAGGTGAACGTCGCCAGCCGCCAAGGTGTGCACCTGGCCGCCGTCGGTGAGCTGCGCCTGGCCGCTGAGGATATAAAAGGCTTCCCATTCCCCTTCATGGCTGTGGACGCCGATGCCGCAGCCGGGCCTCAGGGTGATGTGGCTGAACAGCCGGCCTTTCCCGCCCAGTTCTTCCTGGCCATTGAGGATGGCGGCCATTTCCACCCGGCCTGCCCCGCCGTAGCGGTTATCCGAGACATTCACCGGGCGCTCCGCTTTGCGTCTGATCATAAAACATCCTCCCGTTTTCTTCCATTATAAGGCCCGGGCGGCTCAAAAGACAACGGCAAACGCCCTTGCGCCCCGCCCCTGCATTTGCTATACTGCGGCGTAATTGCACAGGCAATCGCGGGGAGCAAGCGGCCAGGGGGAGCGAGCGCGGAGGGTGAAAGCGCGCGGAGGCCGTATCCCGCCCCGCGGCCGCGGCCAATTCCCGCCGCATTCCCGCGTTAAGGGAGAAGAGCGGGCGCGCACGCGCCAAGCAAGGTGGTACCGCGAAGCCAGGCTTCGTCCCTGCGGGGACGGGCCTATTTTATTAAGGAGGCTCTATGGCTAAGGAATCAAAACAGGCCTTTGTCCAGCACATCACGCCAAGGGAGGAAAACTTCTCCCAGTGGTATACGGATGTGGTCCGCATGGCGGA
>DAISYX010000227.1:0-1654 GCA_036825095.1 Clostridia bacterium | reverse complement strand
AACCAGTGGTATACGCAGACTTCCAAGCGCGATGACAAGTTGGTGCTTGAAGGCTATGACGTGGTTGTGGTGGGGATGGGGGGCTCGGGCATCCTCTCCTATTGCGCCGCCGCAGATCAGGGGGCCAGTGTGTTTGGCATTGAGGCAGCCGGAAAAATCGGCGGCAACTCCGTATGCACCTATGGCCCCATGGCCCTTAACAGCCAATACTTAAAGGACACCTTCAATGAAGGCGAGGACTATATCAACGCCGATGATGTTTACAACACCTGGATTGAGTATGTCGGCAGCGAGGACAAGGAAGATATCATCTATAAAGCCGTGAACAATTCCGGCACCTCATTGGACTATTATGTGGAAAATTTCGGATTTGAGTTTGAGGGCATGGGGCTTTTAGGCAGCTTTGTCGTGCCGGAGTGGACCAAGCTATGGTGTGTTTTCACCGGGGATGACAACAACACCTCCTGGAATATCCTGGGGCCCAACAAAACCTATCAGTTCCTGCGTGCGCTGGATATCGCCAAGGAAATGAACGAGAAAAATGACTACCTGACCGAGCTGACCGCAAGCACTTTGATCTTTGACGAGGAAGAGAACATCATCGGCGTGAACGCGGAGTATTATGACGGAACCCAGTACGAAATTTACGGAGAATCCGTCATTCTGGCAACCGGCGGCTTTTTGGGCAATGACCAGATGATGACGGAATATCTGGGCTCTGTGGTTAACGCCATGGGCGTCACCGTCAATGACGGCACCGGCATTCAGATGGGCAAATCCGCGGGCGGCGCCACCTATATGATGAAAACGCTTCCCATGGTGCATATCTCCCAAGTCCGCAACCTGATCCGCAACGATGACCTGACGGCGGATCAGAAAGCCATTCTTTCCGCTTTGGCGCTGACCATGGATCAGCGGATGATCACCAATCAGGGCACCTCCTGGGGCAACCAGAATCAAAGCGGCACCACAGACGAGGCGATCACAGTGGATATCCTTTTTGCGCCCGACTATATGTATTATGTGCTTTACACCCAGGAAGACATCGACGGCATCAGAGCAAACGGCCTCAGTGCGGGACAGGCGTCCGCCAACAGCATGTTCCTTTCCCAGGGCGGCACGCTGCCGGAGGCTGGTGTGGCCGTGGCAGATATTGATGAGATTCTGGCTGTGGGCCAGCAGTATAACAATGTGATAAAGGCGGACGGCATCGCGGCGCTGGCCCAAGCCCTTAACTGCGATGAGGCTGTGCTGTCGGCCACGCTTGACGGTGTGGAAACAAGCTATTACGCGGTGGCCTGCACATCCTATGCTTATGGCACCGTTGGCGGTTTGGATGTGGATGCGAACATGAATGTCCTGCGCGAAGACGGCACCCCCATCCCCAACCTGTTTGCGGTGGGCCAGGACTCCGAGGGCGTGTGCAACGTGGACGGAAAGGCATATACCCCCTGGGGCGGCCAGGCCCAGTCCTGGACCTTTGTGTCCGGGCAAATTGCGGGGGAACAGGCGGCGCAGCTAACCAGAGAAGAATAATTCCCCAAGTATCATCAAAGGGGGCAAGGCGCATTGCCTTGCCCTTTTTAGCTACTTTACAAAGCCCTCCCATGATTTTCCTTGAAGGAAGACAGGGGAATTGCTATACTGCCCAAAA
>DAISYX010000226.1:0-1656 GCA_036825095.1 Clostridia bacterium | reverse complement strand
TCGCAGGCTGTTTAAACGCAAGGCTTCTGAAACCAGGATGCCCTTTAAGCCTCACTATGATGTCTGGGAGGGCAAGCCTGTGCTTGAAACCCGAAATCTGGGCATCTCTTTTGGGGGCTTAAGGGCTGCGGATGATGTGAACCTCTGCCTGATGAACAACGAAATCCTGGGCCTCATCGGCCCCAACGGCGCAGGCAAAACCACCATCTTCAACATGCTCACCGGCGTCTATATTCCCACGGATGGGGATATTAACCTGCTGGGCAAGCGCATCAACGGCTTAGCACCCCATGAGATCACCAAGAACGGCATTGCCCGCACCTTCCAGAACATTCGCCTGTTCAAGTCCATGACGGTGCTTGAAAACATCAAGGTGGCCTTCCATTCCCGGATGCACTACTCCACCATGAGCGGCATCCTGCGCAACAGCAACTGCACCAGCGAGGAGCGGGGCATTGACATCCGGGCACGGGAGCTGTTGCGGGTCTTCCAGATGGAGGACATGGCGGATGCCCAGTCCAGCTCCCTCCCCTACGGCCAGCAGCGCAAGCTGGAAATCTGCCGTGCTCTTGCCTCAAACCCCAAGGTGCTTCTGCTTGATGAGCCGGCCGCCGGCATGAACCCCATGGAAACGGTGGAGCTGATGCAGACCATCAAAACCATCCGCAACCGTTTCTCCGTTGCCATCCTGCTGATTGAGCATGATATGAAGCTGGTGATGGGCATTTGTGAGCGCATCTATGTGCTCAACTACGGCAAGGTTATCGCGGAGGGCACCCCGGAGGAAATCCGCAGGAACCCCCATGTCATCGCGGCCTATCTGGGCAGCGCGGAGGTCCAGGGGCAAGGCGCAGGAGGGACTGTCCATGCTTAAAGTAAGCGATATCAACGTCTTTTATGGCGCCATCCACGCGCTGCATGACATCTCCTTTGAGGTAAAGCAAGGGGAGGTGGTCTCCTTGATCGGGGCCAACGGCGCCGGCAAGTCCACCACCCTGAACGCCATCTCAAACTTGCTCCCCGCCGCTTCAGGTGATATTGAGTTCATGGGCCAGTCCATCCGCAAGGTGCCCGCCTATCAGCTGGTGGAGCGGGGCATCGCCCAGGTGCCGGAAGGCCGCCGCATTTTCTCCCGGATGTCCGTGCTTGAAAACCTGGAGATGGGCGCCTATATCCGCAAAGAATCCGGCAACATCGGCCGGGATCTGGAGCTGGTCTACGGCCATTTCCCCATCCTTAAGGAGCGGCGCAAACAGATCGCGGGCACGCTGTCCGGCGGCGAGCAGCAGATGCTGGCCATGGGCCGGGCGCTGATGAGCCGGCCCAAACTCCTGATGATGGATGAGCCGTCCATGGGCTTGGCCCCGCTTTTGGTGCAGGAGATCTTCGCCATCATTCAGCAGATCAGCAAGGACGGCATCACCATCCTTTTGGTGGAGCAAAACGCCCATATGGCGCTGACCGTTTCCAACCGCGCCTATGTGCTGGAAACAGGGCATGTGGTGAAAAGCGGGCCCAGCCAGGAGCTGCTGGTGGACCCGGATGTTCAGAAAGCCTACCTGGGCACCTAGATCAAACTTAGGGAAAACAGGAGGCGTTGATTTACAAGGCCTCGCCCCCTCCAGGCATTGATAAAGCGGTCTTAGCTTAATCGCT
>DAISYX010000225.1:0-1662 GCA_036825095.1 Clostridia bacterium | reverse complement strand
TGCGCTATCTGGACAGCTTTGGCGCTGAAGACCATCAGCGGCTTTTGGAGAAGGTCAGGGCGGATTATGAGGCTTTCCGGCAGCTGAACCGGGAATACCAAAGGGCGACCGAGAGCGTCCGGGCGCGGGAAGAAAAGCTGGAGCTTTTACGGTTGAAGGACAAAGAGCTGGCCTCAGCCAATCTGGAGCCAGGAGAGGACAAGGCCCTTGAGCAGCGCCGGGATCTGCTGCGCCACGCGGTCAAGATCAAGTCCGCCCTTAATGGGGCCTATGAGGCCCTGTATGAGGGCGATTCGGATGGGGATTCCGCCTGGACCCTGTCCAGACAGGCGCAAAAGCAAATAGGGGATATCGCCATGATGGATGCCCGTTTTCAGGGCGTTTTGGAGCGTATTCAGTCCGCCTCCTATGAGCTGGAGGAGTTGGGGCACGATCTGCGGGATTTAAGCGAAGACTTTGATACGGACAGCGGGGGTCTGGATGCGGTGGAGGAGCGCCTGGATCTTTTGCGCAGGCTGGGGCGAAAGTATGGCGCGACGGCGGATGAGATGCTGGCCAGCTGGCAGGACATACGCCAGGAGATTCATCAGCTGGAAACCCTGGAGGAGACGCTGGACGAGCTCTCCCTGGCTCTTGAAAAGCAAAAAGCGCAGTATCAGAGCAGCGCCCAGGCCCTTAGCGCCTCCCGGCAGAATCTGGCCCGGCGTTTTGAAAAGCTGATTGAAGGGCACCTGCGGGAGATGAACATGGCCGGCTCCCAGTTTCAGGTGTCCGTGCAGGCGGATGCCAGCCGTTTCAGCCCGGATGGGATGGATGAGGTGCGGATGCTAATCGCCCCCAATCTGGGGGAGGATTTTAAGCCCCTGGCAAAAATCGCCTCCGGTGGTGAACTCTCCCGGCTGATGCTGGCCCTAAAGGCCATCACGGCTGAGACCAACGCCGTGCCCACCATGGTGTTTGATGAGATCGACACCGGCATCTCCGGCGCCACAGCCCAGGTGATTGCCCGGAAGCTTTGGGACATCGCGCGCTTTAGGCAGGTGATCTGCGTATCCCACCTGCACCAGATCGCCGCCATGGCTTCCGCGCAGATGGAAGTTGAAAAGGCGGAAGCGGGAGGCAGAACACAGACCGCCATCCGCCATCTGGACGAAGCGGGGCGCGTTCATTCTCTGGCCGGTATGCTGGGCGGCAGCAAGGCCCAGCAGGAAAGCGGACGCCAGCATGCCCAGGCGCTGCTGAATGAGGCCGCGGCCTACCGAAAAGAACACCCACAGGCGTCTTAGCGGATAAAAGCCCTTCGTTCCAGCCTTTTCTTTTGAACTTTTTAAGGTAGTTGGCGATGAAGGGCTTTTTTATGTTACAATTCTGTTGCGACAGCCCCCTGAAGGGTGGACTGGGAAAGGACCAAGATGTGCCATTCAACAGCCCGGAGATATCTCCTGCGCGCTTTAGTTATGATCCTCCTGCTAACAGCCCTGGGCCCCCTGTCCGGCCGGGCGGAGGAGGGGCGGGGCGTTCGCATTCTGCTGAGCAACCTGGCGCTGAAGGACAGCCTGAAAATCGGCGTCTATGGCAACTATAGCCTGGAGGGGCGCCTGACTTTTCAGCGCGGGACGGAGCTTGAGCTGCGCTTAACAGGACAGGGCATTGTGTTGTTTT
>DAISYX010000224.1:0-1695 GCA_036825095.1 Clostridia bacterium | reverse complement strand
AAAAAAGGGAGAGGCCCACCACCGGCAGCTTTCCGACGCCCCCGCGCTTGTCCATTTCTTTGCCTCCTCCTTCTTGAGCCGGAGATTACCTTAGCATATCCTGGGCCCGTTCCACAATGAGAAATATTGCCGGGAGGCGAATCTGCGCGCCTTCCCGTGCGTCTTATAGGTGTCATGACAGGTAGGAGGAACACATTGGATCGAACAGAATTTGAAACTGCCGTTCTGGCACTGAAAGACACATTGTACCGTCTGAGCTGCGGCTACCTAAAAGGAGAACATGACAGGCTTGACGCCATCTCCGAAGCTGTGCTCAAGGCATGGATGAAGCTTCCTACCCTTAGGGATAAGGCAAGCTTCCGCCCCTTTCTGCTGCGCATCCTCATCAGGGAGTGCGTCAATATCCAGCGCAGACAGGGCAGGCTGATTCCCATGGAAGCGCCCGAGCAAACCGCCCCTCCCCCCGATCCCTTTGAGCATGAGGACTTGCGCCAGGCCATGGACCAGTTGCCGGAGCATTTGCGCGTCACCCTGATGCTCCACTACATGGAGGGGCTTGAGGTGAAAGAAATCGCGCGGCTCATGCGCGTCAGCCGGGGCGCTGTATGTTCCCGCCTCAAGCGTGGGCGGGACAAGCTGAGAACCATACTTTTACAGGAGGATATATGAATAGCGATCAGATGAAAAAAGCCTACCGCACCCCAAAACACCTGGAGGCGCGGCTTAAAGACACCCTGGCCGGCCTGCCGGAAAAGTCGCCAAAACAGTCCTTCAAAAAACGCGTGCCCGCCATCGCGCTGGCCTGTCTGCTGGTGGTGACGGCCGCCGCCATCGCCGACAGCCAGTGGGGCATCCTGGATTATCTCAGGAGCATGGGCGAACCCACAGGCGATACCCGGGGGCTTGACGAGCGGGTGGAACAGGTCTCCCAGACCCAAACCGGCTACAACACAGAGGTCACCATCACCGACGCTCTTTTTGACGGCCAGCGCGTGGCCTTTGCGCTGGAGTACAAAAACCAGACGCCGGATCAGCCCGTGTATGTCATCGTCACCCGCTTTACGGCGGACGGGGAACCTATCACCCTTGAGACGGAGAACGACACCCCTGACTACATCTGGCTGCCCGGCATCTATTACCCCGAGGGGCATACCCGCAACGCGCTGTTTGGCACCCCGAAGACCACGCCCCAGAATCAGAACATCGCCGTTTCCCTCACCGTTAGCCTTTTTAAGCCCTTGAGGCCCGTTGTGAACCTGTCCCTTGAAGAAGGCGAGCAGGGCGACAGCCCCCGGTATCAGGCCGCCATCCAGCAGGCCTATGAGGAGGGAAACCTCAGCCTGACGGGCGGCGACCATATCAACCTGCCCGAACAGGAAACGCGGCGGCTGGCCCAGGAAAACGGCGGCATCTCCCTGGACATGCCCGAAACCCTCACCGCCCTTGGCCTGATGGAGCGAAGGGACCTGAGGTTTGATTTCACTTTGAAAAACCGGTAAAAATCGCGTATACCCGTCCCAGGCGGCTGATGACAGCCGCCTTTTTGAACGGGTTTAATTCAGGTTGTCTTCCCCGCCGATTTGTTTATCGGCTTTAGCGGAGCGGACGCTCCCTTATTTCTCCCAGCGCTGCGCCAGGCTGTTGATCTGGTGGGCCAGCTGCTCTTTTAGCTTGTTGGAATAGCCATCGCTTTGG
>DAISYX010000223.1:0-1700 GCA_036825095.1 Clostridia bacterium | reverse complement strand
AGAAAACGGTACAGATCCTGTGTCAGACCGGGGTAATCCAGGGGAATATTCCCGGCCTTTAACAGCTGAACAAGCCCCCGCAGGTGATGGGCCAGCTCCTCCGGGCTGTCAGAAGTCACCACCCGGTCAAAGCGGCGCTTGACCCGGTCCTCATCCTCCTCGTTTTGCACCAGCTTTCTAACCGCCAGGCCAAGGGACTGCCCTTTGAGATTCATGCAGGCGGTTTTCCAGTCATTTCCCTGCTGATGCAGGGCGAACAAGGTGAGGCTCATATAGCAGGCCCACTCCCCCCAGGAGGGCTGATTGCCAAGGCCGGCCAAGTCCTCTGGCATCCCGTCAAAAATCAGCCCCCAAAGCTCCGGCAGGCTGCCGGGAACTTTTCCTATGCCTCGTCTGAGCCGGGCCAGATTCGCCCTGCTAAGAGAGTCGTTGCCCGCGCTTGTCAGACGCTGGATTTTCCAGCTGACAAACGCAGCGGCCTGGGCGGATTTTCCGCGTTTTTGCAGCGTTTCGCTCTTCATCTGCAGTTCTCCTACTCTTTTAATATTTTGTTTGTTTGTCTCAAGAATTGGGCGTATAGTGCGGGGGCTGTATACAGGCGCGCAGCGGTGTCACCCGCCTTTTCCTTAACCCTGCGGCCCACCAGCGCCTTAAGCCCTGAGCGCTCAACCAGCTGCTGTCCATAGCCACGCAGCAATTGCCCCTCAAGGCCGCGCCAGCTTTGACAAGCTTCGTCCATGTTTTCCGATGGGCCCAGGCCTTCCAGCCATTGGCGGAAGGGAGCGTCCAGCAGATAATAGCCCTGCTCTCTCGCCTTTGCGGAAGCGGCCCTTGGGTCTTTATCCCCGCTGCCGCCGGTCGCCCTGATTAAATTAGCGGCTAAAAAGCCCACTTGCTGAACCAGTTTATCAGCCACCGCCAGCTCGCTGCTGATGCGGGCAGGCCAGCCTTCCTCCAGATCTGCCAGCAAGGAGGCTTGAAAGCGCAAGGAGTCGGACAGGGCGTCGTCTATGGAGGTTTTCTTGCTGGAAAGCACCATGCCGCCAATGCACAGCCTGAGCAGCGGCAAACGGATTCCTCCCTTTATCTGCAGAGCGGACAGCCAGTAGACAATACCCGGTGGAGAGGACTGGGCGCCGGATAGAAGCGCCGGAAAATCCCGCCACATCTGCCGGGAAGGGTCATGGGTTTTGGGGGCATACCGGCCTTCATTGTCTTTTTTCCACAGTGTCATGGTTTCCGCAAAAAAGTTGCCGCTATCTGTCTCTACCAGGTGACCGCCCCAAAGGGTGCAGCCTGTAACCCGGGCCTGATCATCCCGGCGCAACTGCAAGCGCCTGAAGGGAAAGGTGAACAAGGCGCAGGGATCCGCAGGAAAGGGGGCCTCGATTTGCGTCAATTCCTGGGGAGAAAAGGGGATTTCCCTTTCCCAGTCGGGCTTGAAATCCGGCCAGACATCCTGCCCCACAGGGGCCAGGACAAAATTCAGCATCAGGGTTTCAAACAAATTATCCCCTTCTGCCCACACCAGCCCTAAGGTGTTGGGCCAGGGGACCTTGAAGCCCTTGGCTCGAAAAGCGCCCCGTGGGGGCGCGCCAGAGTTTCCGTTTAGCGGACGGAATCTTCTGCGAGGGGCTCCATGGTCGACACGGTCGATAAAGGCGAGATGCGAGGGCTCGATTTGCGAGAGCCATCGCCGG
>DAISYX010000222.1:0-1710 GCA_036825095.1 Clostridia bacterium | reverse complement strand
CCCACGCCGGTTTTCTCAAGAAAAGCGCCAAAGAGGATGAACAGGAAGATAAAGGTGGAGCTGGCGCCCACCGGGGTGCCGAAGATCCCCTCCTGGGTGTAAAAGAGGTGCTTGATGATCTGGTTTAAGGTGAAGCCACGGTTGCTTAAAAAACCAGGCATCATCCGGCCGAAGAAGCCGATGAGCACAAAGGCCGCGGCGATGATCACAATGGGCAGCCCCACCACCCGCCGGCAGGCCTCGGCCAACAGCAGGATGGCCACGCCCCCGATCAGGTACTGATGGGGCAGCAGGCTGTTTTGCCGGGTGATCTGGGCAAAATCAATCACCGGGTAGAGGAACAGGCCCAGGGCCACCAGCGCCAGAACCAGGTCATACCAGGGCAAACGGTCTTTTCTGCCGCCGCGACGGACGGGATAAAGAAGATAGGCCAGCATCACCACGATGCCCACGTGGATGGGTCGCATGTGGGTGGAGGGGATGATAAACCAAGTGCTGTAGAGTTGAAAGAGGGAAAACAGCACACAGAGGGCGGAGATAATCAGGCTCTTGTAGCCGGTGAGCACCCGATAGGCGCTCTCCCGGTCATACTTGCCCATAATCTCACGGATTTCCTCCTGATCCACGCGCTCCTCAAGCGGTGTTTGTTCCAGCGGGTTTGTGTGATGCGGGTCTTTTGTCATGTGTTCTTCCCCCTACATAGGCAAAAAGCCCCGGGCGTCTGTACGCCCGGGGCGGTCAGCGCATTAGTCCAGCAGGCCGATTTCTTTGTAATACCTCTCCGCGCCCGGATGGAAGGGCGTCGGGATGCCGGTAACCGCATACTCCGCGCTGATGTACTCCTTCTTGGCGTGGGTCATCTCGTCCACGTTTTCGAAGAGCACCCTGGTCATCTGGTAGACCAGTTCCTCGGGCAGATCCTTGTGGCAGATGAGCACCGCGTTCATGGAGGGCACCACCACCGGCTCCGTCATGCCGGAATAGGTGTCTGCGGGGACCAGAGAGGGCACATAGAAGCTGTACTTCTCCTGGAGGGCGGCCATCTGCTCCTCGGTTAAGCCAACCAGGCGCACCGCCTGCTTGCTGGCCACGTCCATGATGGCGGGGTTGGGCAGACCCGCAGTAACGAAGAAGGCGTCCAGCTGGCGGTTCTGGAACGAGGTGGCGGATTCGTCAAAGCTCAGGTGCTGGGGCTGGATGTCAGAAAGGCTAAGCCCGGAGACCTCCAGCAGCTGCACGGCATTGAAGTACGCGCCGGAGCCCACCGCGCCCACGGAGACCTTTTTGCCCCTCAGGTCGGCGATGGTCTTGATGTCTGAATCCGCAGCCACCACCACCTGGACCAGCTCCGGATACAGGGAGCCGATGGCCACGAAGGAATCGATGACCTCGCCGTTGAAGAAGTCCTGATCCCCCTGATAGGCGTAGAACATCACATCGTTTTGCACCGTGCCCACCTCGGCCTCGGCGTTGTTGATCTTGACGATGTTGTCCTTGGAGCCGCCGCTGGACTGCACGGAGACGTCCAGGTCAGGGATGTGATTCATCCACAGGGACATGATCTCCCCGCCCAGGGGGTAGTAGGTGCCGGAGACGCTGCCTGTGGTGATGCCCACAGGATCCCAGGCAAGCGCTGGCAGGGCCGCCAGCAGGAGGGTCAGGGACATGAGAAGGGCAATCCATCTTTTCATGATTTCCGGTCTCCTTTCA
>DAISYX010000221.1:0-1723 GCA_036825095.1 Clostridia bacterium | reverse complement strand
CGGCCATAGGCCAAAAGCAGCGCTGAAAACAAAATCAAAAGCGCCCGGGGGGACAGCTTCAGTTTTCGCAACAGAAAGTACGCCATGTTCACCATCAGACTGACATGCAGCCCGGAGACTGCCAGCACATGGGCCACCCCGGCGTCCCGGAAGTTCAGCGTGGTCTCCTCAGACAGGCCGTCCCGGTCCCCGATGATCAGGGCCTTGGCCAGGCCCGAATGCTCCCCCAAGAACAGGTCAAAGCGCTCCGCCAGATAGATCCTGGCCCTAAGCCAGGGGCTTTGGTGCGCCTGCTGTACCTCCGGCTCAAAGCGCAGCTCCTGGGCGCCGCTTAGCCCCAGGGTGATGCCTTTTTGCAGAAGAAAGGCCTTGAAGTCAAAGCCATCCGGGTTCTCCTGGGGAGAGGGGTGATAGGCCGTCCCCTCAAAGGAGGCATGCTGCCCATCCATGGGCAGCATGGCATCCTGCCCCGGGTAATAGGTCCAGTAGGCGCTCTTGATCTCATGGCTGCTCAGGCCATCCGAAAGGGTCACCTGATCAAGCCGGGCGGTGATGCGCCCGTCCGGCTCCCGGCGCGTGGCCTCCCCGGTCACCCGGCCTGTCACCAGGTATTTCCCCTCCGGCGGCAAAACGGGGTTGGCTGCCAGCCCGGACAGCCACACCCCTAAAAAGAAAAATGCGGCGGCCAGAGATATTATCTTAAGCCCTCTGTCAGCCCTTAAAAAAAGCGCGGCCAAAAGCCCCGCGCCAAGCCCCATAGCCGGCAGGAACCAAACAAAGCCCGGCCAGAGCCCGCCTGCCAGCACCCCCGCGCCATACAGGACAGCGCAGAAAACCAGGGGCCGCTGGCGGTGGAAGGCGCGGCTTGTCATTACACCGTAACGGCTAAATCAAGGCTGGCAGGGAAGGCGTCGGGAAACGCCTCCCTGGCCTCCGCCACCAGGGTTTTGATGTCCGCCCCCGGCATAAAGTGGGTGAGCATCAGGCTTTTAGCCCCGGCATCCCGTGCCAGCTCCCCCGCCTGGGCGGCGCTGAAATGGGGCAGCTCCGCATGCCACTGGGCCCGGGTAAAGGCCGCGTCGCAGATCAAAAGGTCCGCCCCCCGGCAGAAATCCTCAAGCCCGTCGCCACCCACCGCGTCCCCGGTGTACACCAGCACCTTGCCCTGGCTGTTGGTAAGCTTTAAGGCATAGGCCGGCACCGGGTGTTTTACAAGCTGCGCCTCAAGGCGCAGCCCCGCGATATCATGGGTTTCCAGCAGATTGTCAAAGTCAAAGGGCCTGTCTCTTAATAGCGGCTCAATGGGATTAGGCTCCGGAGGCCCCACCAGCCGCAGGCGCAGCTTGTTGATGTCCAGATAGTAGCTCAGGGGAAGCAGATCGCTGGCATGGTCAAAGTGCCAGTGGCTCATCACAATGGCGGACAGCTGCGCCGGGTCCATCAGCGCCATCAGCCGGGGCAGGACGCCCGAGCCAAAGTCCAGCATCAGCCGGCTGTCCCCTTCCGTCACCAAAAAGCCTGAGCAAGCGCCGTTAGCCGCCGGATAGGCGCCTGATAATCCCATCACCTTAACGAACATCTTCCGCCTCCTGTTTGGTCAATAGCCTGAATGAGAGTGTGAACACCGCGATGCATAACAGCATCATACCCAAGCTGGGCACAGCGCCGGAGAAGTTAAGCGCCAGCACCGCAAAATTGTAAAAGGCATGGAAGATAACGGGCA
>DAISYX010000220.1:0-1726 GCA_036825095.1 Clostridia bacterium | reverse complement strand
GGTATGGATGGTGGAATACAGCGCCTCAAAGCCCAATAAAGAGGTCGTGATGATCTTGTTGTTGGTAACGGACTGGAAGGCCACGGTGGACAGGCTTTGGCACACCGCCGCGATCAGCATGGCCACCAGGGCCACCATGCGCCGTCTGACCACCGGGATAAAGGAGGGCGAGTCCACCGGCACCGGGTTGTTGTAGACCAACAGGCCAAAAGCCGCCAGGGCCGCCAGAAGAAACAGGCTGATCAGCAAAATCCAGTAGCGCCTTTCCTCCCTTTTGGAACGAAAAGCTCTGGCAGATCTGCCAGGGCTGTGAAGGCCCGCGCCAAAATCACCCTGTCCCTTGTGCTCAAGGGGATAGTCGCTCATCTCTGCCTCCTTCTTCTTAAAAGAACCACCACGAACACCACGGCTCCCCCGGTGCCCAGAATCAGGGAAACCGGCACCTCAAAGGGCATGATGATGGTGCGCGAGATGATATCACAGGCCGTCAAAGTGCCCATGCCCAAAAGGCACACCCAGGGCAAGTTGCTCCTGAGCTCATCCCCCCGGTACATGGAGACGATGTTGGGCACAATCAGCCCCAAAAAGGGCAGGTTCCCGATGACAGCGGCCACAATGCCCACCGCAAAGGAGATCAGCCCCGTGCCCAGAAGGACAATCCGGTTGTAGTTCACCCCCAGGCTGGTGGCCACGTCCTCCCCCAGCCCCGCCAGGGTCAGCCGGTCCGCATAGATAAAAATCATGAAGGTGATAAAAACAATAAACCACAGGAATTCATAGCGCCCGATCTGCACCGAGGCAAAGGAACCCACAAACCAGGTCTCGATGTTCTGCGTCATCTGGAACACCAGCCCGATAAAGGTGGACGTGGCGGAGACCACCCCACCCATCATCATGCCGATGATGGGCACAATCAGCGAGGAGCGCAGCTTCACCCGCCTTAGCAGCAGGAAAAACAGCATGGTGCCCACAAATGAAAATAAAATGGCCCCCGCCATGCGAAGCATCAGGCTGGGCGCGGGAAAGATCAGATAGACGAAAATAAGCCCCAGCCCCGCCCATTCAATCGTCCCGGTGGTGGTGGGCTCCACCAGGCGGTTCTGGGTGATCAGCTGCATCACCAGCCCTGCCATGGCCATGGCAGCGCCCGTGAGCATCAGGGAGGCCGTTCTGGGAATGCGGGTGATAAAAAACATGGCCCAGCCATCCGGCTGGTTCTGAATATCATAGGCCCCGGTGAACAGGGACATCAGCCCTAAGGCAATGACAGCCAGAACCGTCAGGGTAAAGGGCTTGGTCCATACTTTGCGATGAGGATGACGCTGAGGCTGAGAAATCTCAGCCTCAGCGTGTTGGTGTGTCGCCTTTTTAGGCACAGTGCCGCTCCTTTAGGTTAGTTTGCCAGAGCCTTTGCCAGGTTTTCAAACAGCTCCAGATAGGTCTGGATGGATTCGTTGGTGTAGGTGTCTTTGGGGGCATACACAATGCGCCCGTTTACAACCGCGCTGGTGTTCTGAAGGGCAGGGGCGTTGTTGATCACGTCCTCAGCCGGCACAGCGTCCGCGGTGGAGGACGTCGCCGCATCGCGGTCCAGCACAAAGAGCCAGTCCGGGTTGCTCTGGGCAATGGCTTCAACGGAGATATCATCGCCCTGATGGTCAGAGGAAGCACCATCGATATCCAATGCGGAGACCCAGCCAAAGATCTCATACATGGGGCCCCAGAC
>DAISYX010000219.1:0-1729 GCA_036825095.1 Clostridia bacterium | reverse complement strand
CCTCCGTGTTTGCCGCAAGCGTCGCCTGCTTTGACCAGGCCCGGCACGTTTTTTTGAGCCATGCGCCAGAGGAAAGCGGGGGCTGATGTTTACGCTTTCCTCGCCGCATAATCACACCCCTTACTGCGACGGCCTTTCCACCGCGGAGGAGATGGTGCAGTCCGCCATCCGCCACGGTTTTGTGAGCATGGGTTTTTCCAGCCACGCCAAGCAGGATTTTGAACTGATGTACGCTATGGATGAAGCGGGAGAGGCCCAGTACATCGCGGAAATCAAAGCGCTTCAGGCCCGCTATCAGGACCGGATCAGAATCTGGCTGGGTATGGAGCGGGACCGTCATGCCATCGCGGACCGGGCGCTGTTTGAATACGTGCTGGGCTCCGCCCACTACCTCTTCTTCCCCGACGGTCTGGAGCTGCCGGTGGACGGGCCTGTCAGCATGATCATCCCCGCCATCAAGAAACATTTTGGCGGCGACCCCTACCGCTATGCCCAGGCCTATTATGTGCAGCTGGGCGAATACATCCGGGATTACAAGCCGGACATCATCGGGCACTTTGACTTGCTGATGAAAAACAACCGCGAAGGCGAGCTGTTTGACCCGGAGGATCCCCGCTACTGGAAGGCGGCCACCGATGCCATGGACGCGGCCTTTGAGGGCTGTGAGCTGCTTGAGATCAACACCGGGGGCATGGCCCGGGCCGGCGCCCTTGTTCCTTATCCGGAAAGAAAGCTGCTGGATTACTGGCGCCAGCTGGGCGGGCAGGTGATCCTGGCTGCGGACTGCCACCGGGCGGAGCAGATCGCCTTTGGCTATGAATACGTAGCCCGGATGGTGCGGGACGCCGGGTTTAAAAAAGCCGCCATCTTAGGGCGGCAGGACACTTTATTTGAGTGGATTGATATCGTTTAGGGGCTGATGGCCTTGATCTCTTTGGGACCCAGGGAGGCGGGCAGGGAGCGGTCCTTCAGGGAACCAGCAAGGGCCTTAAGGCGCTGGGTGCGCTTTTTGACCCGCTGGGAGGTGAGCAGATGGCTGCGGTATTTTTCCAGCATCTGGCGCACCCCCACCGCAACAGGAATGGCGGGCAGAGCCCCCAGCCCGCTTGCCATGACGGCGCCGCCTGCAGCCAGGCCGGCGCCTGTTTTCAGCGCTCGGAAGGTGGCGTCCTGCAGGGCGGCCTTGCCGGTCTTCCGCCCGCGGATGACTGCGCCCTGCTCCGTCATCGCGATGATTACAAAGGGCAGCCCCAGGCTGAGCGTGCCCAGCACATCCGGCAAAAGCCCGGTATCCTCCAGAAGGCCCAGGTCCATCACCACCTCATCCGCATGGCTTAGGGCGGTGGTGATGCCGTCCACCAGGGCCGCGCGGTTGCGGCTTTCATAGCGTTTGACAAGTTCCTGATAATTGCTCAATGCTTATCCCCCAAAGGCGTTCACCAGGGTGGTAATCACCCAGGCCGCCGCTAAAATGGCCGCAAGCCAGGTGGTCTGCCTGAGGATCTGGGAAAGGCCTGGCTTGCTTTCTTTTTTTCGCTCCGCCTTTTCCTGAAGGTCCGCCACCTGGCGCTCCAGTTCCGCCAGGCGCTTCTCCCCCTGGCGCAGCTTTTCAGCCAGGGCGTCCTGACCCTCACCCTGAAGGCGCAGGGCCTCGGACAGCCGCGCCTGATCCTCCGCCAGGCCCTCGGCCACCAGGGTCATCTCCCGGGTAAAATCCTCCACCAAAAGC
>DAISYX010000218.1:0-1745 GCA_036825095.1 Clostridia bacterium | reverse complement strand
AACATTGGTGCCGGGCCCAAGCAGAAGCGCGCCAATATTTGCGCTGGGCACATGCACCACGCCCCGTGCATCCGCAATGGTGATGGCGCCGTCCTGGCGGTTAATTTTGCAGTGCTCCAGATATAAAAAGGTCATCCGCTCACGAATTTGCGGCAAGGCTTGCAGCTCTGGCCTTTTCAACCCCGGAAGATCAGCCATGGTGCCTGGGATGAGGAGGAATCAAGGTCATCAGCCCGCAGCCATAGGCTTTGGCCCGGCCAATTCCCTGGAGAAGGGCGGCTTTGAGCGCCTCCGGATCACGCACATTCAGCAGCCCTTCAAAGGTAGCGGTGCGAAGGGTGATTTCATGGCCTCTGCCCTTATGGAAGCGCAGCCATTGTGTGTGCACCACATCAAAACCATCCGGATCCAGTGAAAACCCGCAGTCTTGAGCGCGTTTCATCAGCCACTCTTTTTGCTGGCTTGTGGTGACATGGGCCATCACTTTGCCCCGGCCCGTCTTATCCTCCTTAACGCTGCGCACCGGGTTGGCCTTCAGACGGAACCGCCAGGTTTGCCCTTCCCGAAGCTTATTAAGGAGGGCCTCATAGGGCTTGGTTTCCCAGGCGGGGCTGCGGTCCGGGAAGCCATATTCCGACACCGTCTGGGTAAAGTCTGGCTTTTGGGCGCTTAAAACCAGCAGACAGCACTGCCCGCCATACCCGTCCAGGCGCCACAGACGGCGCTGCTTTTCCCCGGGGAAGCTCTGCTCCACCGCGCCATGCAGAAACTCGGGCGAGGATAGGAGCCGCATGGTTTCTCGTTTTTGGTCATCCAGGATAACGCGGGATAAATACATTTCAATCCCCCCAATTCATCATGGCATCGTGTTCAGTAATATCCTGATCAGGCCTGAGATCTGGCGGCATTTCGCCAGGCAGCCTTATGCTTTCTATCCGCTGGCTTCTAAAGCCATGCTGACGCCGGGCCTGATGATAGGACAGAGGCGCGTCCCGCAGGTAGAACGCCCCGGGCGCTCCGGGAGGCGCTTCCAAAAGCACCTGAAGGTGGGATGTTTTTGCGTTTTTCTTTTTATACCAGTCGCTGGCCTGCCAGGGCGTTTTGGCCAAGGCCTCCAGCAAAGCGGTATCCCTCAGAAGATTAATCAGAATTTTCCCTTGGGGCGGGCAGGAGCGACGGCCTAAAAACAATGGAAAAGCCGGGTTTTCCACCGCCTCCGCAAGCCGGCTGAGCAACCCTTCCTCCCCTTCCAGCCCCACCACAAAAACCGCGTCGGCTATATAATAGCGCTGGGTGATATAGGTGTGTTGCTCCCTTTTAGCGGTGTGATAATCCCGAAGCATCTCCCCTGCCTGATCAGCGCGAACGCCCATTTTCAGGGTTTCCAGATCTTCAATGCTCTCCCAGCGCCTTCGCCCCAAGGCGGCGGCCAATAAGCCCACCACGCCGCTTTTAGTGGGCAGGCGCTGGGTCTCCCTTCGGTCGAACTTCGCGCCGGCGCCCCAGGCCTGCAGGGGCGCGGCCAGGCGCAGCAGCAGGGTACTCACGCCTGCCCCTCTGTTTTCTCCAGAAACGCCTTGACCTCATCTTCCAGTTGATCCAGAAGCACTTTGAAAGACTGAGGCTCGCCCAGGGCTTCCAGACCGCGGCCTGCAAGCAGCGCAAGGCCGGGTTCATCTGCAAAGTCCGCATATACCTGCCGGGCATGTTTACCAAGGCGTTCAACGGAGGCGGCGCTGTAGCCG
>DAISYX010000217.1:0-1759 GCA_036825095.1 Clostridia bacterium | reverse complement strand
GCCACCCGGGGATACAGGGTGTGAATCGCCTCCCGACAGCCCTCAAAAACAGCGGGATCCGCCTGAAAATCCCCGCTGCTGGCGATGGTGGGATAGCGCAACAGGGCGGCCAGCTTTTTTTCCACAGGCAATATTCCTTGATTGTTAAAGGATTTTTCGTCCATTTATCCCTTTCCCTTCCGGCTTAGCAGCGCGCTGATATCCTCCAGATGAACCAAGGTTAAATTGTCCTGCCCTTTTGCCTCATCCATCAATCCCTGCTTAAACCCATTCTTGCTGAATATAAAATACAGTTTTTCCCCGATAAGGCCCTGCCCTTTTTGCTGAAGCTGCTGCCAGACGCTCCTCCCCACCTTTTCCTGGGTCCATTTGGCCTCCCCCAGCAGGGTATAGCGGCTGCCAATACCCAATAGGTCGATCTCAAGGGGTTTTCTTTCCACGTGGTCTGTGCCCCACCACCGCCCCAGCTCCAAAAACATATCCGGAAGGCCGCCCTCCGCCTCAAGCGCCTGTACATACTCCATCGCCATCTGCTCAAACGCTTCCCCCATGAAGGCGGTTATCTGGGGCTTCAACTGCTGGCGGTAATAGGCCGCTCCCTGATCTGTTTCAATGAAACGCTGGGCCTTTCTGACAAATCGGTACCAGAAGCGATACATCCCGTCACTCACCCGGTAAATGGGCTGTTTCGCCCCTTGTTTGCCGGGGGGCAGCTCTTTTTTTACAATGTGAAGCGCCATCAGCTTTCTGAGATAGGGGTTAAGACCCGAGCTGCTCAACGCCGTTTTGGTCGCAATGTCATTGAATTTGCTGGCCCCTGAAGCAATGGCGCCAATCACCTCATTATAAGTGCGGGGCTCCCGCAGCTCCTGATAGAGCAGGTTGCGAGGCTCCTCATACAGCCTCCCCCGGCTTTCAAAATACAGGCTGATGATGTTATCATCAAGGCCTCTTTCAGGCCTGATAAAGGATAAATATTCCGCTACGCCCCCGGTGACGCCGTGGTATACCGCGATGTCTTCAGCCGGATGGCCTTTAAAAAAACGGCTGGTCTCCCCAAAAGAAAAGGGCTGGATTTTCATCTGGGAGGTGCGCCTGCCATACAGCGGGCTTTTCTGGCTTAACACCTGCTGCTCCATAAAGTGCATGGATGAACCGCACAAAATCAACATGCAGCGGCTGTTTTTAAAGTGCAGATCAATGATCCGCTGCAAGCGGGAGGAAAACCCGGGCACGGCCTCAGCCAGATAGGGATATTCGTCTATCGCCAGAATGAGGCGCTCCCCTTGCGCGGCTTTTGCCACCTGCTCAAAGGCGGCCTCAAAAGAAGCAAAGGGGCTCAAATCCATGCCAGGGTACAGCGTCTGGGTCACCGCACGGGAAAACAGCGCCAGGTTGGTTTCCTCGCTGGCCTCCGTGCCCAGGAAAAAGATGGTTTTCTTATCAGAGATAAACCGCTGAATCAGCGCCGTTTTGCCAACACGCCTGCGCCCATACAGGATGCACATCTCAAACCCGTCGGACTGATATTGCTCCTCCAGCCAGCGCAGCTCTTTTTCACGCCCAATAAACAATGACAACCCCCCTTTTTAGGCAGAATAGCATATTGAAGAATTATAATCAAGTTAATTATGATTAGCAGAATTGTGTTTCTGTAAAATTAAACTTTGCTGTCTGTTCCTTTCACAGCATCAGCCCCATCACCAATTCATCCTGATAGCTGCCGTCCTTCAATTTAAAGCCGTTTTTCACCCGGCCC
>DAISYX010000216.1:0-1786 GCA_036825095.1 Clostridia bacterium | reverse complement strand
GTTTTGCTCCGCCCCCAGGCGGCTGCCGCTGCCCGCCGCCACCAGGATGCCCCAGACGCTCATGCTCCCTCCTCGCCGGAGAGGCGGCTCAGGATATGGTCATAAATGCCCTGGGCTTCCTCCTGCCAGGCCAGGCGGAAGCGCTCCGCCAGGCTGGCCGTGGGCAGGGACAGGTCCAGGCGCATCAGGGGCATCTCCCCGTCTGAGATGCCCATGGTTACATGGTATTCGTGCTGCCCCTCATGGCTGATTTTGGCGAAAACCTCCCGCTCCTTCTGCCAGCGGGCCTTGTAAAGGGGGGCCATTTTGTCAATGATGTCCGTGTCCCGGGTGACCGTGCGCTGGGCAAACAGGGCGATGGCCTCCTGCCCCGAGGGGGTCAGGGTGAAGCGCTCATCCCCCTGAACGGGGGTGCGGTCGGCCAGGCCGCCTGTCAGCAGCTCATAAAGGGCGGTCTGCAGATCAAAGTAGTTCATCACCTCGGTCTCCCCCATGAAGGTGATGAGCTGCAGATTGGTGCAGGGGCCAAGGGCCCTTAAGGCATACAGGGTGAGGAGCTTGCGCTCCACCTCCCCCAGGTGGCGTTTGGGCAGTTGGGTCATGGCTCCTCCTTGGGGGCGTCCCCCCAGAATTCCCGGGCCGCGTCTGTGATCTCCTCTATGGAATGTACCCGGTTCATGGTGATATGATCAGGCAAAAGCGCCTGATAGCCCCGCTGATTGAAGCGGTCATCCATCAACATCAGCACCCCGCGGTCCGTTTCCGAGCGGATCAGCCGGCCCGCCGCCTGGCACACCTTCTGCATGCCCGGATAGCGGTAGGCAAAGCCAAAGCCGTCCTGAAAGGCCTCCTCCATGCGAGCCTGATACAGCCCCCGCTCCGGGCTCACCTGGGGCAGGCCCACGCCTAAGATGGCAGCGGCGATCAGCTGCCGGCCCGGCAGGTCCACCCCCTCCGCGAATACCCCGCCCAATACGCACAAGCCCAGCAGGGGCTTGTCATCCCCCGTGAAGCGGCCCAGGAAATCCTCCCGGGCGGCCTCGTCCATGCGGCGCGCCTGAACCACCAGGGGGATGTCCGGCGCCTCCGCCTCAAGGGCCCTTTGCACCTGCCCCAGATAGGCAAAGGAGGGGAAGTAGGCGATCACCTTGCCCGGATGGGCGTAAAACAGCGCTGCGATGGCCCGGGCGGCAGGGATCAGGCTCTCCTCCCGCGCCCGGTAGCGGGTGTTGATGGGATATTGAAGGGTCAGCAGGTGATCCCTGGGAAAGGGGGAGGGCAGGGCCAGGCAGGCGTCCTCCTCCTGGCCGCCCAGCAATCTGCGCATGGCCCCCATGGGGTGAAGGGTGGCGGAAAAATAGACCGCCCCCGCCAGCCTGGCGGTCGTCTCCTGAAGATAAGGGGCGGGGTTCAGGTTGATCACCTGGGCCTGCCCCTGCCGGGCAGCGGGCTGCCAGAGAAGGTGGTAATCCGGGCTGTCCTGGCCCCGCCTGAGAGCCTGGACAAAGGCGATCAGCTCCCGGGCCAGCTCCCCCGCCCCCGAGAAACGGCTGCCGCCCAGCGCCTCAATCAGCGTGCCGCAGGCCGTCTCCAGCGCCTCAGGCAAAAAAGGGCGCTCCTCTTTGTCCAACAGGCGGATCAGCGCCGTCATGGCCTGATACAGGGGGCTGGTACGTCCCATGGCCTTCCCCGCTTCCCGGCGGGCGGCGATCAGGCGGGGCAGGGAAAGGGCGCCCGAGAGCATGTCCCGCGCCCGGTCCGCCAGGTTATGGGCCTCGTCCACCAA
>DAISYX010000215.1:0-1799 GCA_036825095.1 Clostridia bacterium | reverse complement strand
GAGATTGAGAACTGGACCGTCTATCATCCCCTGTTTACGGAGCGCAAGGTGGTGGACGATGTGTCCATCCATGTGCGAAAGGGTGAGGTGGTGGGCCTGGCGGGGCTCATCGGCGCGGGGCGCACGGAGCTGTGCCAGAGCGTGTTTGGCAAGGTGTACGGCGCCAAGATCTCCGGATCCGTTAAAAAAGACGGCGTGCCCGTAGCGCTTGACAGCGCGGCTGAGGCCATCAGCCAGGGCATTGCCTACACCACGGAGGACAGAAAGGGCGATGGCCTGGTAATGATCAACACCATCAAGCACAACATCACCCTCTCCCGGCTGGAGCTGGTGAGCAATCGGGGCGTCATCGACAAGGACCGGGAACAGCTGGCGGCGGAGGATTACCAGGAGAAGCTGAACATCCGCGCCACAAGCGTTGAGCAGCTGGTGGGCAACCTCTCCGGCGGCAACCAGCAAAAGGTGCTGGTGGGCAAGGGGATCTTCTCCCAGCCGGACATCATGATGCTGGACGAGCCCACCCGCGGCATCGACGTGAACGCGAAATACGAGATTTACAGCATCATCAACCGCCTGGTGGGCGAGGGCAAGGCGGTTTTGATGATCTCCAGCGAACTGCCGGAGCTGTTGGGGATGTGCGACCGGATTTATGTGATGGTGGAAGGCCGGATCGTGGGCGAACTGGACCGGCAGGACGCATCCCAGGAGATTATCATGGACATCATCATGCAGGCGAGCAAGGGGGCGCAGAACACATGGGCAAGCTGAAAACCGCATTTTCCAGAAATCTGAAGCAATTCGTGATGCTGATCACGCTGCTGGTCATCATCCTGTTTTTCCAGGTGCTCACCAGGGGCACCCTGCTTATGCCCATGAATGTCTTTAACCTCATCAACCAAAACGCCTACATCGTGGTGCTGGCGGTGGGCATGCTGATGTGCATCCTGACCGGCGGCAACGTGGACCTGTCCGCAGGCGCCGTGGTGGCCTTTGTGGGGGCCTGTGCCGGCACCTTTATGATCACCTGGAAGTGGGACCCCTATCTGTCCGTGCTTTTGTGCCTGGGCATCGGCATCGTGATTGGCGCCTGGCAGGGTTTCTGGATCGCCTATGTGAAGCTGCCCGCCTTTATCGTGACCCTGGCGGGGCAGCTGGTGTTCCGGGGGCTGACGCTGATTGTCTTAAAGGGGCTGACCCTGTCCCCCTTCCCCTCTTCCTTTATGGCCCTGTCCACCGGCGCCATCGGCAACTTCCTGGGCGGTATCTTCCCGGGCGTGCCGCTGCGCAACATCACCAGCCTTATCATCGGCATCGTGCTGGCCATCGTGGTCTTTGTGATACAGCTCAACAAGCGCGCCAATCGCAAGCGCAAGGGCTATTCCTACGAAAGCCTGGGCATGACGCTGATCAAAAGCGCTGTCATCGGCGCCGCCATCGTCTATTTCTTCTATCTGCTGGCCAACTACATCGGCGCCCCGGTGGTACTGATCACCATGGGCATCGTGCTGATCGTCTACTCCTACATCACCAGCAAAACCGTGATGGGGCGCCACCTCTACGCCGTGGGCGGCAACCAGAAGGCCGCCCGGCTCTCCGGCGTCAAGACGGACAAGATCATCTTCCTGGCCTATGTCAACATGAGCTTTTTAGCCGCGGTGGCGGGCCTGATCTTCTCCGCCCGGCTCAACTCCTCCTCGCCCCAGGCGGGCACCGGCTTTGAGCTGGACGCCATCGCCTCCTGCTTTATCGGCGGCGCTTCCGCCTATGGCGGCATCGGCACCGTGGGAGGCACCCTCATT
>DAISYX010000214.1:0-1806 GCA_036825095.1 Clostridia bacterium | reverse complement strand
GTTTACATGCACGCAGAAAAGATCAAAGCCCTCCTGCTCTTTAAGCATCAACAAAAGACGCAGCAGGGCCAGGGAATCCGCCCCGCCTGAGAGGCCCAGCAGCACGCTGTCTGGCGCGCCAATGGCCCGGTAGGAGGCGCTGAGCGTGTCAATTAAGGCTTGCTGCGTGTTCATGCCGCCATTGTAGGGGGTTTTTGGCCTTATTTCAACTGGATTCTTACTATGCAAAATCCTCTGAAATAAAAGTTTTAAAAACTTGACTATCTTTGACCTTTTGTGGTATAATAGCATTGTCAGAGAAACTGATGTATGAGGATTAACAAAGGAGGACGATAATATGTTCACAATGATTCCCTACCGCAGATACTTGTCAAAGCCGTCCAAGATCTTTGATTCAATGCTGTCTGATTCTTTCTTCCGCCCCCTTCTCAATGACGGGGTCTTCGCCAACGGGTTCCGCGTGGATATCCGGGAAAAGGACGAAGCCTATCACCTGGAAGCGGAGCTGCCCGGACTTCAGGAAGATCAGATCAACCTTACCGTGGATGAAAACATGCTGACCATCAGCGCGGACATCCAGACCGAGGACAAGCAGGAGGAAGGCAACCGCTACTACTGCGAGCGCAGAACCGGACATGTGGAGCGCAGCTTCAACCTGGATGGCATTGATGCGGAAAACATCGAGGCCAACTACAAAAACGGCGTTCTGTATGTCAGCCTCCCCAAGGACAAACCGGCGGAGAAAACGGTGCGCAAGATTGCCATCAAGAGCGACCAGGAAAAACTGACTTCATAAGCGTTTTGACAGGCCAGGGTCTTCTTCGGAGGGCCCTTTTTTGATTTTCGCATCAGGCTTATCCCCAGCTCTGCCCTTGACGCCCCTTGTCGCTGACGGTACAATTCACCCATCAAGCGTATGTGAAGGGATGATCAATGAAGCTGCTTAATCAATTGGAACGGAAACTCTACCGGCTGCCCATCAAGCCGTTCTTCCGTTATCTCGTTTTTGCCATGGCAGGCGTCTATGTGCTGGACTTATTCTTTCCCACCTTCAACCTGTCTCTTAAGCTCTCGCTGTTCACCGCCTCGGTGCTTAGCGGGGAAATCTGGCGCGTGCTCACCTTTTTGGTGGTGCCGCCCTTTGGCGGAATTATCCAGACGGCGATCAGCCTCTATTTCTTTTATTTCATCGGCACTGCCCTGGAAAGCCGCTGGGGCGCCAGGCGCTTTCTGCTCTACTATGGCATTGGCGCTGTTTTTGCCGTCATTGCGGCCTTTTTTGTGGGCTATGGCACCAACCTCTATCTAAACCTCTCCCTTTTCTTCGCTTTTGCCATCCTGAATCCGGATTATCAGATTCTGCTGTTTTTCGTGCTGCCCATCAAGGTGAAGTGGCTGGCCCTTTTAAATCTGGTCATCTATATCGCCAGCCTCATCAACGGCCCCGGCTATGCCCGGGCCGCCATCATCGCCAGCCTCCTGCACATCCTGTTCTTCTTTGGCGGCGATCTGTGGAACCAGGGCCGCAGCATGCTCAATCAATGGAAGCGCCGCCAGGCCTTTAAGAGAAACAGCAGATAAAAGCATTCAGCATCTTCGCAAGCAAAAAAGCGCCCGTGGGCGCTTTTTTTGCTGTTTGATGAGCGCAGCCTGTAAGCCGAGTTCTGTTAAAAATGGCCATCTATCTAGGCGGTCAGTCGCCTGACCGCTCAAGCGAAGGGGGGAGACAGGACGGGCAGCCCTATGGGTCTCCGGTTATCTTGCACCAGGTGGGGTTTACAGGACGGACCAGTCGCCAGGCCGCCG
>DAISYX010000213.1:0-1822 GCA_036825095.1 Clostridia bacterium | reverse complement strand
ACGGTGCGCTGCATCAGAAGGTTAAACTGCTGAAAGATCATCCCCATCTTCCGCCGGGTGGCCAGCAGCTGCCGCCGGTTCATCCGCAGAATGTCCTGCCCCCGGTAGAGCACCTGGCCGGCGTTGGGCGTGTCCAGGCGGTTAATGCAGCGGATCAGGGTGGATTTCCCGGCGCCGGACATGCCCACAATGCCGTAGACTTCCTTTTCCTTCACCGTGAGGGTGATGTCGTTAAGCGCCACAACCCGGTTTTCATCATCGCTGAAAACCTTTGAGAGTTTAATGATCTCTATCAACGGGGCAGCTGCCACAGTCATCCTCCTCATTCGTACAAAAAAACCCGCTTCGCACATTCATGCAAGCGGGTGTAGGCAGAAAAATCAGCCGTTACAATGCGCAATGCAGGAAGCGCGGGAAATCAATCTCGCACATCATGGACATTCGCATCATCATGGTATTGCGCACAATCTTTCCCCTTCCTCCTGTGATGCTGTGATTATACCCGTGCTTTTTCCCCTTGTCAACGCATAAAAATTAATTTTATATGCATTACAGGTGTTTTTTCATCCAATTCATCCATCCGACCAGGAAATTTGTCTAAATGCTGTTTTCCTGCGGGGATAACAGGCTCTCCAGCGCCTCCTCGGCCTGCCCCCATTTTTGGTAGGCCGCCTCCAGATCGCTTTGCAGTTCCCGGCAGACTTTGGCCTGCTGTGCCGCTTTATCCGGCTTTGTGTAAACCTCCGGGTCCATCTGGGATTCCTGGGCGGCTTTCAGCGCTTTTTCAAGCCGCTTCACCTCATCCATGGCGCCCTCAACCGCCTGGGTGAGGGCCGCCTGCTGCGCCGCCTCCTGCCGCGCCAGCTTACGCATCCTGACAAGCGCTGTGCGGGTGGGCCCTTCCTCCGTCTGTTCCTCCCCTTCGCCGGTCCGGCTGGCTAAATAATCCTCATAGTTGCCTTCAAAGACCTCGATGCCTTCCGCGGACATGTAGAGAATCTTGTTGGCCAGGCGATTGATGAAAAAACGGTCATGGGACACCGCCAGGATCGTTCCCTCATATGCCTCCAGCGCCTTCTCCAGCACTTCCCGGCTGGCAGCGTCCAGGTGGTTGGTGGGCTCGTCCAGCACCAGAAAATTGTCCTGCCTTAGCATCAGCTTGGTCAGCGCCACCCGCCCTTTTTCACCGCCGGATAAAAGCCGGATGGGCACAAACACATCCTCGCCGATAAACTGAAACAGCGCCAGCGCTCCCCGCACCTGGCTCTGGGTAAGGCGCGGGAAATCATCCCAAACCTCCGTCAGGATGTCTTTATCCGGGTCTAAGTTTTGCTGGCGCTGGTCATAGTATCCGATATCCGCCTGGGCGCCAAAGCGCACCTCTCCTGAATCCGGCGTCATGATCCCTAAAATGCACTTCAGCAGGGTGGTCTTTCCAATGCCATTGGGGCCTATCAAGACAGCCCGGTCGCCGGAGTAAAGATGAAGGCGGATATCCTCAAACACGGTTTTATCCCCAAAGCGCTGGCTTAAGCCCTCCGCCAAAAGCGCCTGCTCCCCCAGCCTGCGGGCCGCCTTAAACCGGAAGGCGATCTGCCGTTCCTCCTCGGGCCTATCCATCAATTCCATCCGGGCCAGCGCCTTTTCCCGGCTCTCCGCCGCGCGGATGGATTTCTCCCGGTTAAACTGCTTGAAGCGGGTGATAATAGCCCGCTGGCGGGCAATTTCGCGCTGCTGCTGGTCATAGGCCTTTGTGCAGGCGCTGACCCTCTCCTCCCGCTGGGCCAGATAACGGCTGTAGTTGCCGGGATACACCTCCGCC
>DAISYX010000212.1:0-1830 GCA_036825095.1 Clostridia bacterium | reverse complement strand
CCTGCTGGTGGGCCTTGGAGACAGCCATGGCGGCCTCAGACTGGGTATAGCCCAGGCCTTGAAGAGCCAACACGGCCTCGCTGACGGCATCCGTGCCGCCGGGGGTATGCCCCATGGCGGGGAAATCCATAGACAGGGCTCCGCTGTCCTTGCTGAGACGGTCCTTTAGCTCCAGCGCGATGCGCTGGGCGGTTTTTTTGCCCACCCCGGGGGCGCGGGAGAGGGTCTGAATATCCTCCGTCAGGATGGCCAGCGTCAAATCTTTCAGCGGCATGCTGTTAAGAATGTTCAGCGCCGTGCGGGGCCCGATGCCTGTGACAGAGTTGAGGCTTAAAAACATGGCCCGCTCCTCCCGGGAGAAAAAGCCAAAAAGCTCCAGCGCGTCCTCCCGGACGCTAAGCCAGGTGTATATCCGCACATATTCCCCCTTGGGCGGCACAATGGCAAGCGCCGCCTGGGTGCAGAGAATCTGATAGCCCACGCCCTGGACGCTTAACACCAGTTCGTTTTGCTGTTTTTCCGCGACTTGACCTTCTATAAAGGCGTACATAGCAACCTCTTATTTCATGATGTGCAGGCCGCCAAACCGGCCGGATTGGAAATGGGTGAGGGCGGCGGCTACCGCGTCCGCGGCGTCATCCGGACGGATGATCTCTGGAAGCTTTAAAATCAACTGAATCATGCGCTGCACCTGCTGTTTTTCCGCCTTGCCATAGCCCACCACCGCCTGTTTAATCTGCATGGGCGTGTATTCGTACAGGGCTTGGGTATAGCGGGCGCAGCGGGCGATGGCCACCCCCCGGGCTGCGCCCACGGTGAAGGCGGTGGTGACGTTTTTGGCGAAAAAAAGCTGTTCAAACACGATGGCGCCCGGCTCATACAGGCTCAGCAGCTCTTCAACGCCTGTGTCAATCTGGGTGAGGCGGCGGGGCAGGGTGTCCTCGGGGCTGGTCTGAATGATGCCGGAGGCCACAAAATCGGGCGCATCTGACGAACAGTCAATCACGCCCCAACCCATCGTAGCCAGCCCCGGGTCTATGCCCATGATGCGCATACATCCCTCCCTGATAGAAAATTTTACGGCATGCCCCTATAAAAGTCAAACCATCAGGCAAGCCAGCGCGCCATCATGTCCTTGACATGCTGGCGTGCAAAATTGGCGGAAATGGCCTCCTCCTCCGCCCGGGGCACAGGGGCGCCCATCAGGCCCAGAAACTGGCTTACCTTAAGCCCTAAAACATCCTGAATCAGGCTGTCCGAGCCGCCGGGGCTGACCAGGTAGTAGCAAAGCAGGGAGTCCTTCTGGCCGATGCGGTGGGCCCGGTCCTCCGCCTGGCTGTGGATGGCAGGGGACCAGTCCAATTCCCCAAACACCACGCAGCTGGCCCGCTGCAGGTTAAGGCCTGAGGCGGCCCTTAATGAAATGCAGCAAAGGTCGGTGCGGCCTTCCATAAACCGCTTGAGGCTTTTTTCTTTTTGCTCCCCGGTTTCCCGTCCGGTGATAAAGGCGGGGGAGAAGTGCTTCAACTCCTTTTTGTATAGGTCCATCACCGCGTGATGATGGGCGAAAAGCAGCACTTTTTCACCGGATTCCAGCATGGCGCGCACAAACTGGGCCACATAGGGCGCCTTTGCAAGGCCGGTGGCCTGGCGCTCCTCCTGGGAAACCTGGCCCTCCAGCAAAGCCCGCTCTGAGGGATTAAGCGCCTCGGTTTGCGCCAGATAGCGCAGCTTGCTCAGTACAGGCGCCATCAGCTTTTGAAACAGCGCGCTGTCCTGATCCACCTCCTGCACCAGGCGGCGTTTGTCCGGCAGCTCCGGCAGCACGTC
>DAISYX010000211.1:0-1848 GCA_036825095.1 Clostridia bacterium | reverse complement strand
ATCCGGCCAGCCAGATCTATGTGCGCAACAAGGGCATCGCCTGTGAGGCCATCGGCATCCATTCCCAAACCATCCGCCTGCCGGAGGACGCCGATCAGGCCCAGCTGGAGGACACCATCCAAAGGCTTAATGAAGATAAAAAGATCAGCGGGATTTTAGTGCAGCTGCCTCTGCCCAAGGGGCTGGATGAGGACGCGGCCCTAGCCAAAATCCTGCCTGAGAAAGACGTGGACGGCTTTCATCTGATCAACGCCGGCAAGCTGTTTACCGGCCAGGAAACGGTCGTCCCCTGCACGCCCAAGGGCATACTGTATATGCTTAAAGAGGCGGGGATTCCCCTTGAGGGGAAGGAGGCGGTGATCGTGGGCCGCTCAAACATCGTGGGAAAACCCGCCGCCATGCTGCTGCTTGGGGAGAATTGCACCGTCACACTCTGCCATTCCCGCACCCGGAACCTGGCGGAGCATACCCGCCGGGCGGATATCCTGGTGGCCGCCATCGGCAAGCCGCGTTTCATCACCGCTGACATGGTAAAGCCGGGCGCTGCGGTGATGGATGTGGGCATCAACCGGGTAGACGGCAAGGTGGTGGGGGATGTGGATTATGAGCCTGTCTCAAAGGTGGCTGGCTACATCACGCCGGTGCCCGGCGGCATCGGCAAGATGACCATCAGCATGCTGATGGAAAACACCCTGGAGGCGGCATGCAGGCAAGGGCGCTGAGCGTCAGCGATCTAAACGAGTATGTGCGCCGCTCACTGGCGGCGGATCCGATGCTTCAGGACATGATCATCCGGGGCGAGGTGAGCAATTTCAAACGCCACAGCTCCGGACATCTGTATTTTTCCCTCAAGGATGAGAGCAGCCGCGTCGCCTGCGTGATGTTTCGCCAGTATGCGCAGATGCTGCGCTTTTATCCCCAGGATGGCATGATGGTGCTGCTCTCAGGTTCCGTGGGCCTGTATACTGCTTCCGGCAGCTATCAGTTCTATGGCCAGGCGATGCAAAAAGATGGCGTAGGCGCCCTGTATGAGCGCTTTTTGCAGCTGAAAGACCAGCTGCAAAAAGAAGGGCTGTTTGACGCCGCGCGAAAAAAGCCGCTGCCCCTTCTGCCCCGGGCGGTGGGGGTGGTCACCAGCGCCACCGGCGCTGTTATCCAGGACATCCTGACGGTCACCCGGCGCCGCTTTGAAAACATGCCCGTCATCCTGCGCCCGGCCCAGGTTCAGGGGGAGGGGGCGGCGGAGGATTTAAGGGCAGGGCTTCTTGAAATCGCGGCGCTTGAAGAGGTGGATGTTATCATCATCGGCCGGGGCGGCGGCTCCCTTGAGGATCTCTGGGCCTTTAACAATGAGGCCCTGGTACGGGCTATTGCCGCATGCCAAAAGCCCGTGATTTCCGCCGTGGGACATGAGACGGATGTGACGCTGGCTGATTTTGCAGCGGATATGCGGGCCCCCACCCCCTCGGCAGCGGCGGAATTGGCGGTGCCGCTTAAAAAAGATTTGCAGGAACGGGCGGACGGGATGCTTACGGCTTTGCTGATCAGCCTTGAGCGGCAGCTAAACCAGAAATCCGTCCTGATGAACGCACAGATCACCCGCCTTCAGCAAAGCAACCCAACGCAGAAAATCGCCCTGGCCCTTTTAAGCCAGGGAGCGCTTCAAGGCCGGCTGCACGCCGCGGCGGCTTTAAGCCTGGAGCGCCTATCCACCGCCGCCCAGGCGGCGTTGGCCCGCCTTAAATACGCCGGCCCTGATCTAAACCTCGAGCGGGGCTACGCTATCGCGCTCTGGGAAGGCCGGCCCGTCACTCGGGCTGAGCGGGCGCCGGAGGAGATGACCCTGCT
>DAISYX010000210.1:0-1869 GCA_036825095.1 Clostridia bacterium | reverse complement strand
CGCCGTCAAAATCCTCCAGCAGCGCGTCCGTAACCATCGCCGCGGGCTGATAGCTCTCATCCGCCGCCGGCTCGCGGCCAAAGACCATCTGGCTGTCGCCCTCCTCGCCCACCGCGTGCAGCGCCCCTCCAACCAGCGTCAAAACCAGAGGCTCGCCCACCGAGGTAACGACAAGCTGCCCGCCTTCCCAGGACCAGCTGCCCGTCTCGTCCTCCGCATCGGTCATGACGATCAGGGCGGAGCCGTCCGCATCTAATGTCATGATAAACTCAAGCCCGATGGACGCGGCGCTCATGGTGATACCGTCATAGCTCAGCTCATTTAGGTACCACACCCCGGTTACCTCGCCGGACTCCGCCAGCGCGCCAGAGCCAAGCGCCCCCAGCAACACCATCAGCGCCAAGGAAATGGAAAACAATCTTTTCATGGGTAAACCTCCCTGTTTTATTGTTCAGTCTAAAGGCCCGGCGCTCAGGAAAATCTCGCCGGGGCAGAAAAAGGAAGACAAAGCTGTCAAAGCGCGCTCAGACGCTCCTTGTCCTCATACATGCGCCTGTCCGCCGTTCTCAAAAGCTCCGCCGTGCGGTTGGCGCCCGGCTCACGGGACATGGCGTAGCCCGCGCTGACAGAAAGCTGGAAGGGCAAGCGCTGCTGGGCGCTGAGGGCCTTAAAGCCTGAGTGAATCCGCTTGAGGAAGTCCTGGGCAAGGCCCTCGTCATCCCCCGGCAGAACCACCACAAACTCATCCCCGCCGTAGCGGGCGAGAAAGGCGCTGCTGCCGCCAACCACGCCCTTGAGAACCCGGGCCGCCTCCATCAGGGCCTCATCCCCCGCCCGGTGGCCGTGCGCGTCGTTAATGCGCTTAAAGTGATTGATGTCCAGCATCATCAGCGTGACCGGGCGGTTTTGATCCTCCTTATAGAGGCTCAGGTGCTTGTCCAGGCTGCGGCGGTTGTTAAGCCCTGTGGTGGAGTCCTGGGAAATGACCTGTCCCGCCTGGGTCAAAAGGAGCAGAAGGCTTGAAATCACCGCACTGGGCCAGACCAGGCTCAGCCCATAAAACGCCGTCTGCACCAGGCCCCCAATAAACGGCGGCACCGCGAAAAAGGCGACGGCAAACAGCTCTCCCCGCCGGTCGATGTTGACTTCTTTGCGGCGCTTTGTCAGCGCGGTGACGGACACCCCCAGCAGATACGCCAGGAGAATAAGGTATTGGGGCACCGCAAAGGCCCCCCGGTGGTACACGTTGGCCTGGTCCAGATAATAGCTCCAGCCGGTGATGGGGGATGTCAGGATGATCACGCTCAGCGCCGCAAAGGGGATGCGAATGGAGAATATCTCCTGATTTTTTGTTAAACCGCGGCCAAAAATACGAAACCAGGCGTATTTAAGCCAGCCCAGCGCCACCATCACAGACATCAAAAAGAAGATAATGTTGAGCCCATGCATCAAAACCCGGACCACAACGCCGTCCCGCCCATCCAAAATCCAGATGCTTAAGTCGCTTAACAGCACCAGGAAGATCGCCCCATTGATCTGGCGCAGCAGGCGGAACTCCTGGGTGTCCGCAAAATTGCGCTTATAGAAAAACCAGATAATCAGCGCAAGGGCGCAGGAAAAAAGGCCGATCCCCACATTATAGGTGAGCGCTGCGGCTCTGCCGACAACCATTACGGAAAATCCCCTTTCGGGCACAGGAGCGCCGCTGGTGACCCCTGTGTTATCCCTGCCGCGGGAAGCGCTTTTGGAAAGTCTGTCATCATCTGTCCCTTCCGTCCATCATTTTTTATGTGATTCCAATGGATTATACTATATTTTATGTGTTTACGCATCTGTATTTGTGAAAATGATTCAGGCACCGCCCCGGCG
>DAISYX010000209.1:0-1938 GCA_036825095.1 Clostridia bacterium | reverse complement strand
ACAGGCTGGATGATGACCAAGCTGCTCCAGGGCATCGAAAGCCCGGAGGACAACTGAGAGATCAATGGAAAAACGCCGCGCGGCCCAAAACCGCGCGGCGTTTTTCTTCCGGGTCTGATCAGGGAAGGGGAACCGGTGGTGCAGGCGGCGCAATCGGCACCGGGTCCATCCCGCTGTAGATGAAAATGCCGATCACAATAATGGCAGCCACAGAATAGATGAACATGGGCAGCATATTGGTTCGGATAAGCTTGCCCTCCTTGCCCGAGGTGGACACGGTGGCGCAGACGGCGACCACATTGTTCACGCAGATCATGTTGCCAATGGCACCGCCCATGACCTGAAGCGCCACGATGAGCACTTCCGGCATGTCCAGGATGTTGGCCGCCTCAAACTGAAGCCCCGCAAAGAGGTTGTTGGAGACGGTATTGGAGCCGGAGATGAACGCGCCCAAGACCCCAATAAACGGCGCCACCACGATATAGAAGCGTCCGGAGATATCCGCCAGCGCCTGCGCCATGGCACGCATCATGCTGGGCAGGTCGGCGTTGTTCACATTGGAGTTGAGCATCAGCTGCACCATGGCAACGCCCGCGAACAGAGCGATGGCAGCACCCGTCATCTGCTTGCCGGTGGACTTGAGCACCTCCTTGACCTCCTGTCCGGTCATGCGATACAGAAGGAAGGAGATCAGAGCGATGAGGATGAAGGGCACGATGCCGGGGTTGTAGGCCCAGGCAAGGGTATAGTCCAGCCCGCTTCCCAGCACATTGGGAATCCTGATCAGCAGCGTGTTCAGCCATTCCTTAAGGCCCACGCCGGGAATGCGGGTGATAACCAGGATGGCCGCGATGAGGACATAGGGCATCCAGGCCTTTATCATGGGCATGCTGGAAGGCTTGTTCTCCTCGATTTTGCCGCCGGTCCACTCCGAATCCCACTCTTCCCTGGCGGGGAATTCCCAGGTGTTTTTGGGGACCAGGAAGCCGCGCTTGGCCGCGAACATCGTGATAACCAGGCCGATCAGCGCGCCCAGCAGGGAGGGCAGCTCCTTGCCGATGAAGGCCGCGATCAGCGTGTAGGGCAGGGTGAAGGCCAGGCCCGCGAAGATGGCGAAAGGCGCGGCTTTCAGGCCGTCGGAGAACTTCTTGTTCTTGCCATAGATTTTGGTCATCAGGGAGATCACCAGAAGGGGAATGAAGGTGCCCACGATGCCGTGGCCCAGGCCCACAAACAGGGTGATGTTTTTCTCAAACACCGCCGGGTCTACGCCCAGGCTTTGCAGGGTGCTGGAAAGCACGGTCATGGTCATGGCCACAGGGGTGCCTACCGCGCCAAAGGACACGGGGGTGGAGTTCATAACCAGCCCCACCATGGCGGCAGCCACCGCGGGGAAGCCAAGGCCCACCAGCAAGGGGGCGGCCAGCGCGGCGGGGGTGCCAAAGCCGGCGGCGCCTTCGATGAACGCGCCGAACATCCAGCCGATGATGATGGCCTGGACGCGGCGGTCCTTGCTGATGTTGTTGAAGCCGCCGCTGATCACGCTCATGGCGCCGGACTTCTTCAACGTGTTGAGAATCAGGATGGCGCCGAAGATAATCAGCAGGACATCCACCGCCTTAAGCAGGCCAAAGACGGAGAAGCCCAGCACCTTCATGATGTCCATCTGCCAGACGGTCAGGCCGATGACAGCCGCCAGCAGCCAGGCGATGGGCATAGCGATTTTGGCCGGCTTGTTAAAGACGGCCATGAGGACGACGATCAGGATGATGGGTGTAAAAGCTAACAACGCATGCATACAGTCTTGCCTCCCTTGTTATTCTGGTAAACTCTCAGGGGACCACGATGACGGATACGCCGTCAGGGATAACCGTGACTTGATAATCAGGCTTGTTGACCAGGCTTTTGGCGATGTCCATGGCTTCTTCCAAAGAGTCC
>DAISYX010000208.1:0-1978 GCA_036825095.1 Clostridia bacterium | reverse complement strand
CGTGGGGCGCGTTCTGCGCCAGCCCCACGCCAAACGCTTTAAGGAACCTCTGCTGAATAATTCCTATGTTTTGACCTCCAGCGACGATTTTTCAGCCACTCTGGACAGCGTGGTTTTGGGGCTTAACAACGCCGGATTTTCAAGCCGGGATTATGTTGCGTCTCAGAACCTATCCCCGGAGGCTCCGTCAGCCTCAACAGCGCCCCAGGCCTTGCATCCGCAGGAGGAGCAGCTTGACATCGGACGGATTAAAAATGCCTTTGAGAATCTGGAGAACAAAGCCGAATCCCGTCCATCTGATGATGAATTCCGTTCTTTTCTTGACCTGGCAAGGGAGGAAGGCGCCCGCTATGAAGAAGAGGTGCAGCAAGCGGACAAATCGCCTTTGCCCATGGAGGTGAGAGCTTTAATGAATTTCTATCCCATCCAGACACAGTACCGGGAAAGCGCGGAACAACTGCTTATCCCCCAGTTTATCCTAGCGCATGAGGCAAAGCTCCTGGATGACAGCAGCCCGCGGCTGTCAAAAGAACAGCTGATGGAAGGATTCAATCTGAACACCAAGGACGCCGAAATCTCCTTTGATCTCTTTGCAGGGCAGGCAGCCCAGGTGGACGCCGATGCGGGCGGCACGCCAAGGGTTCGGTATTATACCGCCAGGGACAGCGCGCGTATCTTTGGCGCCCTGCGCACAAGCAGCGACAGTGAGAAGCTGGAAACTATCAAACAGCAAGTTCTTTCCATCATCAGGCAGGGTGAAGACGCCATCCCGGACAAAGACCTCAAGACCTACATCACCCGGGTTGTGGATGCCATGGACGAGGACACCAGGAGCGCATTGTTCAACCATTTCCCTGAATACGCCAGGCGCATCAAAGAGAAGATTGACGCGCTGAAGGCAACGCACCGTCAAACGCAGTTCAAACAGCAGCTGGCAACCGGCAAGATCACCTGTGTGCCTGATCAGGGCTTTCAATTATCCGATAAAATCTCCCTATCCGGCCGGGTCAGCAGCATCGATAAGTCCCTGTACACCTTTGAAGACGGGGAAATGACCGCACCGGAAAACAAAATCATCAGCCAGGTGGAGAGCCTTGATAATGTGCTGTGGTGGCATCGAAACCTGGAGCGCCGGGAGTTTTTCCTGAACGGCCCGATTAATCATTATCAGGATTTCATCGTTTACACCAAAAAAGAAACGCTTCTGCTGCTGGAAGTGAAAGGCATGCAATTGGCCAATGTGGACAGCGCCGCTAAAATTCGTCTGGGCCGCGCCTGGCAGGACAAACTGGGGGAGCGCTACAAATATCTCATGGTGTTTGACGAGGCTTCCGCTCCCCTTGAGGGCGCTTATCCCTTGTCTGAGGCCCTCAATATCATCCACAGTTGGTGATTGATTCCTCGGCATAAAAAAGGTATGGCCAAATAAAGCCCGCCTGAGCCCTGCACAATAATATTGATATAAAAGGCTGTCTCCGGGTACATTCCACTGGCAGGCAGCGATTGCCTGGGCGCGGCGGGAACTTTTTGCGTCCGGCTGCGTCATATGACTGAGCGCGTTTCAAAGCGCGCAAAAAACAAGGAGACAGGATTGATGAAAAAGATGATGGTGCTTTTAGCGGCTTTGGTTTTAAGCCTGGGGGCTTTGGGGGCCGCAGCGGAGGAAACGCCCCGCCTAAGCGGCGTGGTGATTGGTCTGGAAGCAGGGGGCATCCTGATCCAGACGCAGGAGGCGGGGGAAGTGCTTGTCAAATTTGGCGAGGAGACCCAGTTTGAAGGCTCCGGCCAGGCAAATCTCCAGGAGGCCCTGACCCCCGGCGCCTATCTGACCGTGCTTTACAACGGCGTCATGACCCGTTCCCTGCCGCCCCAGATCACGGCGGATAAAATCATCCAGCACAAGATCACAGGCACTGTCACCAAGGTGAGCGAAAACGGCGTGCTGGTGGACCGGGGGGATGAAGGGGGCGTAGTGCTC
>DAISYX010000207.1:0-1979 GCA_036825095.1 Clostridia bacterium | reverse complement strand
ATCAGGATGGGGCGCATGGCATCCGCCCAATCATCCGAAGGCGTGACCAGCGCCATGTCCATCAGCTGCTTGATGCAGGCGTCCAGGCGCACCTCATCATAGGTAACGCCATAGCTGGAGCCGATATTGGTCAAGTGCTTCTTGATGGAAGCGGCCACCAGAATGGGCTGAGAGGTCTCCTGTTCTCCCAGGGAAACTGTGGGGTCATAAAGGGAGGTCTGGTTTCCCACCACGCTTCTGGCCTCGCCCGGCAGCTGGATGCCTGTCCGGGTGGTCAGCCCCATTTTGGCAGAATACTGGTAGAGCAGGTTGCTTCCCGTATCACCATACAGGTAGCCGGTGATCGTGTAGAAGAAATAGTTGCAGGATTTTTGCAGCCCGTCAACAATCGTCAGGTTGGCATGCTGGCTGCGCTGGCCCTTGCTGATCCAGCACTGGGGTGCGTCCTCATCCTTGGTGGTGTAACGCTTGTAAAGCCCTTCATCAGAAATCTTGGTTTCTACTGTCAGACGGTTATTGGTCAAAGCCGCCAGGCCGGTAACCATCTTATAGATAGAACCGGGCTCTGCTCTTTGCTGGATGGCGTAGTTCCTAAGGGGACTGCGCTCATCAAGCAAAATCTCCGCCACTTCCTTGCCCCCGGCCACCATGGCGTTCAGATCATAGGTGGGATATTGTGCCATTGCCAAAACGCGCCCAGTGCTTACATCTAAAACCACCATGGTTCCGGTTGAGGCCAGCTTCAGCTTGTATTCGTTAAAATCCCGCTGTTCCAGTTTGGCCTTGTTGGTTTCCCGCCAGCGGTCCCGGAACATCTCCGCCTCCTGAACTCCCCGGGTGAAGGCCACATTGGCCGCGATGGCGCGCTCCGCCTGTTGCTGGTAGCTGGTAATCAGGGTGAGTTTCACGTTGTTGCCGTCCTGGGGCGGGGTTACGCTGATCTGGCGGGTCAGGCGGCCCTGGTTGTCCCGCTCCATCACCCGGCTGCCGGTGCGGCTGGAGATGTTGGGCGTCAGCCAGTTCTCCATGGAGCGCTCCACCCCGTCCTTGCCGATGGTGTCGTTAAGCGCGTAGCCCATGGGCTGAAGGTCCGTCTGATAGTTATCCGATTCGCTGATGGCGCCCACATAGCCGATCACCTGGGAGGCCATGGTGCTTAAGGGATAGACCCGCTTCTCCCCCACCTCAATGCCCATGCCGGCCAGGGCCATGCTGCGCCCGGAGATTTCGCTCACCGCGGTATAGGGGATGTCCTTGGCGATCACCACGGGGGTGGAGTTAAAGATGTTCATCTTCATCTCCGAATACACCGCCATCACCTTAAGGGCGGCTTCCTCATCCACATTATGCTGATCCAGCTGATACATCTCATACAGGCGGTTATAGCAGTCCTCCGCCGTTGGGTATTTGGTGGCGGACAGATAGTGGTTGCCCCGCCACTGGCTTTCACGAATGGCCCAGGCCCGGTCGGATATGCCCTTGCCAAAGTCAAACACCCATTCGGCAGTCGTCTCGTCCCGCACAATGACGAATTTGTTGGCAATCTCCCCATCATACTGCTCAACGATCCGCTTGGTCTCCAGGATGGACGGGGTGAACTTCGCGTAGTGGGACGCGGTATTCTCGCTGCTGGTCATATAAAAGGTGACATTGTAGATATCGTCGCTGCGGGCTAAGACCACTGAGTCAGCGTCCGTGATCATCCCGCGCTTGCCGGTGACCCTAAGGGTCTTCACCCGCTTGGTGTCCGTGGCGTCCTGGTATTGATCCGCGTTAACAATCTGCAGGTTGTAAAGGCCTGCGATAAGGGTGGAAAACAAAAGCACCGTGACCAGCGCGAAAATGGCATAGCGCCTGGCAAGGCGTTTGTCCTGTTTCATTCTTCAGCCTCCTTTGCGGCTTCGTCCTCCTGGGGCGCTTCGCCCGGTTCGTCTTCGGGGGACGCCTCATCCCGGGGCCGCTTCTCCTCCTCTGGACGC
>DAISYX010000206.1:0-2000 GCA_036825095.1 Clostridia bacterium | reverse complement strand
TTGAAACCACCAAATTGGTCCACGGCCAGGCGGAGGCGGAAAAGGCCAGGGAGGCCTCCAGCGCCCTGTTTGCGGGCGGCGGCAGCATGACGGATGTGCCCACCTTCTTAATCAGCGCCAGCCAACTGGCACAGGACAGCCGCCTGACCACCATTCTCTTCCTCTGCGGGCTATGCTCCAGCCGCAGCGACGCGCGCAAGATGGTTCAGCAGGGCGCGGTGATGATCAACGAGGACAAAATCACGGACGCCAGCTTCACCCTGAGCGCTGAGGACATCCCGGCTGAAGGCCTGCTGCTGCGCCGCGGCAAAAAGCACTACTGCCGGCTGATGATGGCGCCTTGAGCATCAGACCGGATTTTCTCACTCTGGCAAAACCCGCCGCCACCCAGCACATGGTGCAGAAAAGCCGTTTTATTGGCGCCGCAGCCCCTGTGACAACAGAGGAAGCGGCGCTTTCCTTTATCCAGAAGCAGCGCACGGACTTCAAGGCCGCCAGCCACTACTGCTTTGCCTATATCATCGGGGAGAACGCAGGAATCATGCGCTATCAGGACGACGGCGAGCCGGGCGGCACCGCTGGCATACCCATTCTGGATGCCCTGCGGCATCAGAAAATTGTCAACGCCTGCGTGGTGGTGACCCGCTATTTTGGCGGGGTGCTCCTGGGGGCCGGCGGCCTCACCCGGGCCTACAGCCATGCGGCCAGCGAGGCCATCAAAGCGGCGGGACTGGCGCTGGTGGAGCAAAGCGTCAAAGTAAGCGTGCAGTGCGGCTATGCTTATTGGGATAAACTGGAATACCTGCTAAACCAACGGCCCGTGACCGATATGCAGAAAGAGTTTTCCGCCCAGGTCGCCCTTTCTTTTATTGTCAGACAAAAGGACGCCCAGGCCCTTAGCAAGGAGATCAAGGACAGCACCACCGGAACCGCGCTGGTTGAAATGACCGATCCCTTCCCCTGGCAGTGGCAGGTGGCAGGAGACGGATAATCTTACAGACAGAAGCGCTCAATCGCCTCCGCCACCCCGTCGTCCATGTTGGAGGCGGTCAGGTGGATGGCGGTGTTTTTAACCGCCTCCACCGCGTTGCCCATGGCCACGCTGATGCCCGCGTATTCAAGCATGGGCACGTCGTTTAGCTGATCCCCCAGCGCCAGGATGTTCTCCGGCTTAATATCCAGGCGACTAGCCAAATCCCTAAGGCCGGTGCCCTTTGAGATATTGGCGGGCATGATCTCGATGTTGTTAATGCTGGACTGGGTGAGGGAGTGTTCCGGCACGCAGTCAAGGGCCTTTCTGATTTCCGCCAGGCTGTGGCCGCCCTCCTCCCGATAGACATAGAACTTATATAAAGGATGGTTCACCGCATCCAGACAGGCTTCCCTGCCATAATAGTAGGTGACTCGGTTTTTTATTTCTTCACGGCCGATGAAATCCGTTTCCGAATGATGCCGGGTCTTTTCAAAGCGGGAATAGACGGCGTTTCTGGCAAAGATGAAATAGCCCTCCCCCAAGGCTTCCAGCACCTTAAGGGTGCATCGGGCGGTCTCCTCTTCCATCAGGTGCTCAGTCAACACATTGCCCAAGGGCCTGTCTGCAATCACACAGCCGTTTAAGCTGATCACTGCGCCCTTAAGCCCCGCGTCCAGCATCACCAGGGAGGCGTCATCCGGGAATCGCCCGGTGCAGGCGGCAAAGAGAACCCCTTTGTCCCGGGCCATCTGAATGGCGCGTATCGTGCGCTCTGACACCCGGGAATGTTCATTTAACAGCGTTCCGTCCATGTCCGCGGCAATCAAACGCACCTGAGGCTTCACGATAAGGCTCCCCCTTGCTTCATTAAAATAGGGCGGGCACGCCAGTGCACCTGCCTCCAAGGGATTCTACCCTGACGAAGACGCGTAAAGCAAATGGAGCTTCCCTTCCGCCCGTTTTAAGCCCTTTGTCCTGGGGCAGCGGGCAGCCCGGATGTGCTTAGTGGTTTTAAATATTCTGATGC
>DAISYX010000205.1:0-2012 GCA_036825095.1 Clostridia bacterium | reverse complement strand
TGGGCCAGTGGATGGCGCAGGAGAGGGCGGATGACCTGCCGGAGATGCAGCCCTACACCCTGGACCTTGAGATGGCTGCCAGGCTCCTTGCTGAAGACGGCTGGGTGTATGACGCCCAGGGCGGCGCCTATGACCCCCAGGCAGGCGGCCTTAGGCATAAGCTGTTCGGCACGGAGTACAAGCCGCTCTCCCTGGTCATGGCAGTAACGATTCTCAATGAAGGCGCGGATATGACCGCCGCCATGCTCTCTGCCAGCCTGCAGCAGATCGGCGGGGAACTCAGGACGGTGTCCCTGCCCCTTGACCTGGCGTTCAGGCAGTACTACCGGCAGGACCCCAGGGAGTTTGACCTGCTGTTCATGGGCACCAACTTCTCCTACCTGTTTGACCCCACCAATACCTTCCTGGTGGGTGACGCATACCAGGGCACCATGAACACCTCCGGCATCCAGGATGAGAAGCTGGCTGAACTTGCAGCCAACGTGACCCGGGAGCAGCCCGGTAACCGGGACGCCTATCTGGAAAGATGGATGGAATTCCAAACCTACTGGGCCGAGGTGCTGCCCATGATCCCGCTGTACAGCAACACCTACCATGACCTGTTCACGGCCGAGCTGCAAGGCTACTTCCCCCAGTTCTACTACAGCTGGGGAACCGCCATCCTGTATGCCACGCTGAACAGATAAACGGCCGGATCATCCGGCCAAAGCAAAACGCTTCTCCGTGTAACAGCGGGGAAGCGTTTTGAATTTGACAAAAAGGGATTATAGCTTACGGACGGATTCCCGGTTCACCAATTCCGGTTTCATGGAAAGGGGGGTGCGCAGGATTTCCTCATTATCCTCCGGCATGTTGATGATCAGCTGGGCCGCCCGCTGGGCCAGCATCCGGGAATAGGTGTCCACCGTGGTTAAGGAAGGGGTGGTGATGTTGTTAAAGGGGATGTTATCAATGCCCACCACGGAAATGTTGTTGGGCACATAGGCGCCGGCGGCCTTCAGCCCCGCCATGCAGCCATAGGCCAGCATATCCGTCTGGCACACGATGCCGGTGTATTGCCCGGGGTGCTGCAGCACCTTTTCCGCCAGGCCATAGCCGGTCTCAAATTCGTAAAGCCCGGTGGCGGACTCCGTCTCGCTGGCGGGCATAAAGATATTGGCAAAGGAAAAGGGCAGCGCGTGCTTTTCTATGGCAAAGCGGCAGCCGTCCAGGGTAAGCCTGCGGGTCTGGAAATGCTCCAGAGGCAGGGTGAGAAAGGCGATGGACTGATGCCCCTGGGACAGCAGATGCTCTGTGGCGATACGGCCGGCCTCAAAGCGGTTCACCTTGGCGTTGAGCACCTCCGGATGGTCCGGGAAGTTGGACTCAAACACGCAGGCAAAGCCCCCCATGTCCAGATAATGGTGCAGCGCGTCCGGGGATTCGTCCACCGACATCAGTAGCAGGGAGCCCACCTTCTTCTGGATCAGGCTGTTGATCTGCTGGCGTTCCAGCTTTGGGTTGCGGTGGGAGTTGAGGATCAGGGCGGTGTAGCCCTCCAGGTTGGCCACCTTCTCAATGCCGCTGATGAACTGAAGGTAGTTGGGGTTCTGGAAGGTGGGAACGATAATCCCCAAATAGGGGTTCTGATCGGTCACCAGCATGCGTTTCTTCAGGTTATGGGTATAGCCCAGCTTGGCCGCTGCCTCTAAAATGCGTGTGCGCATCTCCCCGCTGACAGGGTATTTGCTGGCGCTCAGCACCCTGGAAGCGGTGGCGACGGAACAACCCGCCTCCTTGGCCACATCCGCGATGGTCAGACCACTTCTTTGTGCATCCACTGTTTATCTCAAACCCTTTCTGGATAGATTACTTTATAGAAATATATCATGGAAAGAACAAAATAGCAACTTTTTCTGAAAATAACAGTAAACATTCTTATTCAATGTCTTTTTTGGTTTTATTGCCCGTATAATAGCGCTGTAATTCGTATTTTATCTGATTAATCGTGTATTATTTCTAAAAATATCCCT
>DAISYX010000204.1:0-2021 GCA_036825095.1 Clostridia bacterium | reverse complement strand
GCATCATCTGCCGCAAAATATGGATAATAAAAAACCACAGGGAATAAAACCCGCCTTCCGCGCGTCAATATAGGTGTCAGGCCCGACAGAAAGACAGAAGAAAGTGAGCACACCGTGACAGACAAAAGCCTGGAGGAGCGCATCCTGGCGCACACCGACCTGATGCACCGAATCTCCTGCGCGCTTTTGCGCAGCCCCCAGGACCGGGAGGACGCCGTGCAAAACGCCATGGAAACAGCTTGGCGCAAGGCCCGGAGCATCCAGGACGACAGCAAGCTGAAAGCCTGGATGAGCCGCGTGATGATCAACGCCTGCTACAGCATTCTGCGAAAAAAGCGGCGGGAGATCCCGGTGGAAATCCTGCCGGAACCAAAAGACCTTCCCGAGGAGGACGCGCTGATCCTTAAGGACGCTCTGGAACGCCTGCCCGTAAACCAGCGCCTGCCCCTGATCCTGCATTATTTTGAGGGCTTTTCCATCAAGGAGACAGCAAGGGCCCTGGGCTGCCCCCAGGGCACGGTGCTCTCACGGATGCAGCGGGGGCGCGAAAAACTAAAACAGCTCTTATCGGAGGAAGACGATGGAAGATAATCACATGAAAGCGCTCTGGTTAGAACCCTGCGGCCAAACGCCTGCCCGCTTTTCCCACAGGATGCGCGGCGCCTTGTCCGCACAGGCAAAAAAAAGCCCTGCCCGTCCGCTGCGACCGGCGCTTAGCGCCGCTCTGGTTCTGCTGCTTCTGCTGGGCAGCGCCTATGCCCTGGAGCGCCTGGGGGTGCTTGACACGCTAAGCCATGCCCTTAAAACCCAGCTGCTGCCTGAGGCTTCTGAGATGGTGAAAAGCGGCATCCCCCAGGAGGCCGTCCAGCCCGCCCTGGCTCGGTTCACCGTGGAAGAGGCCGTCTATGACGGCCGCCAGGCCTATTTCACCCTCCGGGTTAGCCCCGGGGATGTCGAAAAGGTGCTGCTGATGGATCCGGACTCCGGGCCCGCCTGGGCCTATGACTGGCAAGCCAGCGGCAACATTTACGAAGGGGAGAGCTTCGCGGAAAAGGCTCAGGCCGCGGGCCAAAAAATGGTTCAGGCAGAGGTCTGGGACGCCCTGGTCAATGAAGAGGTGCAGGAGACGCGCCAGCATCACCTGCGGTATCAAAACGGCGATCTGCTTTACACCCTGTCCCTGCCCGCCCAGGGGGATGAAGCGCGCATTCGCTTAAACCTTTTGGCCATGGATATTTATCAGCAGATGGACGAAAGCGCCCGGGGCAGCCTGGCCTTCACCCTTCAAAAAAGCCCCCTCTCCCGGGAGGCCCTAGCCCAAACGCCCCTGCCCCTCCCCAAAGCGGGCTTGATGCTCACCTACTGCCAAGTGGAACTCAGCCCCATCGCCAGCTACCTCACCCTGCGTTACGCCCTGGCCCCTGACGCCGCCCCGATCCAGGCGGTGAACTTTCAGGACGGGCTGTGGGCAGAGTGGCTGGATGAGGAGGGCAATTCCCGGGAATCCGGCGATATGCAGCAGGAGATCATCCCCCTGCCGGACGGCAGCGTGGAACTGACGCAGTCCTTTGGCGCGCTTGAGGAAATGCCGGAGGAGATCACCCTGTCTTTTTATCACGGCATGAGCAAAGAACGCTTTGACCAAATTACCCTTCCAATTATTCCCAAGGAGGAACGCTGATATGACCATCCGTAAAACCCTCGCCGCCCTGCTGGCGGCCCTCGCCCTGATGCTCGTCCTTCCCCCGGCTTTGGCGGCGGAAGCGCCCGTTGTGGCCCTGGGCGACGGCGCGCCCATCCCCTACCTTGAGGGCTTTAGCAGCCGGCTGATCAAGGACCCCGGCCAGCTATCCGGCATCAGCGGGGAAACCAATCTCAGCTGGCAGCAGGCGGACAACATCGGCGCTGGCCTTGTAAGCCTCACGGTGGAGAACATCGCCCTGACCCCGGACATCTTGGCGGTCTTTTACCGGGCGGAATTTGAAAAGCCGCCCACGCTTCACTATGGTACCGCCTCTAAA
>DAISYX010000203.1:0-2022 GCA_036825095.1 Clostridia bacterium | reverse complement strand
TGAGGCCATGAGCGCGCATGCCTTCAACCAGGGCGCTGCTGTGGATATCCCCCGGATCCTTCTCCCTGGCGGCATAGATGTCTGTCACCAGGGTGATGTCCGCCGCCTGGGTGCAGGTCAGATAGTCCTCAAAGAGGGACTTCACCCGGCTGAAGGTGTGCGGCTGCATCACGGCGATCACCCGCTTGCCGGGCAAAGCCGCCATGCTCACCGCCGCCCTCATCTCCGCCGGGTTATGGCCATAATCGTGGTACATGGCCATGCCCTGCACCACGCCCGTATGCTCAAAGCGGCGCTGCACGCCGACAAAGCCAGCAAGCGCCTCCGCCCCCTGGCCCACATCAAGCCCCAGCTGGTGGATGGCCGCCAGGGCGGCCGCGGCGTGCAGGGCGTTGTACTTCCCCCGCACTTGAAGCGCCGCCTCACAAAGGGGCGCGCCCCTGAACAGAAGGGAAAAACTGGCCCGCCCATGCGGATCACAGGCCAGCTCCCTCACTTGATAATCCCTCTCAGCCAAAAGGCCAAAGGTGAAAAGCTCCCTGCCCGCCGCTTGCGCCACGCGCAGGGCCCGGGGGTCATCCCCAAACACGATGATCCGGCCCTCAGGCGGTAGCTGTGCCAAAAACTGGCTGTAGGCTTCCTCCACATGATCCATATCGCCGTAGGTATCCAGATGGTCTTCCTCAATGTTTAAAAGCAGCGCCAGGGTGAGCGGCATATGCAGAAAACTGCGGTTAAACTCACAGGCCTCCGCCACAAACAAGCCCTTGTCCCCCAGCAGGACGCTTCCCCCGATGGCCTCAAGATGGCCCCCGATATGCACCGTAGGGCTGGCGCCCAGGGTGGATAGCGCCTGGGCCAGCATGCCCGCGGTGGTGGTTTTGCCATGGGTGCCGGCAACGCAGATTTGCTGCTCATAGCCCGCCATCAGCTGGCCCAAAAGCACCGCCCGCTCCATCTGGGGAAGCCCCAGGGAAAAGGCCCGCTGACGCTCCGGATCCTCCGGAGGGATGGCGGCGGAATAGATTAAAAGCTGACAAGCGTCTACCATCTCCGGATGATGTCCGGCCCGGGCCTCAATCCCCAATTCGCGCAGGCGCGCAAGCGCTTGGCTGTCGCTTCGGTCAGTGCCCTGAACGGTAAACCCTTCGCGCAAAAGCATCTCAGCCAGCCCGGACATGCTGGAACCGCCGATGCCCACCATATGAACCCGCTTGCCGCGATAATAAAAAATATCAGGCTGCTGCATGAATTTCCTTTCAAATTCCTGACGCCTTATGGCGTGATGGTATTATACCTGTGTGACTATTTTTTTACAAGTTTGTTACTGCCCCCGGAGCGGGCATAGCAGAATAAATGCTGCTGCAGGACGCCGGAAACCCCGGGGAAGCGTTCAAAGGGAAACCCGCCCGGAAACTCGCTGGCAAGCACCCGGTCAATCCAGACATCCACCGGGAAGGCATCCATGCGATGATAGGCAAAGAGCATCACGCAGTTGGCCACCTTGACCCCCACCCCGGGCAGGGGAAGAAGCGCGTCCAAAAGCGCCTGGTCATCAAGCGGATGCAGCGCGTCAAGATCAGGCCTTCCCTCATGAATCATGCGGGCCGCCCCCTTTATGTACTTGGCCCGGTAGCCCAGCGAACAGGCTAAAAGCTGGTCCAAAGAGGCCTCTGCCAGGGCCTTGGGCGTGGGAAAAGCGTAAAGCCCGAGAGCAAATTCCGCCCCAAAAGCCTGGCATAGCCGTTCCACAGAAAAGCGGATCGCGCCTACACTTTTGCGCTGGGAGATGATGAAGGAAATCAGGGTTTCAAAAGGCTCCTGCCTTAAGATGCGAAGACCCCGGGCAAAACAGGCCGCCTCATAGAGATAGCCGTCCTCCGGGCCCACCAAGGAGCAGATCTGATGATAGTCTGTCTCAAGGTCAAAATAGTCCCGCCATAGCGTGTCAAATTCCTGAGGGGAACAGTCAAAGGAAAAGACATTTTCCCCCAGATCAGCGATTTCCAGCGCCCGCCCAAA
>DAISYX010000202.1:0-2048 GCA_036825095.1 Clostridia bacterium | reverse complement strand
CGCGCAGCCCGCTTCAATCACCGGCTTTGCCTGGCCGTTCTCAACGCCCGGGAAAATCCGCGCGTTTTTAATCAAGGTTTTGCTGATATCCATCCCCTCTCCTCACTACCCAAAGTCATGCTGACACACAGCGAATGGATAAAAACCAATCGCACTAAAAAGCCCCGGCCCGCACGAAAAATAAATCAGGCCAAAGTAACCTGTCCGCTTTATATACCCTTATGGTGCCCCATTAAACGCGTCCGCGCCTAAGGCTTCAGGCGGTAGAGCCGGTAGATGCACACCTCCCCTTCATAGGGGTGGGCGGCTGTCTGGACGAGTTCATAGGGAAAAACAGGGTACAAAGGCTCCAGCTCCTCGTTGTTGGAGATGATGTAATCCACAGCGCCCGACTCAACCATCTCCCGCCAGGCAACATCCCGCTCGGGCAGGGAAGTATTGGTGGCGATAAAGTACTTGTGATTCGGCACAATCTCCGCAACGTTTTGAAAGCCATGGTCCATGTTGACATGGGTTAACAGGGTGGCGTCCGGCGTTTGCTGAATAATCTGCTTAAACTGGTACTGGGGCAGGTCATCCCGCCCGTAGATCAGCAGATAGGCGTTCTGGCTGGATGCCAGAGAGCGGGGAAGCAGCACCGCCATGATAAGCAGCGTCGCCACCGCGAACTTTTTAAGCGATCCCGCCGCCAGAGAGGAGCGGCTCAACAGGCGCAAAAAGTACAGAACACCCAGGACGGACAGCACGCCAAGGGTTAGAAAATAATAGTTGAACACGATTGGCAGGGATACCAGCACCAGGATCATGGTCAAATACACCCAGCGAACCGCCATCCTTGATTTGCCGTTTGGATTCCTGCGGGCAAAGGCGCCGCCCCAATAACCCGCCACCGCAAAACCTGTCATCAGAGGGCTTCCCAAAAAACCCATGGCCACCCTGCCAAAATAAAGCAGGGTGCCTTCCTCCCATCTTCGGGTGAACTGGCTGCCGATGGTTTTATAGGCGTCACCGGCATAAACCACCGTATTGGAACGGAAATACACCTCAAACATCTCTTTAAAGGACCCGGTCAGGCCAAAATAAAGCAGGGCGGGAACGGAGCCTATCACCATGCCCACAAGCCAAAGGCCCGCTTTGGAGAGCAAGCCCTTGTAATCCTTCTCCCGGATGGAAAAAACAAAGACAGCCATGCAAAACCCCAGGTGAAAGCCCAGGATGGTGTATTTTGTCCACAGGATAACGGCGCACACAATGCCCTGGCCCAGCCAGGTCTTCCCCGTGATGCCTTTTTCCGCCTGGTCAGACCACATCAGCATCTGATACAGCGAATAGGCCAGGAAGGGCAGCATGAGTTCCTCCGCGCTGTCCCCATGGGTGAAGGAAAGGGAAGCGGCGACCGAGAAAACAAGCACCGGAAGCGCCGGTAAAATGAGTTTAACAGGCACATACAGCGAAAAACACCGATAGGCGAAGAAAAGAAAAAAGGTCATGGCCAGGGTTTCCATCAGGTAGACGCCCAAAAAAGAAGGGTAGGAAACCAGGGTGGCCAGGATATGAAAAAAATAAAGGTACAGGCCTTTTTGCTCAAAGATATCCGCATAGAGCACACGGCCGTTTCTCATCATCTGCGCCACCGTCACATAGGCGTTGGCATCGCCCCAGTCATTGATGGGATAAATAAAAGAGGACTTGGAGCAAACGGCGATAAAGGCGGCCGCAATCAAAAAACATATCAGCAGCATTTTATAGGACACTGAACTTACGGCTCCGGATGCTGTTAGGGTCGGTCGGGATTTTGGCATCTGATCTCTCTCCACGGCGCTTTAATTCATGCAAGCTGAGCGTTCTCACCCTTTGCTTTGGTCTCACCCTGCGCTTACGTTTTCTGGCACAAGCAGCATTTTTCTTTATGCTATTGCGTCAATTTATCACAGCCTCAGATACTGGTCAAGGTCAGGGTACCGGCCTCATCCGCCAGTGATTTTCCCGCCTTAGCTGCCGTTTTCCTGTTGACGGGGCAAAAACTGTGTTATAATCTGAAAAAACAG
>DAISYX010000201.1:0-2061 GCA_036825095.1 Clostridia bacterium | reverse complement strand
AGAACCGCCCCCTGATTTGACAAGCCCCCAAGGCCCTGTCTATAATCTTTTTTTGCAGGCTACACCAGCCTTTAGGGGGAATTTTATGGAAAACCTGGAAAAAGAGATCAACCGGCGGCGCACCTTCGCCATCATCAGCCATCCGGACGCGGGCAAGACCACGCTGACGGAAAAGCTTTTGCTCTACGGCGGGGCCATCCGCCAGGCGGGCAGCGTGAAGGCCCGCAAGGCCGCGGCCCACGCCACCAGCGACTGGATGGAGATTGAAAAGCAGCGCGGCATCTCCGTCACCTCCAGCGCCATGCAGTTTGACTATGAGGGCTTTCATATCAACATCCTGGACACCCCGGGGCATCAGGATTTCTCCGAGGACACCTACCGGGTGCTGGTGGCGGCGGACAGCGCGGTGATGCTGCTGGACGCCTCCCGGGGCGTTGAGGAGCAGACCATCAAGCTTTTCAAGGTCTGCCGGATGCGGGGCATCCCCATCTTCACCTTTGTGAACAAGATGGACCGGGCCGCCAAGGACCCCTTCGCGCTGATGGAAGAGCTGGAGCAGGTGCTGGGCATCCGCTCCTGCCCGGTCAACTGGCCCATCGGCGTGGACGGGGATTTTCAGGGCGTCTGCCACCGGGACAGCCGGGTGGTGGAGCTGTACTTCGGCGGGGACCACGGCAAGACCAAGGCCAGGAAAACCGAGGTGCCCCTGGACAGCCCGGCCCTGTCCGGCGTGCTGGCGGAGCACTACATCACCCGCCTGAAGGAGGAAACCGCCCTTCTGGACGAGGCGGGGGACCCCTTTGATTTAAAAGCGGTGCGCCGGGGGGAGCTGACCCCCCTGTTCTTTGGCTCCGCCGTCACCAACTTCGGCGTGGAGCCCTTTTTAAACCGCTTCCTCCAGTACACCCTGCCCCCTACGCCCCGCCAGAGCGACCAGGGCCTGATAAGCCCTGAAACGCCCGAGTTCACCGGCTTTGTGTTTAAAATCCAGGCCAACATGAACCCCGCCCACCGGGACCGCCTGGCCTTTGTGCGGGTGGTGTCCGGCGAGTTCCGCCGGGACATGGCCGCCTGGCACTCCGGCAGCGGCCGGCAGATTCAGCTGAAGGCCCCCCAGCAGTTCATGGCGGATGAGCGGGCCCTGGTGGCCACCGCCTACCCCGGGGACATCATTGGCCTGTTTGACCCGGGCATCTACCGCCTGGGGGACTCCTTAAGCGAAAAGAGCAGGCTGCGCTTTGAAAAAATCCCCGTCTTCGCGCCGGAGCACTTCGCCCGGGTGCGCCCCTTTGACTCCATGAAGCGCAAGCAGTTCCTAAAGGGCGTGGCCCAGCTAAGCGAGGAGGGCGCCATCCAGACCTTCAGCCGGGACGAGCTGGGCCCGGAGCAGTCCATCGTGGGGGTGGTGGGCATCCTGCAGTTTGACGTGCTGAGCCACCGGCTTAAGAACGAATACGGCGCGGAGCTGGCCATGGACATGCTGCCCTACCGCTTTGTGCGCTGGGTGACCGCCAGCCCCCGGCCCCTTTCGGAGCTGAGCCTGACCTCCACCACCATCCGGGGCCGTGACAGCCGGGAGAACCCCGTGCTCTTCTTTGAAAACGAGTGGTCCATCCGCCTGGCCCAGGAGAAAAACCCCGGCCTTGAGCTTTTGGAGGTGGAGCCCATGGAGACCTTCGCCTGATGATGCCGGAAACGCCCGTGGTGGCCGCCCTCATCCGGCGGGGGGAGCGCTTTTTGATCTGCCAGCGCCCCGCCCACAAGGCCCGGGGCCTGTTGTGGGAGTTCGCGGGCGGCAAGGTGGAGCCGGGGGAAAGCCATGAGCAGGCCCTCATCCGGGAGTGCAGGGAGGAGCTGGGGGTCACCCTTCAGGTGGGGGATGTTTTCATGTCCCTAAGCCACCGCTATCCGGATATCCATGTGCGCCTGACGCTTTATCACGCCGTGATCGCCTCGGGCGAGCCGCAAAAGCGCGAGCACGCGGACCTTCGCTGGATCACCCCCCGGGAGATCCCCCAGTATGATTTTTGCCCCGCGGATACGGAGATATTAAAGCGGCTG
>DAISYX010000200.1:0-2067 GCA_036825095.1 Clostridia bacterium | reverse complement strand
GATCAGCCGGTCCAGCTCTTTGGCCCTGGTCTCCTCCACGCGCTCACCTCCCTTCACCTATTAAACGAAACGGAAGCGAATTCTGTCTCACTTGTATCCCCGGCTATGATACACTGAAACCCGGATAAGAAAAAACAGGGGAATGGAACCCCGTCATCCCTTGCCCCCGTCTATATAGGTGAAAGGAGGTGGGCGGATGGATTTTGCAGAGGTACCATGCAAAGTCCGGGAGGAGCGGATCATCCGCATGATGGATGAACACGGCCGGTATCTGAAGCGCTTGTGCTTTCTGTACCTTAAAGACCTGTCCTTAGCGGAGGACGCTGTGCAGGAGACTTTCCTGAAAGCCTATGGGGCGCTTGACAGTTTCCGGGATGAGAGCAGCGAGAAAACCTGGCTTGTGCGCATCGCGGTCAACACCTGCCGTGACTATCGCCGCAGCGCCTGGTTTAAGCGGGTGGACAGGCGGGTGACCCTGGAGACGATTCCCGAACCCAGCACAAACCCCGCGATGCCTGATCCCACCGTGATGACCCGGATCATGGCGCTGCCCCGCAAGCACCGGGAGGTCATCCTGCTGCGTTACTATCAGGAAATGGAGATCTCTGATATCGCTCTGGCCCTGGGCATTCCCGAGGGCACGGTCAAGTCCCGGCTGAGCCGGGCAAAGGACAAACTCTATCAAACGCTGGAAAGGTGGTACTTCGATGAAGAGTAAAATCAAACCGATTCTCGACAGCCAGCTTTCCTGGCTGGACTGGACGCCGGAGGACAGCCACAAGATGCTCCGGCAGATGAGAGGAGAGACTAAGGTGAAAAAGAAACTGTCTTTGGCCCTGGTGCTGGCGCTGGCGATTTGCCTTTTGGCCGCCACCGCCCTGGCTGTGACGCTATGGAAAAATTACTATGACCAAATCGCCCGGAACGAAGGGGAAATTGGCTACTTTGACAGCTGGAGCGGCGAAAAGCGGGCGGAGTTTGTGCTGGCCATGCAGTCGGAAGGCCTGGTGTTTGACCAGGAGCAGATTGAAAAGTTAAAGAGCGGCGAAGTGTCTGACGCCGACAAGGCCCGGATTGCCACCGATCTGATTCTGGATAAGTATCCGGGCATGCGGGAGGATACCATCACCGCCATCTCTATCCTTGAGGCGGAGAAAGGCATCCTGCCCACCTGGTCCATGGAGGATAAGGCGGCCTACACCCAGATGCTGGTGAAGACCAATACCCTGGGCTATGACGAGGAGATGTACTGGCTGCCGGGGGAGAAGGACATCCCTCTTAAGCAGGCGGTGGAGATCGCCAATGAGGCCATCAAGACGGAGTTTGAAGAATCGGATGAAAATCTGAAAGCCCTTACCCTGTATACGGAGCTGCGCAGCTACGCGGATCAAAAGGACGAGCGCACCTGGTTTGTGTACTACATGAAAGAAGGGGCGAGCGTCTATGAAGCGCCCAGCGAGTACAGCGTGTGGATCAATTCGCAAACCGGCGAGGTGCTGTCCGTGAGTTCCCCTGCGCGCCAGGTCGGGGCTGAGAATAACTACCCGGAGCCCATTGTGCAGATGTGGCAGGAGGCCATTGAAGCGTACTACAGCGCCCAGCCCTACACCCTTGAAAGCCTGGTGCGCCTGAAAGCTGAGTGGACAGAGCGGATGGAGGAGCTAAAACAGCACACCCCGCACTGGTCCGGTTTCCGGAAGGTCATCAAAAACGCGGTGGAGCAGGATATCCGTTTGCCCGAGGAAGGCGCCATAAACCTTGAAGAGGCCTGGGAAAAGGCGGAGGCCGCCGTGCTGGCGCTGCCCGGGTGGAACGCTGAAAAACTTGCGATGTTTGGCCGCTACGCTGAGGTGTATTACCATTCAAAGGAAGTGGGGAAGCCGGTGTATCACCTGTTCTTTTCCCAAAAACAGCCCTGGTGGCCTGAGTTTGAAGGCGAAGCCGGTGAAAACATCGGGGAAACCTATTATAAGCCCCTGTATGATCTGTTCGGCGGCGACTTTCTGGACACGCCCCGGTATGTGGCCGTCCGGCTGGACGCCAAAACGGGGGAACTGACGGAAGCGC
>DAISYX010000199.1:0-2075 GCA_036825095.1 Clostridia bacterium | reverse complement strand
CTGTTTGTTGAAGTTCGTTGGCTCCCCAGGTCACCACGCTGCCATCTTCCAGAAGCACCACAAAGTGCTTGTAACCAGCCGCAATGGACACAACCTTCTGCTCAATGGCGGGCGTACGGGTCAGCCTGTCCTGGGTGCTGCCCCAGGTATGGATATTGCCGTCTTCGTCCAGAACAAGGGCATTGCGATTGGTCGCGGCGATGTCAACGATTTTGATGTTCCCTTCGGTCAACTCCTCCGGCAGATTAAGAAAGAATTCGGAAGACCGATCCCCAATCACCCTGACTGAGCCGTCATCCAGCAAGAGGATCATGTTGTTATCGCCGGCAGCGATCTTTTCAACATGGCCCCGGATTTGACGGGTTAACCTAAAATTCATGGTTGCCTGTGCGGAGCCCCAGACATGCAGGTCTTTATCAGAGGTGACAATGGCAGACCACATGGTGCTGGCAAACATTTGGTTGATCTTAGCCCCGCTGCTTTGAAGCTCTGCCTGAATATCAGCGGGTATCTCCGTCTGCCCGTGGCCGTAATAGCCCCAGCCGTGAACAATGCCCTGATCATCAAGTGCCAAAATATGTTTGCCCCCTGAGGCAATGTCCACAATGTTGGCTTTTTTAACCTCTTCCGGGATCTGCAGCACATAGTCCGATACGTTGGTCATCAGCTGGTTTGGCTCAGAACCCCAATTGGCAAGCGTTCCGTCGTTCTTCAGCGCGAAAGAGAAAGACACGCCGGAGACAATCTTCTTGATGTCCTGCGCTTTTAGGTCCTTGGGCACATTCAGATAGCCCCGGCCAGGCGGTAAATTGCCGTTGGTTAACTCAAGATAGGTCAGGTTGATCGGATAAAGCCGTGAGCCTAAGAAGGCAAACAACAGAAAAAAGATAAACACAAACAGCCCGATCATGCCCAGGCGGTTGCGGGTGAAGTTTTTCAGGATTGTTCTTAAAGGGGTCTGGATGGCTTCCTCTTCCAAAACAGACATCTTTTGAGGCACAAACAGCCTCTTAAACATTCCGGTAAATGACGAGGCAACGCGGCCAAAAACACTTCTGTTACTCATTCCATCGCTCCTTTAGCTCAATCTGATGCGCGGATCAACAAATCCGTATACAATATCTGATATCAGGACGGCCGTGACGCTTAAGAGCGAGAAAAATGAATTCATGGTGGTGATAAGCATGGTATCGCGCATATGAATAGCGCCGATCATCACTTTGCCAATGCCATTCCAGGCGAACACGGTTTCCGTGATGGTTGAACCGGCGAAGAGCGAAAAAAACGTCGCCACGACCACGGTGGAAACGGGAATCAACGCGTTGCGGAATGCGTGGGAATAGATAACAACCTTTTCCTGCAGGCCTTTGGCCCGGGCGGTGCGGATATAATCCTGATTCAGGGCATCGATCATCGCGTTTCTGATGATGCGAATGGTGGACGCGATGCTGATTAATGACAAAACTACAGTGGGCAGCACCAGATGCCTCAGCCATGAGGCGATATATGCCCAGCCGGATAGCAAGGCGCTGTTGGGCATGCCGCCAAAAGGCAGCCATCCTAACACAACGGAAAACAGGTAAATCAAGCAAAGCGCGATAAAAAATGAGGGCATAGACCAGGTAACCAAAGAGAAAACCTGCCAAAAATTATCAAAAACGGATCGACGTTTCACTGCGCACCATATCCCTACGGGTATGGAAATCAACAGTTGTATGATGATCACGCCAAAATTCAAAATAACTGTGTTTCGGATTGGCTCCGCAACCACATCCGCCACAGGGCGGTTGTTCATGCTGGACCAGCCGAATTCACCTCTGAACATATTCGTCAGCCAGGACCAATACTGCTCAGGCAGTGATTTGTCCAGCCCTAACTTGATATACATGGCATCATAGGCTGCAAGATATTGATCGTGCTTTAAATTGGTGGGCAGCATCGCCCGGACCGGATCCCCCGGCATCAGCTTATTGATGGAAAAAAGGATAACCGTTATGCACAAAAAAACCGGAATTAAAACCAACACGCGCTTGATGAAATACTTAAGCATTTGGCCGTTTTCCCCTCATATTATA
>DAISYX010000198.1:0-2138 GCA_036825095.1 Clostridia bacterium | reverse complement strand
TTTGGGCCTCACCTCTTTTTTAAGCTTCACCGGCGTGGGCTCCTTTTTGTTCCAGGTGGCCGCCATGGTGGTGATGTGCCTGGTGCTTTATGGCTGGCTGCTCTCCGGGCGCTATGGCAACCTGCAGCTGATGCTTTTGGTGGGGGTGATCATGGGCACGGGGCTTCGTTCGGTGTCCGCTTTTATGAGGCGGCTGCTGGCGCCCTCCGAGTTTGACGTTTTGCAGGCGCGGCTGTTTGGCTCGGTCAACAACGCGGATTCCGCCTATTTCGTCGTCGCCATCCCGCTTGTGGTTTTGGCGGGGGCGCTTCTTTTGCTGTATTCAAAGCGGCTTAATGTCCTCTCCCTTGGCAGGAGCAGCAGCACCGCCCTGGGGGTGAATCATCAGTTTGGCGTGATCTACACCCTGATTTTGGTTTCCGTGCTGATGTCCGTGTCAACGGCCCTGGTGGGGCCGCTGACCTTTTTTGGTTTTTTGGTGGCGACGATGGCCTACCAGGCGGCGCCCACCTATGATCACCGCTACATTCTCCCCATGGCCCTGGCGATTGGCTTTCTTGTTTTAACAGGGGCATATTTCTTTATGTATCATGTATTCAATGCCCAGGGCGTGGTGTCCGTGATCATTGAAATGTTTGGGGGAATTGTGTTTTTGATTGTGATTTTAAAGAAGGGCGCTTTATGATTAAGATTGACAATGTCTCCAAGTCCTACACCGACGAGGTGAAAATCGGCCCCCTGGATATAGAGATCCCCAAGGCGGGCCTCACCTCTCTGATCGGGCCCAATGGCGCGGGCAAGTCCACCGCCCTTTTGATGATTGGCCGGCTGCTGAACATGGATTCCGGCCAGATTCAGGTGGCCAACATGGATGTGGTCCGCTCCAAATCAGAGGATTTGGCTAAAATTGTCACCATCCTGCGCCAGGAAAACCATTTTGTCACCCGGTTGACCGTCCGGCAGCTGGCAGGCTTTGGACGCTTCCCTTATTCCAAAGGCAGGCTGACCAAAAAGGATGAGGCCATCATCTCCAAATACATCGACTTTCTGGATCTGACGAAGCTGGAAAACAGGTATCTGGACGAGCTGTCCGGCGGCCAGCGGCAAAGGGCTTATGTGGCCATGGTGCTGTGCCAGGAGACGGAGTACGTCCTTTTGGATGAACCCCTTAACAACCTGGACGTGGCCCGCTCGGTGCAGATGATGGAACATCTGCGCCACGCCGCCAATGAGTTTGGCCGGACGATTTTAACCGTGATGCACGACATCAACTTCGCCGCCAAGTACTCCGACCGGATTTGCGCCATGAAATCAGGAAGAATCGCTGCCTTTGGCACAGTAAAGGAGATCATGAACGGCAAGCTTTTAACGGAGATTTTTGACACCAAGATCGACATCATCAAAGGCCCCTGCGGCCCCATCGCGGTTTATTAGGAAGCGGCAGACCTTAGGATTTGTTCATAGCAAAAGGCGGTTTTGACGCTCTTGTCAAAACCGCCTTTGGTGATGAATGGGGATGCTGCTTACTCCGAAAGCTCGGACTCCAAAATCTCGTTCTGGTCCTTCAGCATGGACTGAAAGCGGCGCTTAAATTTCTGGGCCTCTTCCTTGAGGGCCTCGATTTCCAGGCGCAGGGTTTCCTTCTGGGCCTCCAGGTCTTCCATCTCCGGGTCCACGCTGTCCTCCGCCTCTTTGACGATTTCATCCGCGCGCTTCTTGGCCTCGCTGAGGGTTTCGTCACAGGCCTTCTGGGTTTTCTCCAGCAGCTGCTTGGCGGCCTCCAGGTCGCTGGGCAGCGCCGCCTCCTTGGGGCCAACAGGGGAGAGGGGCGTTACCGGGGGCGCTGCCGCGGGCATAAAGGGGGCAGGGGTGGGCTGAGCCTGCTGGGCCAGCTTCACCTGATCCCTGAGCTGTTGGATGGTTTGACCCATGCTTTCCATCTCATCGCAGATAGCGTCCAGGAACTCGTCCACCTCCAGCGGATCGTAGCCGCGAACCTTGGTTTTGAACTCCTTTTCCTCAATCATCGTGACGGTGATAGCCATTGGTCAATCTCCCTTCAACACGTGGTCTTATTGTGCGTAGCGGTTATCCGTATAGGCCGCTTCATAGCTTTCCTGGGGCGGGGCATAGGCCGG
>DAISYX010000197.1:0-2184 GCA_036825095.1 Clostridia bacterium | reverse complement strand
TCCAGAGGCACAGATGGCGCCTCATCCTCCAAAAGGGGCTGTTCCCGGGCTTTTCGCTCCTCTTCCTCCATCTGCAGCATGATCACCTTGTCGTCTGCCTGAAGCAGGGTGTCCCCCAGGGGCACGATGATGTCATCATCGCTGCGCTGCACCATCACAATGATCCGGTCTGTGGGCAGGGACAACTCCTTGACGGTCCTGTTCTCCCACTTGTGCCCCTTGGGGATGGTGAACTCCGTCAGGTCGTGGCCGCTCAGGTCGAAATGCTTCTCTCCAGCCAGAACCACCACGTCATCCTCCTGAAGCACCACCTGGCCCCGGGGCACCACGGTCTTTCCTTTGCGCTCTATCTTAGCCACGATAAAGTCAAAGGTGAGCCGCAGGTCCGCCACCTTTTTGCCGATCAGACGGCTGCCCTGGCGCAGCGTGGTCTCCAAAAAGCCGATCTCCGCCTTGTCCTGATAGTAGTTGAAGGTTTGCAGCACCGTGTCATTGGGGTCCAGCATGTCAAGCCTGCGGGCGGCCGGGGGCATCAGGCTGCCCTGAACCAGGGAGCTGAGCACGCAGATGCCAAAGACGATATGGTAAATATCCGATACAAAGGGGGCCTTGCTGTTCACCACCATGATGGCAAAAGCAATGGCCGCCGCCCCGCGTATGCCCGCCAGGGAAATCATGTGCAGCTGGTTGCGCTTTAACTTAAAGGGCAGCATCAGCCCCCATACCGCCACCGGGCGGCCGATGAGGGTCATAAAGGCCATGATGGCCAAAGCCACCGGGAAGGTGCGGATAAAGCCCTGGAAGTTGCTCAGCAGCCCCAGAACAAAGAAGAGGGCGATCTGCATGATCTCGGTAAAGCCGTCAAAGAAGAACACGATGTCCCTTTTTCCGCGAAACTCCATGTTGCCAAGGCGGATCCCCAGGATATAAAGCGCCAGATAACCGTTGCCCCCGATGAGGCTGGCGGCCGCATAGGTGATGAGCATCACCGCGGACATGAACACCGCGGAAAGGCCGTCCTCCTGGGCGGAGATGCGCCGCAGGTACCTGCCCACCAGGAAGGCCAAAACAAAGCCCACCACAAGCCCCAGCGCCACCTGCTGGAGGATGAGCAGCGGCACAGACACTTGGGAGCCCATCATCACCGAGAGAAACACCATGGTCATGGTGTAGGCGGTGGGGTCGTTGGAGCCGCTTTCCAGCTCCAGAAGCGGCGCGGTGCTGTATTTCAGGTTCAGGTGCTTGCTGCGCAGGATGTTGGACACGCTGGCATAGTCCGTAGAGCCCACGATGGAGCCGATCAGCATGCCCTCCAGCATCCCAAAGCCCAGCACATAGTGGCAAAACAACCCTGTCAAAAGGGCCGTCGCCACCACGCCCAGGGAGCTTAGGACGATGGCCTCCCTGGCCACGGGCCTGGCCATCTTCCAGCTGGTGCCAAAGCCGCCGTAAAACATGATGACCATCAGCGCCACCGTGGCCAGGCCGTCCGCGAACTCGTAATCGGAAAAATCCATCCCCAGAAGGCCAAATCCCATGCCGAGCACAATAAACAGCAGCAGCGCCGGGATGCCGTGCCGGCTGGACAACCGAATGGCCAACAGCGCCAGAATCAGAATGACCCCCAGAATCAGATATTCCATACGCACTCCGCCAAATATCATTGAACAGAAAAAGAACGAGCAAACGCCGCGCAGGACAGGCATGCCATCGTTCCTTAACGCCGTGAATATTCTATCATAGAAACCGCTTTGGTCAAATGGCCCGGCTGTTTTTCCCGGGATTCCCGTTTGAATCTCTGTTTTTCAAGAGCCAGGACAGGCCGCGCCCGCAGCCACAGGATAGAAAACCCCTGACGGTTCCGCCCGGCCGCCGGATTGCTCCTTGCTTTTTGATTTGTCCGGGAAAACCGCTCTTCACGCCAAAGCAAAAACCGCCTGATGCCTTACATCAAGCGGTTCTCCTGGCGCGCCCTGCAGGATTCGAACCTGCGACCTTTTGATTCGTAGTCAAACACTCTATCCAGCTGAGCTAAGGGCGCACGCTGTCAAATGACAGCCAAGGTAGTATATCAAGCCTCGCGGACGAATGCAAGGGCGAATTTTGGAGATTGTGTCAGGAAGCTCTCAACTTGGATTGCAGCCCCAAGTGCAACATGAGAGGAGTCTAAAGGAAAGGCTCAGG
>DAISYX010000196.1:0-2194 GCA_036825095.1 Clostridia bacterium | reverse complement strand
TTTGCTTGAAATTGTATATTTTGAGCAAAACCTGAAGCGGGAGGCGGAGATCAGAACGCTGCAGGCACAGATTAAATCCCACTTTTTATACAACACCCTGGACACCATCCGGTGGATTGCGGAATCCCAGAATTCAGAGGAAGTGGTACGGCTTGTGGGCGCCCTAACCAAGCTGTTTCGCATCAGCTTAAGCAGGGGGCATGAGATCATCTCCCTTGGGGATGAGCTGGAGCATGTGTGCAGCTACCTCTATATTCAAAAGGTGCGCTACGAGGAAAAACTGAATTATGAGATTATCTGCCATGAAAAGTATTTCAGCGTCATGATCAACAAGCTGATCCTCCAGCCCCTGGTGGAAAACGCCATTTATCACGGAATCAAGCAAAAACAGAGCCCTGGCCACATCCAGATCAGGGTGTTTGAAACAAACCGGGAGCTTCATATCGAAGTATCCGACGACGGCGTCGGGATGACGGCCCGGCAGCTGGACAGCATCAATAAAGAGCTGCGCACCGAGCAGGTCACCACCTACTCACACGGATACGGGCTTTACAATGTCAATGACCGCATACGCCTCGTTCATGGCAAGGCCCATGGCCTCTATTACCGCGCCAACAGCGAGGGCGGCGTCACCGTGCTGGTGCGTCTGCCGGTCACCCTGGAATCCATCGCAAGCAAGGAGCGCTCTATCAGCAAAATAAAAGAGGGGTGAGCAAAAGGTGTTCAAGATGCTTATCGCGGATGACGAACCCAAGATTCTGCACGGCCTAAGCCAGCAAATTCAGAAGATGGATCTGGCTATCCAGCTGGTGGGCCTGGCGCGTGACGGATTGGAAACCCGCGATATGATTCAGGCACAGCGACCGGATATCCTGCTGCTGGATATCTGCATGCCTTTTATTAACGGCCTGGAAATGCTTGAAGAGCTGGGGGCTGATTATCAGGGCATGAAAGTCATCGTCATCACAGGGCATGAGGAGTTTGAGTATGCCAAAAAGGCGCTGGAGCTGTCCGTCCATTCCTTTTTGCTGAAGCCTGTGGACATTCAGGAGCTCAGAAGCCGCCTTGATCAGGCCATTCAAGAGCTGTCTCGGGAGCAAAGCGAAGCCAGGCTCAGGCGTTATGCCGCCGACCAGCTGCTAAAGAGAAAGGACCTGCTCAGCGAAATTTTTTTAAGGGATGTGATTCGGGACGAGTATACCCCGGAGGAAATCCGGCTTTACTGCGGCCAGTTTGACATCGATCCCGCCCTGCACTATGGCATGACCTTGATTTCCGGCGTCATTGAGGTCAGTGAAAACCCTGCGGATGAGCTTTATCTGCGCTATGAAGTGGAGGGGGTCATTGGCGGCAAATTCACGCTTTGCTCCCATTCGCGTTTGTTTTCGGACGGCAGAGGGAATGTCATCTGGCTTTATGACCGCCATTGCGCCAGCAACCTGCTGCTGAGGGAGCGTTTGCCCGAGCTGCTGGCCGCCAAGCTTCGGGAGCCGCTGCGCGCAGAAAACGCGGAGGTCCCTGCCTTTGAAAGTTTGCCCGCCGTCTATGACCAGCTGATTGCCCTGGTGTTTGACAGCAATCAAACCTCGCGTTTTGTGGCGGACGCGCAAAACTATATCGCCAAGGCCTATGCCAATCCGGATCTGACCCTGGTGGAGGTAGCAGACGTAAGCGGCATCACGCCAACCTATCTCAGCCGGCTGATGAAGCAGGAATTAGGCCTGTCCTTTAATAAATACCTGACTAAAACGCGGATAAATCATGCGGTCAAGCTGATGGGTCAGGGGCTTCTGCTTAAGGACATCGCGCTGAGGGTTGGATACTCCTCTCCTTATTACTTCAGCACAGCCTTTAAAAAAACCCTGGGCAGCGCGCCCATTGAGTATCGCAAGTCCGGAGGCCAGCCGTGAAAAAAGGGATGAGGCTTATTATTCCCATGGTTCTTGTCCTGGTGTGCGGCATATTGGTGCTGTCCCTGGTCTTGCCTCAAAACCGCCCTGTCCGCTCCCCTGACAAAGCCTATCGCCACCTGATCGGCATCAGCCAGGCCAATCTGACAGAACCCTGGCGGATCACCATGAACGAAGAGATTAAAGAAGCGGCGGCCTCCCACCCGGAAATTAGGCTGATTTTCACAGACGCCGCCATGGATACGCAGCGCCAGATCAAGGATATCCAGATGCTTATCGGATAC
>DAISYX010000195.1:0-2238 GCA_036825095.1 Clostridia bacterium | reverse complement strand
CCTGTCCGGCCTGTCCCAGGCGCCCCGCCATATGGCAAGCTACCGCGCCCACTGCATCAACCTGGGGCAATGGGTCAGCTTTGAATATGAAAACCAGCCCAAAACAGGGCTGGCGGAGGATGTTGATAACGAAGGCGCCCTTTTGGTGAAAACCAGAGAGGGCCCCCTTCGCCTGATCGCCGGAGAGGTGAGCATCCGGCCCCGGGGCTAAAGCAGGCGGGAAATCCTTTGCAGCCGGGGCGCTAAAAAGGCCGCCGCCAGGCACTTGAGCGCGTCCCCCGGCACAAAGGGCAAAACGGCCAGGCCCAGCACAGAGGAGAGGTTCCTGCCCGTCAGCCACATCAGCCACAGCGTACCGCAGGCGTAGCAGGCAAGGGTAGCCAGGGCGCAGATCAGCGCCCTTTTTTTGAAGGTGTCAGCCCAGGGCGCAAGCCCCGCCACCACCGCCACGCACAGCACATAGCCGATCAAATAGCCGCCCGTGGGCCCCAGCAGATGCTGGGGGCCGCCCTTAAAGCCCGCGAACACCGGAAGCCCCGAAGCCCCCATCAGCAAATAGAGGAGGACCGAGGCCAGCGCCCAGCGGCTGTCCAGCAGAAAGCCCGCCATAAACACCGCCAGCAGCGCCAGATTAATCGGCACCAAAGGCAGCGGGACCGCCAGCTGCGATCCCGCCGTGATCAGCCCCGCCATCATGGCGGACAGAAGCATCCGGGGCAGATCATTCTGCCCCGCCGCCTGGGCGCTTTTTCTCAGGGGATTTAGCCCTCCACTTCCGGGATGCGCTGGATCCTCGGGTCGGTGAAGATGTCGGATTCATCCCGGCTGGTGGTGGAGAACTCGGACACGATGGCGCCCTCGGGCCCCGCCTGGAACCAGTGCAGGGTGTTGGGCATCAGGGTGTACTGATCACCGGGGAGAAGCTTTACCTCGTGAAACACGGTGTAGTGGGCCTCGCTGCCCTCAGGGGGCAAAGCGCCTGGGTTTTCTGTTTTTTCGCCGGGGACATAGAGGTAGACGGTGCCCCAGCGGCAGCGGAAGGTCTCCTCCTTGCCGGGCTCGCCCTCCACCGTGGGGTGGCGGTGCTCCGGGCAGGTCTGATGGGGGAAGAGCACCAGCTCCTTGGCGCAGCAGCGCCGGGTGTTCACATAGGTCACCAGCTCCAGGCCGGTTTTCTCCAGCTCGTCAAGGCCGAAGTCCGCCACCTCGATGTTGTCCTTTTCCTTTTGGGTCAGCACGATGCCCGCCTTCTCAAAATAGCTGATGGCGCGCAGGCGCGCGTCCTCGTAGGTTGATCTCTTCATGCCATTACCCCTCCTTCTATTGGAAGCCGTCTCTTTTTCTGTTATTGTAGAGGGGAAACAACAGAACTGTCAAGCGGCGGAAAGGAGCGGGGAATGCTTAAAATCGCGGTGATCGGCAGCATGAATGTGGACCTGGTGTCCCGGGTGCCCCGGTTTCTTTTGCCGGGGGAAACCTTGAGGGGCCTTGATTTTCAGGTGTTCCCCGGCGGAAAAGGCGGCAACCAGGCGGTGGCGGCCTCCCGGCTGGCGCCGGGGGTTTTGATGCTGGGCAAGCTGGGGGACGACCAGAACGGCGCCCTCTACCGCCAGGTGCTAAGCGACAGCGGCATCCAGGCGGACTGCGTGGAGACGGTGCCCGGGGTGAACAACGGCACCACCGTGATCGAGGTGGCCTCAGACAGCGGGGACAACCGCATCATCTATTTCCCCGGGGCCAACCTCCTGGTGGACCGGGCGCAGATTGAGCGCCACTGGGCGCAGCTGATGCGATGGGACATCTTTTTGATGCAGCTGGAAATCCCCCTGGACACGGTGGCCTATGCCGCCGGGAGGCTGCGTGAAGCCGGAAAGACCGTGATTTTGGATCCCGCCCCGGCCCAGCCCCTGCCGGGGGAGCTGCTGGCGGCGGCGGACTATATCACCCCCAATGAGACGGAGCTGGCCCTTTTAACCGGCCTTGAAACCGACAGCCCGGACAAGCTGGCCCGGGCGGGGCAAAAGCTGATCCGCATGGGGGCCAGACGGGTGATCGCCAAGGCAGGCCGGGAGGGCGCCTATTTGATCCGGGGGGAGGAGGTCTTCCACGCCCCCGGCTTTAAGGTGGCGGCGGTGGATACCACAGCGGCGGGGGACAGCTTCAATGCCGGCTTTGCCGCGGGCCTCAGCCGGGGCCTTCAGGAAAAAGAGGCCCTGCGCTTTGCCAACGCCGTGGGGG
>DAISYX010000194.1:0-2265 GCA_036825095.1 Clostridia bacterium | reverse complement strand
GCCACCGGCGGCACCATCGCCAGCCTGGAGACCGCGGACGGCCTGATGCCCATGACCCGGGCGGAGGGCATCCTGGCCTTTATGCCCAGCCTCAGGGAGCGGGCGGACATTTTGGCCCAAGATGTGTTTATGCTGGACTCCAGCAACATCCAGCCGGAGGAATGGTGCCAGCTGGCCCAGGCCGTCAGGGCCGTTGAGGAGATCAGCGATGGCATCGTCATCACCCACGGCACCGACACCATGGCCTATTCCGCCTCCGCGCTCAGCTTTATGCTGCCGGGGCTTAAAATTCCGGTGGTGTTCACAGGCAGCCAGCTGCCCCTGCACCACCCCCATTCCGATGCCCCCGGCAATCTGCGGGAGGCCTTTGCCATGGCGGCCTCCGGCCGGCCAGGGGTTTTTATCGCCTTTCATCACAAGGTGATCCACGGCACCCGGGCGGTGAAGATGCGCACCCTGGGCTTTGACGCCTTTGATTCCATCAACGCGCCCCCGGTGGGCCGCTTTGACGCGGACGGCCTTCATCTGCGCCAGGAAGCAAGCCTCCCGCAATACGACATTCAAAACCCCCTGGAGATAGACGCCCGGGTGTTTCTGCTGAAGATGATGCCGGGCACCGACCCGGAGATCTTTGACCATATCAAGAGAGCGGGCTACCGGGGCCTGGTGCTGGAGGCCTTTGGCCTGGGCGGCCTTCACTATATCCGCCGCAATCTGATTGAAAAGCTCCAGGGGCTAAGCCAATCCGGCCTGATCACCCTGGTGACCACCCAGTGCCTGTATGAAAAGGCGGACTTCACCCTCTATGAGGTGGGCCGCGGCTTTATGGAAGACAACATCTACGGCGCCCACGACATGACCACCGAAGCCGCGGTGACCAAGCTGATGTGGGCGCTGGGGGATATCGGGGCCCGCCGCAGGCTGCTCACCCGCTGCTTAAGCCACGAGATGCTTACGGGATTGGAATAAACTTCTGCAAATAATACTTGCCCCAGGCCAAGGTTTCCCGAAAGTGGTTTTTCCACCAGTACTCCGGCTTGATCGGGCTGCCCACCCCGGAGGGGTTCAGGCCCTGATCCCGGGCGATCTGCATGGCCCGGGGCAGGTGATAGTCGCTGGTGACGATCAGCACATCCTTCACCCCCGGCAGATACTGCATGGCGTTTGCGATGTTCTCCCTGGTGTTCATGGAGCTTTCGTCCATCCGGATGTCCTCCGGCGGCACGCCGCGCGCTATAAGCCACTCTCTCATCACGGAGGCCTCCGTCCGGGGTTCGTCCGCCCCCTGGGCCCCGGTGACCACAATGGGCGTGCGCTTTGTCTGATAGACCTCAAGGGCTTTGGTCAGTCGCCATTCCAGCTGCACGCTGGGGGTGCCGTCCGGGTTCACCTGGGCGCCCAGCACGATCATCGCGTCAACAGACCCCGGTCTGGGCAGGGTGTGCTCCCGGTAAATCAGCAGGCCAAACAGCACCCCGAAGGCCAGGGCCCCCAGCAGCGCCAGGGTGGTAATCAGTTTAATGATCAAGCCAAAACACCCGCTTCTCGCTCTTTTAGCCATGTTCCCTCATCAAAACCTCGTTTAGCAGCCCCGCCCGGGCAAAGCTGAAGACCCCGTCCCCGCCCACGATCACATGATCCACGAGGGTGATGTCAAGGGGCTGCATCATCTCTTTTAGCGCGCGGGTCAGGCTGATGTCCGCCCCGCTTGGCGCAAGCTCTCCTGAAGGGTGGTTGTGGGCCAGCACGCAGCCGCCCGCCCCAAAGCGTAACAGCGCCTGGATAATCAGCCGGGGGTAGACCGCGGTCTCCCCCTCATCCCCGGAGGACACCCGGCTGTGGCCCAGCAGCCTGCCCCGTTTGTCCAGCGCCAGCACGTAAAAGCGCTCCACCTTCTCCCCCATCAGCAGAGCCTGGCAAAGGGCCAGCGGATCCGTGTCCCCCTCCTGGCTTTGCTGCTCCGCCAACCCCTGGCGGTAGAGGCGAAGCAGGGGCAGCAGCAGCGCCACCAGGGTGGCCGCGTGCGCGCCCATCCCCGGCACTGCCTGCAAATCCTCCACCTGTGCCTCCAGCACCCGGGAAAAGGAGCCAAAGTGCCGCAGCAGCTGGTGCGCCAGGGGTTTCACATCCCGCCGGGGAATGGCATAGCACAGCAGCAGCTCCAGCGCCTCATGGGGCGCGAAGCCCGCAAGCCCCGCCTGGGCGAAGCGCGCCTTCAGCCGCCCCCGATGCCCCGCATGCTCCAAACGCTTTTCCGCCTTTCCA
>DAISYX010000193.1:0-2272 GCA_036825095.1 Clostridia bacterium | reverse complement strand
TCCACCAGCCGTTAGCTGGCACCCTGCCCTGCGGTGCTCGGACTTTCCTCATGCCAAAGGCACGCGGCCATTCAGCTGCCTCATCAGCAGCGTTTTATCCCAAAACCAATCTGCCGCAGGTCTCGCATTCAATCTGCTCGCCTGAGCGGATCCTGTGCAGCACCGAGGAGGGAAAGGACATGTTGCACCCGCCGCACTGGCCGTCCACCAATTTTGCCATCGGCGGGGTGCAGTGCTCCTTGATGGCGGCGTACTTGGCCAGATAGGCCGGTTCAATGCCCTGCTTCTTCTCCTCAGCCTTTTTTCTCAGCTGCTCCAGCAGCTTGGATTTTTCTTTGTACTCCAGGTCGTATTCCACCCTGAGGGAGTCAAACTCCTCCTTGGACTTAATCGCCCGCAGCTTGGCGTCCCGCTGGCGGCGGTCCCGGTCCGTGGCGCTTTTCCTCACGTGGCGGATTTCCTGATCGTAGTCGTTTAAGTTGCCGGTCAGCCGGTTGGCCTCCGCAATAAACTCCGCGATTTCCCCGCTGTCCGTGGGGGGCTCCTCCTGGACGCGCTTTTGCAGCTGCTTTAGCTGATCGTCCGCCAGGGAGATGGCGTCCTTCAAAGCGTCCATACGGTCCAGCATGGCCAACACTTCGCTTTCAATGGTCCGCAAGCCATCCTGCTGGTCCTTGATGTAGTCGCGCAACTTCAGCAGCCGCTGCCGCTTGGGCGACTGCTTGATGGAGAGCGCCAACATATCCGCTTCGGTATCAGCGGTTTGATAATCCCATAACAAATCTAACTGTGACATACTTCCTCCTTGCAGATTCTACTCTCGCAAATAAGGAATTTGCCGTGAAACATAAACCTGCACCGTATATTTTAACGCATTCAGCCCGCTTTGTAAACCTTGCGCCAAGTCCTTCATCATCAGATTTTCCGTGGCAAAGTGTCCCCCTTCAAAAAGCACCACGCCGGCTTCCGCTGCCTCCAGCGCATGGTGATGGCGCACCTCGCCCGTTAAAAGGGCCTCAGCCCCCGCATTCTGGGCCGCCAGATAGCCCTCGCTGTAGGCGCCGCCGGCAACGGCAAGCCGGCTAATAAGCCTCTGGGCGTCGCCATAGCGCACCACTGCCCCCTTAATCCCCTGGGCTATCAAAGCCTGGACTTTGTCCGCGGGCAGGGGTTCCGGCAAATCCCCTGTCAGGGTGTACGCGTCCGCCTCGTGGATGTTATTGAGCCCCAGGGCTTTCATCACCGCCATGCTGCCGCTGAAGGGGCTTTTATCCATATTGGTGTGGGCGGCGATCAATCCGATGTCGTTCTTTATCAACTCCGCTAAAATCCTGGGCACATAACGGTCCAGCCTCAGGCTGTTAAGGGGTGAAAAAATAATGGGGTGGTGGCTGATAATCAGGTCACACTTAAGCTTAAGGGCTTCAGCGATTACCCGGGGGGTGACATCCAGCGCCAGCAGAATGCCCTTCACCGGCTGATCGGGACTACCCAGCTGCAGGCCGGCGTTGTCAAAATCCTCCTGGCTTTCAAAGGGGGCCACGCTGTCTATCCAGTCAAAAACCACCTGAATGCTCGCCTGTTTCATCCGCTATCCTCTCCTTTATCCACTGCCTGAGGGTGGAAACCTCCGGCCCCTGCCAAGCTGAAATCACTTTTAGCTGCCAAGACAGGTAATCCGCCGGGGCAGCGCTTGAGGTGGCCACCAGGTTGACCCCAAGGGCCCGCTGTTTCTCGCTTAAGGGCATCTCCCCCGGCACCGCCTGCCACACCTGATAAAACCGGCCCTCTGATTTTACCACATGCTCTTGAAGGATTCTGTAGGCCCGCCGGCTCAGCGCCTCTCTTAGCCGGGGCAGCTCCGTTTGCGGGCTAAGAATCAGCATGGCGCCGTTCAGGTCTACATCCTGGTTCAGCATCTCGGCCATCGTGCCGCCGCCCAGGCCGCTGATGATCACCGCCTGAACAGGCTGGCTTAAGGCATAAAGCCCCGGAGCCTGGCTGAAGGCGACCCTTTCCAAAAGGCCCAGACGATTAAAAAGCGCGCGGGCCTTCGCACGCGACGCTGCGCTGATATCGCTGACAATCATCCGATCACAGCGCTTTTGCCACAAGAGCCAGGCGCTGAGCTTCCCGTGATCCGCGCCGATATCAGCCGCCAGGGCACAGGGCGGCACGCAATCCGCCACCAGCCTGAGCCTGGCGTCCAGCCGGGGCGGCTTCAATCAAGAAAATCCTTAAGCTTTTTGCTGCGGCTGGGGTGGCGCAGCTT
>DAISYX010000192.1:0-2291 GCA_036825095.1 Clostridia bacterium | reverse complement strand
ATGTGCCGGAGGACTGGACGGACTTTATCTTTGCCACCATCGGCGAGGCGGTGGGCTTTGTGGGCTGTGCTTTGATCGTGCTGGTCTATCTGCTGCTGATCCTGAGGATGCTCTACCTCTCCCGCTTCACGGCGGACAAGTTTGGCCGTCTGGTTATCATCGGCGTGATGGCCATGCTGTTTTTGCACGTTTTTCAGAACATCGCCATGACCTTGGGGCTGATGCCCATCACCGGCATTCCGCTGCCCTTTTTAAGCTATGGCGGCTCCAACCTGGTCACCAACGTGGTGGGCATTTCCCTGGTGCTGAACGTCACCCGCAACCGCAGCAGCGCCATGCCCGCCTACGCGACGCCTGCGGCAAAGGCGGCGGGTATCCGCAGGCGCAGAAAAAAGCAGAGCATCTACGTCAACAGCGCCCAGGATGAGGGGCTGCGCAAGCGTGTGCGGGCCTTAAGGGGCAAAAGAAACAAAAAAACAGCCTGATTTTTGGTGATTATTAATCCTCTCCCCAGACTTGTCAACTGCAGGGTTGCCATGTATAATGCGCTGCGATGACGCGGGAGGAGCAAACGAACACCATGCTGGAGAGGACGCCTATGATTCTGGTTAAATGCCCTCGTTGTGAGTTGAACTATATGACCTCGGCGGATACGCTTTGCAAAGTGTGCTACCGGGAGGCGCACCATGCGGAGCTTCCGGAGGAGCCGGAGCTTTGCTCTGAGTGCAACACCGAGCGCGCCTTGCCCGGCAATGACCTGTGCGTCTATTGCCTAAAGGAGCGGCAGAACAATTTTGACATCGGAAAAGGTCTGGGGGACGAATCGGTGGATTTGAGCCTGGACGATGTGAGCGGGATGGAGGAGATCATCCCCGCCATTCAGGAGGACGACCCGGACTTTCAGGAGATGGGGGACGCCATCTCCCTGGAGGAGATGGTGGAGCAGGAAGACCAGGATGATGAGGACGACGAGGGCCTGGATGGCTGAAGCGCCCCGGGTCTTTGCGATAGGGGATCTGCATTTGCCGGGCTCCATGGATAAAAGCATGGACATGTTCGGCTCCCATTGGGAAAACCATTTTGATAAGATCCGGACAGACTGGAAGAAAAAAGCCCGGGAGCAGGACATCATCCTGATTCCGGGCGATATTTCATGGGCTATGCACCTGGAGGAAGCGCGGGAGGACCTTGAGGCTATCCAGGGGCTTCCGGGCATCAAGGTGTTTTTGCGGGGCAACCATGACTACTGGTGGAAGAGCATAACCAGGGTGCGGGAGGCGCTTGGCCTTGGCAGCTATGCCCTGCAGCACGACGGCCTGATGATGGGGGAATATCTCTTTGCGGGCTCCCGGGGCTGGGAGCGCCCGTCAGTTGAAATGCCGGACCCGGAGGTGGAGAAGATCTACCAGCGGGAAATCCTCCGGCTTGAGATGTCTCTTCAGCATGCCAGACGGCTGGACGCCCAGAAGCGGCTGGTCGCCCTGTGCCACTACCCGCCCACAGATGCCCAGGGGACAAGGACGCCTGTGACGGACCTGATGGCCGGGTACGGGGTAAGCGATGTGGTCTATGGACACCTGCACGGCTACGCCTGCGGCAGCGCTTTTTCCGGCACGGTGGACGGCGTGGGATATCACTGTGTGTCCTGCGATTGCCTGGGGTTTACGCTGTACCAGTTGCCGGAGAAGGCCTGAGGCCAGGCGGGCCTGGGCCTGAATTCCCCAAAGGTTTGGGAAATTTAAGAAACAAAAAGTTCATCATATAAGCCAACAAATCCGGCCGATCTTTCAGCAGATTGGCTTATTTTTTTTGTTTTGGAATGAACGTTCCTATTTTAAAAGCCAAAATTCAGAACGCCTATTCCCGTCTTATGCTTTCAAGGAGCGCTAAAAGCCCTTTCAGATACCCAAAAACCCAAAGCTGGGCGCCCTGTCGCTTTACTGAGGTGGAAGGGTGTGGTAATTTGTGCCTGAAAAGGGAAATAAGTGGCGATTGGTGGTGATTTCGGTGACGGACCAGCGGCGGGATGCCTCAGAAGGACAGAAGCCTTCAGACATTGTCGCCCCCGAAAACACCTCAGCCGCTTCCCGGCTGGGCTTTATTGGCGTCTACAAGCACTCCATTGACAACAAGGGGCGGGTGATCGTACCCCAAAGCTTTCGGGGCCTTCTGGGGGAGGAGATCATCGTGGGGGTCACCGTGGGTCAGGACGCCATCGCCATCTATCCCAGGGATGTCTGGGAGCAGAAGGTGGAAATGCTCAGCGCCTTAAGCCGAGAGGACGCGGCGGC
>DAISYX010000191.1:0-2305 GCA_036825095.1 Clostridia bacterium | reverse complement strand
CGCGCGATCTTATTATCTACACCACCTTGTCCATTCAGCAAATCGCCATTCAATGCGGTTTTCAAAGCCCCAGCTACTTTACCGTCAGGTTTCGGGAGCAGTTTGGCACAGCACCGGGCATATATCGCAAGCGGTTTGAATGACTTCTTCTTTGTCAGCAATCATCTTGAAATACACCCAATGAACCAGCCGAATGACAAACAGTTGGCAGAAAACGCATAAATATGATACCATGAGGCCATCGACATGGTGTATATGATCCGGGCATTGGGCGCGATGAATCGGCTCAAGGGGGCCTGAGGCATATGCAGCATCAGGGAAACTTATTTGGCAAAGGAGGTGGAGGCAAAGAAATCGCCTGTGCTTTTATTCGCGTGATGATTTTATGCCCTGGAAAAAGAAAGGAAGAACAGAATGAAAAAGATTTTTGCTCTGGCCCTGGTTCTGATGATGATGCTCAGCGTCAATGCCTTTGCGGCGGAGATTGGCTTCCTGCCGCCTGCCATGACCAGCCCGTTTTATGCCAGCTGCATTGAGGGGGCAACCCCCGTGGCTGTCGCCGGCGGATATGAGCTGCTGGTGATGGCGCCAGAATCCGAGGATGACTATGCCAGTCAAATGGCCATGATGGAGGACATGATCACCCGTGGGGTGGCGGCCATTTGCGTGTGCGGCATCAACCTGGATGCCCTGATTCCCGCCATCCGCAAGGCCAATGAGGCCAACATCCCCGTGGTGATGTTCAACACCATCACGGAGCTGGAAGGGGTGGAGGTGTATGCCTACTCCGGCTACAACCAGTATAACGGCGGCGGCAAGATCGCTGACTGGGTCAACGAGAAAACCGGCGGCACTGCCAAGGTGGCCATCATTGAAGGCCTCCCCTCTGACTTCACCACCCAACGCATGGGCGGCTTTGTTGACCGGGTGGCGGCAGCCTATCCTGGCATCGAAGTGGTCGCCTCCCAGCCGGGTGACTGGGTGCGGGAGAAGGGCATGAACGCCTCCCTGGACATGATCCAGGCCAACCCTGACATCAACGTGATCTATGGCCTGTCTGACGAGATGGCGCTGGGCGCTGTCCAGGCCATCAAGCAGCTGGGCCGGGACGACATCATCACCATCGGCCTTGACGGCAACCCCAACGCTTTTGAATCAGTCGCCGCGGGCGAGCTGACCGCCACCCTGGATGTGGGGCCGGTGGCCATCGGCGCCAACGCGGTGCAGGCTGCCATTGACGCCATTAACGGCGTGGAGCGCACGGAAAAAGTGATCGAAGCGGAGACCACTGTGGTGGATATCAGCCTGGTGGAGAACTACCTGAAATAACACCCTCGCCGGGCGGCACAGGCTGCCGCCCGGCGTGTTTTATCAAGGAGGCCGCATGGGCGAATATCTGCAGATGCGCGGCATTGTTAAACGCTTTCCCGGTGTGCTGGCGCTTGACCAGGTCAGCCTGAGCGTCAACCAGGGGGAAGTGCACGCGCTTTTGGGCGAGAACGGGGCGGGGAAATCCACCCTGGTCAAAATTCTCTCCGGCGCTTACGGAAAGGACGAGGGCGAAATACTCCTGGATGATCAGGAGGCCCAGATCCGTGATTCCCATGACGCCCAAAACCTGGGGATCAGCATCATCTATCAGGAGCTGAACCTGGTGGATGAGCTGAGCGTGGCGGAAAATATCTTTTTAGGCCGCCCTTTTATGAAGCGGGGCGCTGTGGACTGGGGACGGATGTTTTTAGAGGCCCAAAAGCTTTTGGACCGGCTGAACGTGGACATTTCCCCCCGGGAGCGAGTGGGCCGCCTGGGGGTGGCCCACAAGCAGATGGTGGAGCTGGCCAAAGCGCTGTCCATGCAGTCCCGCATATTGATTTTGGACGAGCCCACCGCCCCCCTGACCCGCAGGGAGATTGAGACCCTGTTTTCCGTCATCCGCATGCTGAAATCCCAGCAGGTGGCGGTGATCTATATCTCCCACCGGTTGGAGGAGGTGCTTGAGATCTGCGACCGCGCCACCATCATGCGGGACGGGCGGAACGTGGCGGTTCTGGATGTGGCGGACACCTCCCTGGATGAGATCATCCGGCACATGGTGGGCCGGGAGCTTAAGGAGAAGTTCCCCAAGATCCACGTGCCCCTGGGCAAGGAACTGCTGAAGGTGGAAGGCTTAAGTGCGGGCAAGCAGGTGAAAAACGTATGCTTCACCGTCCGGGAGGCGGAGATCCTGGGCATTGCAGGCCTGGTGGGCGCCGGGAGGACGGAAACGGTGCGGGCGCTTTTCGGGATGGACCGCAAGGACGCGGGG
>DAISYX010000190.1:0-2322 GCA_036825095.1 Clostridia bacterium | reverse complement strand
CCGGATAAGGTCTGCCGGGTAGACCAGCATCTTGGAAGGGATGCAGCCCCGGTTGAGGCAGGTGCCGCCCCAGGCGCCCTTTTCAATCACCGCGCAGGTGAGGCCTTTTTCCAGCGCCGCCTCCGCGATGATCAGCCCGCTGCCCGCCCCCAAGATCGCCACATCAAAGTGTTGCATCAACGCTCTTCTCCTTTGCCCGCAATAAAACCAATCGGCTTGCATTTTATCAAAGGCGGGCCGCGAAATCAAGGAAGAACAGGGCAAAGAAGTGCTTCGCGGCCCTGCGCCAAAACAAAAACGGCAAGGGCTTCCCCTGCCGTTTGCTGTCTTTGGATGCGGCCAGTCAGCCGGTGATCTCCTTGACGCTGACCCGTCTGCCTTCCTGGCTGGATTTCTTGGCCGCGTCCAGGCAGCGGATGGTCCGGGCGCCGTCCTTAAAGTCCGGGCGCAGGGGCTGGCCGGAGCCAATGGCGCAGATAAAATCGTAAAAGGCGTTGGTAAAGCTGTGCTCATAGCCGATGGGATGGCCGGAGGGCCACCAGGCGCTGAGATAAGGGTGGCTGGCTTCAGTGACCAGGATGGTGCGGAAGCCCTGCTCGGTGGCCGGCTGGGTGAAGTCCAGGTACTGCAGCTCGTTCATGCGCTCAAAGTTGAATTTGAGGGCGCCCTTCTCGCCATAAATCTCAAAATCGTTATGATTTTTGCGCCCGCTGGCAAAGCGGGTGACATCAATGGAACCCAGCGCCCCGTTTTCATATTCCAGGGCCATGAACACCGCGTCGTCCACCGTCACCGGCTCGCGCCTGGCGCTGCTGTCCACCTCGCCCTTTGAGAAGGTGGCGGAGGTTTCGCCAGGCAGCGGGCGCTGGGTGATGAAAGTCTTGCTCATGGCGATGACGGCCTCCGGCTCCCCGATGATAAAGCGGGACAGGTCCACCGCGTGGCTGCCCAGATCAAACAGGGCGCCGCCTCCGGCGGTGTCCGCCTTGAGGTGCCAGGTGAGGGGGAAATCCGGGTCCATGATCCAGTCCTGAAGATAAGCGCCCCGCCAGTGATAGATCCGGCCCAGGCGGCCTTCATCCACCAGTTGTTTGGCATAGGCCACCGCGGGCACGCGGCGGTAGTTGTGGTTGAGGTAGCTGACCACCCCCGCCTCTTCCGCGGCCTGGGCCATGGCCAGGCACTGGGCGTAATTAAGGGCCAGAGGCTTTTCGCACACCACGTGCTTGCCCGCCTTCACGGCGGCCAGGGCGATGTCCATGTGCAGCCAGGGCGGCGTGCCGATGTCCACGATGTCGATATCGTCCCGGGTCACCACCTCGCGCCAGTCGTAGCTGACGGTCTCATAGTCCCAGTTGGCCGCAAAGCCCTCCAAAGGGCTGCGCGAGCCCACGATGGCCTTCAGGTTGACCTTAAACGGCGCATCAAAAAAGCGATTGACCTGCAGCCAGGCGTTTGAGTGCGCCTTGCCCATGAACCCACCGCCAATCATGGCGACATTGAGCGTTTTTTTCATGAGTCCCTCCTTGCTGGAATGCATTTTATTTTTTTAAGGCGATTAATCAAAACCATCATTGCGGATTTTAAAGGCCTTGTCAATATCTGCATTCTTGTTTATCAATACTCTATGGGTTTTGCCTGTTGCCGGGGCATTACCAAAGACAAGGGGAGGCCGCTCAAAGCCTCCCCTTAATTTTAATGCGTTGCTGGCTTTCTTAAGTGTGGAGCTTAGCGGCCAAGACCCCAGAAAAGCCAGACCAGCACATAGCCGGAGCTGACCGCGACCAGGGTGAAGGGGATGGAAATCCGCATGAAATCCCAGTTTTTCACCTCGTAGCCGTTTTTGCGCAGGATGCCGATGCCAGCGATATTGGCGCTGGCGCCAATGGGGGTGAGGTTGCCGCCCAGGGTCGCGCCCACCAGCAGGCCAAAGTACAGCACGGTGGGGTGGATGCCAAGCTGCGCGGCGATGACGGCGGCCACGGGCAGCATGGTGGCCACATAGGGAATGTTGTCAATAAAGGCGGAGAGGATCACCGAGGCCCAGACGATCAGGGTATAGGCCACAAAGACATTGCCGCCGCTGAGGCGGGCAAAGGTCCGGCCGATCTCCTCCACAACGCCCGCTTCGGAAATGCCGGCGATGACGATAAACAGCCCGGACAAAAGCAGCAGGGTCACATAGTCCATTTCCTTCAGGATGGTTTTGACCGCGTCAAAAGGGCGGCTGGCACGGGTCATCTCCCTGATCAGTCCGATGAGCATCATGCCCATGCAGATCAGGCCGTTGGTGACGGCAGGCTTGCTCCCCTCCGGGATGAA
>DAISYX010000189.1:0-2324 GCA_036825095.1 Clostridia bacterium | reverse complement strand
GCCGGGGTTTAAATCCGGGTGGTATTTCTTGGCCAGCTTGCGATAGGCGTCGGTCACCTGCTTTTCACTGGCGTCCCGGGATATGCCCAGCACCTCGTAGGGGTCCCTCATGCTTTCTTGCCTCCTTTGCGCGCGGCCAGATAGCGGGCCCAGACGCCGGAATAGAGGATGTTTTCCATCAGCTCTTTGTCCCTGTACAGCTTAAGGCGGGAGAAGGGCTCCACGCAGTCCGCCATCAGCACCTGGAGGATGCTTTCATGGCGCGTGGAATCCACAAAGACCATGGGGTTGTATTTTTCGTGGCGGATGTCTTTTTTCAGGTCCACCACCGCGTCCATCAGATAAATGAAGCGGCCCAGCTTGTCCCCAAAGGCGTAGAGATCCGCCTGGTCCTTAAGGCCCTCCGGGGTGAAGGCGGCGCCCAGGATGCTGCCAAAGGCGGCGGCGGGCAGGTCCGGGTTGGGCTCGCCGTCCTGTTCAAAGGCGGAGAGGGCCTCCAGCCCCCGGGTGATGGCCTCACACTGGCGGGGCAGGCGCTCACAGACGCTTTTTACCTGGGAGCCGATGATCTTCGCCTGGGCCAGGGCGCTCACCCGGCGATCATCCGTCCAGTCGTCCATCCTTTGGTAATAGGCCAGCACCACGTTGATATCCGCGGCGTAGTCCGTCCAGGCGTTCATGGCGCTTTCCCGCTTTTTAACGGGGTGTGCCGGGCAGCGGAAGGGTTCATGGCGCATGTCGTCCTCAGGCTGAAGGGCGCTGAGCAACAGGATCAGAAAGGTCATGTCATAGGTGAGGGTCAGCCGGCAATGGGCGCCGTGGCGCTCCCCCAGGGCGCGGCAAAGCCCGCAGTACACCTGCTGATAGCGCGCGCGCTGGGCCTCGTCCAACTGGTCAATGTTGGCGATTACATAGCCAAACAACTATTTACCTCCCCGGCAACAAACCCGTTTGTCTCATCAAAACATGGGACCGGGCGCAAAAAACGCCCCAGCAAAGGATACCACAGTCGCGGGGCGGGCACAAGAATAAAGGGCCAAAAGGGCCCCGGACACGGTTTACTTAAGCGGCTGGGGCAGGGGGGCGTCTTTGAAGTTGTTAAGCGCCCAGGCGGTCAGCTCGCTAAGCGAGGGGTGGATCACCATGGAGCGCCGGACGGGGGAAAGGCTGCCCGGGTCCTGCAGCTGCCGGGGGCCGCCCGCGTTCATCAGCCAGGCGTAGGGCTGCACCAGCGCCGCGGCCTGGGGCCCGATGATGTGGGCGCCCATCAGGCGGTCCGCGCCGTCAGTGATAAGCTTGACAAAGCCGCCCTTATCCCGCCCTGCCACATAGCCCATGGCGCGGCCGGCCACGATGTCGCTGTAGTGATTATAGGCCACCCGGGGCCTGACGCCAGCGGCCCGGGCCTCTTCCTCGGTCATGCCGACGCTGGCGCACTGGGGGGAGGTGTAGACCGCCTGGGGGGTGGCGCTGTAGTCCGCCACGCGCTTGCCCGAGCCAAAGAGAATGTCGCAGAGCACCTCCGCTTCGTAGTTAGCCTTGTGCCGCAGGGCGTGCACGCCGTTGACGTCGCCAATGGCGTACACATGGGGGAGGTTGGTGTTCAGGCGGTTGTTGGTGAGGATAAAGCCCCGGTGATCCATCAGGATGCCCGCGGCCTGAAGGTTGAGCATGTCCGTGTTGGGCACGATGCCCGGGGCCAGAAAGACCTCCTGGGCGGAGAGGGTGATCTGCCCGCCCTCCGCCAGATTCTCGAATGTGACATGCTTCAACCCCTTCTCCTTCTCCATGGAGATGGCGTTTAAGCTGGTATGCACCTTTAGGCCCAGTTCTTCCATCCCCTGGCGCAGCGCCTGGCTGATTTCAGCCTCCCAGCCGCGCAGCAGCTGGCCCCTGAGGGCCGTCAGGGTGACCTGGCTGCCCATGGCGGAGAAAATATGGGCAAACTCGCAGCCCGTGGCGCCCCCGCCGATGATCAGCAGGCTTTCAAAAGGCGCCTTGGGGAACTGGCCGCCAAAGATGGTTTCGCTGCACTGGAAGCCCGTTTCCTGTAAGCCCTTGATGGCGGGAATCCGCGTGCGGGCGCCGGTGGCGATCACAATGGTGTCTGCGGAGATCTGGGTGCTGCCGCCCTGATTCAGGGTGATCTTCAGGCTGTGGGGGTCCACAAAGGAGGCCTCGCCCTTAAAGGTGCTAAGCCCCTTCTGGGCGTCCATTTCCTTTTCCAGCTGGATGTTTTCATCAATCTGGTCCTGCATGTTCCGTGTGATTTTGGCCCAGTCAATCTCAGGGGCCGGAAAGTTCAGGCCCAGTCGCGCGCCCCG
>DAISYX010000188.1:0-2336 GCA_036825095.1 Clostridia bacterium | reverse complement strand
AGTTCTACGCGGAAAAAGGCTTCCAGAACGAGCCCACCCGCTGCAAGGACTGCCGCCAGACCAGGAAATCCAACCGTCCCGCTTCCGGTGGCCCGCGGGAAATGCACGACGCGGTTTGCGCGGAGTGCGGCGCTGCAACCAAAGTACCCTTCCTCCCCCGCAACGACCGCCCCATCTATTGCAGCGAGTGCTACGCCGCCATGCGGAATCAGTAAACTCCCTCAAGGTCAGATGAGCAAGGCCGCCCGGTAATCCGGGCGGTTTTTCTTTCCTTTATGATTGACAAATCAGCCGGAAATAGCTAATGTTTTCATATGTTTCCTGCAGGAAGGAGTTAGTATGCCCAATCATCCCTTACGTCGCCAAAGAAATCTTGCCCTGATTTTGCTGATCGTTCTTTTTGGCAGCTTCTCTCCTGCCCAGGCCAAAGCGGAGACGCTTAATATCGCGGCCCCGGACAGCATCAGACCCTATGCCCCGGACGTCATCAGCCTGACCCTGCCAGAGGCGGGCGAGCTTCGCCTTTGGGCGCAAATCGGCCAGGAGGAATTTCCCCTTTTCCCCGTTCAAACAGCCAAGTCCGGCCCCCTCTCCCTGCCCTTTGAGGGGCTAAGCGGGGCCGGAGAGCCGCTGCCCCAAGGTGACATGGTGATAAAAGCCCAGTTGGAGGCTGCCAATCGGCAGTATGAGGCTCAGCAAAGCGTAAAGGTCTTAAAGCCTGAACCCGCCATTGCGTATGCCATCCTGGCCCGGGAGCGTTTGCCCGCCTCAGGCGGCGAGGATTTGCTGGTGGACTATCAGCTCACCAGCGTCCGGCAGCTGAACGTGGCCATCGCCCGGGCGGACAATCCGGAAATCCCGGTAAGAACCTGGGCGCTTCAGCCAAACAGCGCCCTGCCCCGGCATTTCAGGTGGAACAAGACCATCTCCGACAAACCCGCCACGCCGGGCGACTACCTGATCTCCTTCAGTCTGAAAGGCTCAGCCCAGCCCGCTTTGGTCCGGGCTTTCACCCTGACAGAACAGGCGGAGGAAGCCCCTGTGCTTGCTCCCTCAAAGTCTGGCGAGTGGTTGCCGCTTCAGCTGGACGATGCCAGCGTCTGGGCCGCTATCATCGCGCCGACTGTGGTGCTTGATATTGGCGACATGGCCCATCAGCATATCTACGCCCAGCCTTCAACCAAATCAGAAAGCCTGGGCTTTGTCCATGGCCAGACTGCGGGGCTTGAGCTGCTGGAACTGGGGGTGGAGGGTTTTGCCCGGGTACGCGCTGCCCGCCACGGAGACGGCGAGATGATCACAGGCTTTGTTCCCGAGGGAAAGCTTATGGTGATTATGCCGGATACCCGCTATGGCATTCTGGTTGATAAGGCCAGCCAGACCCTCCGGTTATATGAAGCGGGGGCCTATGTGGGCACGCTTTCTGTCAGCACCGGGGTTTATGTGCCTCCGGGCACCAGCTCCTTTGAAACCTTAAGCGGCGCTTTCCTCACCCAGGACCGCATCGCCACTTTTCGCCAGGATGGCTTCCAGTACGACTATGCCCTGCGCATAGACGGCGGGAACCTGATCCACCAGGCGGGCTATCAGGTGCGGCAGGGCCGGGATTTTTCGGAGCAACACGCCGCCCTGGGCGCAAAAGCCTCCCACGGGTGTGTGCGCGTTGACAGCAGGCCCAACGCCCAGATGATCAACGCCTGGTGGCTTTATGCCAACCTGCCCCGAAACACCAAGGTGCTGGTGGTGGAGGATGCGGCGCTCTTAGGCGCTGTTCCCAAGGAGTCCCCCACCGCCACCGACACCCCGTCCCCAGACCCCACAATAAGCCCGGCCCCGCCTTTAACACTTAAGGAGCCCGCAGGCGGGCTTGTTGTCACCCTTTCCTTTGTGGGGGACTGCGTCTTAGGCAGCGAGGAGCAGGCGCGCAACCAGGCCAACTCTTTTGATTCCGTTGTTGCGGAAAAAGGCTTTGACTGGCCTTTTTCAGGCTTTATTGATTATTTCAGCCAGGATGACCTGACCCTTGTTAACCTGGAAGGGGTGCTGATGGACAGCAGCCAGGATCGAAACCTCTCCCGGCAGCACAACTTCCGCGGGCCCACAGCCTTTACGCAGATCCTGGCCGCAGGCAGTGTGGAAGCGGTGAACATCGCCAACAATCACTATCCTGACTATGGCGCCGCCGGCAAGCGCAGCACCCGCAATGCCCTTAGCGCCGCAAGCCTTGGCTATTCGGGCTACAGCGCCCTTCATATCTATGAAAAAGAGGGTATCAAGGTGGGCTTTGCCGGCATCCGGGAAACCATCTACCACCAGGACAAAAGCAGAATTTCCCG
>DAISYX010000187.1:0-2383 GCA_036825095.1 Clostridia bacterium | reverse complement strand
AACTTCATATTCCGACATCGGATAGAGGCGTGACACGCATCAGTACCGGGGAGGAGCCTCCGAACAGGCTGCGATCCCACCGGGAAAGGGCAGGTCACCGAAACAGAAAAGGCGGTCGGCGCCTGACTGTTGGGAGCCGGAAGAACATTTCGGCTACTGTCGCGGGAAAACTGCGGAGCGCTATCAAAGTCATTGCTTCCTAAACGGGCGGCGAGGCTGAGGTGCTTCGCCGCCCGAAATAATTTTAGGAGGAATGACCCATGAAGAAACTGATGACCTGCCTTTTGGCCCTGATTCTGCTGATGACCCTTTCCGCCCAGGCAGAGACCTTCAAAGTGGGCATGGAGTGCAACTATGCCCCCTTCAACTGGACCCAGGCGGAGGAAAGCGCTTTCACCGTACCCCTGGCCGCCGGCGGCTTTGCGGATGGCTATGACGTGCAGGTGGCCCTGTTCATCGCTAAGGAGCTGGGGATGGAACTGGAAATCGTCAAGACCGAGTGGGATGGCCTGCCCATGGCCCTTGTCTCTGGCAAGATCGACGCCATCATCGCGGGCATGAGCCCCACGGAGGAACGAAAAGTGACCCTGGATTTCAGCGCCCCCTATTATGAAAGCGACCTGGTGATCGTGGTGAAAAAGGGCGGCCAGTACGAAAGCGCTACCTCCCTTTTCGATTTTTCCGGTGCCAAAATCACCGGACAGCTGAACACCTTCCACTATTCCGTCATCGAACAGATTCCCGGCGTTGATCAGCAGACCGCCCTTGACACCTTCCCCGCCATGATTGTGGCCCTTTCCAGCGGCCGCATTGACGGCTATGTGTCCGAACGCCCTGGTGCCCTCTCCGCCGTGGCCAGCAACCCCGACTTTACCTTTGTGTCCTTTGAGGAGGGCCTGGGCTTTGAAGCTTCCGTGGAGGACACTGCGGTGGCGGTTGGCCTGCGGAAAGAAAGCGAGCTGATGGACAACATCAACGCGGCGCTTTCGAAACTGGACAAGGAAACCCGGGATCAGCTGATGAATGAGGCCATGGGCCGCCAGCCGTTAAGCGAGTAAGGCTGATTTATGCCCACCACATTTTTCGGCTGGATTCAGCTGCTGTTAGACAAATACGGCTCCCTGTTTCTACAGGGAGCCGGTACCACCATGCTCATCGCGGTGGTGGGGACTGTGCTGGGCTTTGCCATCGGCCTTCTGGTCGCCATCCTGCGCACCATCCCCTTAAAACCCGCCGCCCCTGCCCTGCAAAGGGGCCTGATCAAGGGGCTTAAAATCCTGCTGGCGGCCTATATCGAGGTCTTCAGGGGCACCCCCATGATCGTGCAGGCCATGGTGGTCTACTATGGCGCTTTGCAATACCTTCAGCTGGATATCCCCGCCCTGGGCGCCGCCTTTTTAGTGGTGTCGGTGAACACCGGCGCCTATATGGCGGAGATTGTGCGCGGCGGCATCCTAAGCGTGGATAAGGGGCAAAAGGAGGCCGCCATCGCCATCGGCCTTACCCACTGGCAGGGGATGACCAGCATCATCCTCCCCCAGGCCATCCGCAGCATCCTGCCTGCGGTGGCCAACGAGTTTGTGGTGAACATCAAGGATTCAAGCGTCCTGAATGTCATCTCGGTTACAGAAGTTTATTTCATGTCAAAGTCCGCCGCCGGCACCTATTTAAAGTATTTTGAGGTCTTCTTTATCACCGCTGTCATTTACTTTATCCTCACCTTCACCGCCACCAGGCTTTTGCGCCTGCTGGAAAAGAAGCTCTCCGGGCGGGATTCCTACACCGTCTACGGCTCCCAGTCCGACCACGCAGCGCATATCACCTATGCCCGGGAGGAAGCGCCATGAAACAGGAAACAGGCCCCATCATTGAAATCCAGGGCCTTAAAAAGAACTTCGGCCCCAACCGGGTGCTTATGGGCATTGATTTGACCGTCCCCAGGGGGCAGGTGGCCTGCCTGATCGGTCCTTCCGGCTCCGGAAAAAGCACCCTGCTGCGCTGCATCAACCTGCTGGAAACCCCGGATGAGGGCCGCGTCCTCTTTAAAGGGCAGGATGTCACCCAGATCCCCCCCGGGCCGCTGCACGCCAAAATCGGCATGGTGTTCCAGCAGTTCAACCTCTTTGGCAACCTCAGCGCCCTGGAAAACTGCGTGCTGGGGCAGGTGAAGGTGCTTGGGCGCAGCCGCGCCCAAAGCGAGGAGACCGCCCGGAAATATCTGGAGCGGGTGGGCATGCTGCCTTACCGGGACGCCCGGCCAGAGCAGCTCTCCGGCGGGCAGAAGCAGCGGGCCGCCATCGCCCGCGCCCTGTCCATGGATCCGGAGGTGCTGCTGTTTGACGAGCCCACCAGCGCCCTGGACCCGGAGATGGTGGACGAGGTG
>DAISYX010000186.1:0-2421 GCA_036825095.1 Clostridia bacterium | reverse complement strand
GTCAATGGCCTGGCGTATACCGAGGTGGGCGGCGAGATGCTGCAGGTGGAGTGCATGGTGATGCCGGGTTCCGGCAAGCTGGCCCTCACGGGGCATCTGGGGGATGTTATGAAAGAAAGCGGTCAGGCGGCCCTCTCCTGGGTGCGGGCCCACGCGGCTGACTATGATATTGACGCTGATTTCCACAAGGATCAGGACATCCACATCCACGTTCCGGAAGGCGCGGTGCCCAAGGACGGCCCATCGGCCGGCGTCACCATGACGGTGGCCCTGGTCTCTGCCCTTAGCGGGCGCAAGGCGCTGCAGGACATCGCCATGACGGGGGAGATCACCCTGGGCGGGCGGGTGCTGCCCATTGGCGGCATCAAGGAAAAGCTGCTGGCTGCCTATCGCGCCAAAATCAAGCGCCTGGCCCTGCCCAAGGAAAACCGCAAGGATGTCGCGGAGCTGCCGGAATATATTCAAAACGCCTTTGAGATTCACTATGTCGGCGCCGTGGACGAGGTGATCGCCCTGACGCTTGAGGCAAAAGGTTAATCGCGGTGTTTAAGGACGCGAAATTCATCATCAGCCTGCCGCGCTACGGGGATTTCCCCGGGCGCGGTCTGCCGCAGCTGGCGGTGTGCGGGCGCAGCAATGTGGGGAAAAGCAGCCTGATCAACAGCCTTTGCGGCAGGCGGGGCCTGGCAAAAACCAGTTCAACCCCTGGAAAAACCCGGCTGATCAATGTCTTTTTGATTGATAACGCCTTTCATCTGATCGATCTGCCCGGCTATGGCTATGCCAAGGTGTCAAAGCGGGAGCAGGAAAGCTGGGGGCAGATAATGTCCGCCTATTTCAGCCAGGCGGAGGCGCTGAAGCTGGCTTTGCATCTGGTGGATATCCGCCACGAGCCCAGCCAGCAGGATTTGGAGATGAACGCCTTTCTCTATCAGACGGGCATCCCCTTTCAGGTGGTGGCCACCAAGGCGGACAAAATTTCCCGCGGCCAGTATCAGCGGCATCTGGCTCCCATCGCCCGGGCGCTGGCGGTGCAGCCCTGGGACATCATTCCTTATTCTTCTCAAAACGCACAGGGGCGGGATGCCCTGGCCCAGGCGATCTACAAACAGGTTTTTCCTGCGCGCAATCAGACACAAAGACCGTAATTGTAAAGATGTGCCCGGGATGATATAATCAGGCCAGACAGATTTGGGAGGTGGATGGGATGATTCACGTGGACATTCTGAAGCCCAACGAAAAAAGCTTAAAACCCTTCGTCCAGCTGCCCTTTGACATTTATCGGGAGGACGAGAACTGGGTGCCGCCTGTGCGCCGCGATCTTCTGCGCACCTTAACCGGGCAGGAGAATGATTTGTTTTCTCAGGGCATCCAGCGTTTTTTTCTGGCCTATGACAACGAAAAGCCCGTAGCCCGGGTGCTGGCGGGCATCGCCTTAAGGCAGCAGGGACCCACAGGGGACCCCTTGGGTTTTATCAGCCTGTTTGAGGCCTATGACAACTATGAATATGTCCGGGCGGTGCTGGACGCCGCCATGGGCTTTCTTAAGGATCACGGGGTTAAGGAGGTTCTGGGCCCCCTGGCGCCCCGCTATGACATGTTGTCCGCAGGCGTGCTGGTGATGGGCTTTGACGGTCCGCCGGTGCTGGAAAGCCCCTACAACCAGCCCTATCTGCCCCAAATGCTGGAGCAATACGGCTTTGCCAAGCACCGGGACTATCTGGCCTATGACATCCCCATTGCGGAAATCCCGGTGGAGCGCATCATCGACATGGGGGACCGCATCCGCAAGCGTTTTGGCATTGTGATCAAGCAGGTGGATTTCGCCCGGGGCAACCTGGCGCGGGTGGCCCAGGATATCTCCACCATCATCTGCGAGGCCACACCGGAGGAAGGCGGCGCGATGCTGCCCACACCGGACGATCTTTTACAGCTGTTTAAGCGTATCCGCCCCTATTTGAGGCGGGAGATGGCGGTGGTGGCCTATGCGGGCAGCCGGCCCATCGGCTGCGTGATTGGCTTTATGGACTCCTCCCCGGCGCTTAAGGGCACGGATGGCCGCCGTACGCCCTGGAACTGGCTTAAGCGGATGATTGCCCTGGGTCACACCACCACCTCCCGCTGCCCCATGCAGTTTGTGGTGCCAGACTATCAGAACATGGCGGTCAACGCCCTGATGCTGGCGGAAACCGTCAAGGGGGCCACGTCCCTTGGCATCCGCCGGGTAGAGGGCTCGCCGGTGGATGAAACCCACCAGGTTTCCGTCAACAATACCCGCATGGCGGGCGGGCAGCATTACCGCAGCTATCGCGTCTACCGGATGCGCCTGACGGATCCAGTCAGCAGGGCGGAGAATAAGAAGAAAAAGGTAAATAGCAACAATAAGTGAAACACTCGCCTGCAGATGGGATAGGATAGGGT
>DAISYX010000185.1:0-2486 GCA_036825095.1 Clostridia bacterium | reverse complement strand
GGCGCGCCTTAGCATAATCCCTTCCCGCCTCAGATAATCCCCCAGCCAGTCCGGGTGCATCACCACCGCGCCTCCATAGCCATAGCACCACTCCCGGGAGAAGGAATCCCAATCCCCTAAAAAATGAAAGTCCAGAATGTTGATCACATTCCAGATTTCCCCGCCCTGATTATAAATGGGCGTGCCGGAAAGGCCATACACCCGGTCGCAGGCGTTTGAGAGAAGGCTGGCGGCGCTGTATTTTTCCGTCCCCCTGTGGCGCAGCTCCTGGATTTCATCAAGAATCACCGTTCTAACAGGCAAATCAGGCAGAGCGTCCTTCCAGCCCCGCAGCAGCAGGTAGTGCACCAGGTAAATATCCGCCTGGGGCAAAGGATAGGGGCTTAGGCCCTTGAGCACGCAGACCCGGGGCTCACGGCCGTCTATTTGCAGGAAGCGCTTGATTTCACTTTGCCAATTGCGCACCAGATGGGGCGGCACCACGATGATGGCGGGCAGCGCCCCGGCCTCTGCCAGCGCCGCCAGGGCCTGCACCGTCTTGCCCAGGCCCATTTCATCCGCCAATAAAGCCCGGCGCGTCTGGGCAAGCCAAGCCGCGCCATAAGCCTGAAAGGGCCGCAGCTGCCCTATAAACCAGCCGCTTGTGTTCTGATATTCCGGCGCGTTTCTCTGGAAGGCTTCAAGTCTCTCCTGATACGCTCTGGCCTCATTTAAGGCGGCCTCCCAGCGCTCCTGATCCCGGGGCATGACCGCCAGCGGATAACGCTGCATGAACCAGTTCAGCTCGCCCACCAGACGGCGGTGTGCGGAAAAACGGGCAATGCCCCTTTTTCCGCTGTCTGAGCCCGGAAAAAGGCGCTTGGCCAGCTCCGTCACGTAAGGCTCCCCGCTGATGATCCAATGCTTGCCCCGGGCCTGATAGGAAAGGGTGCCGTAGACCTTGCCGCCCGCCTCCACCGGATTCAAATAGGCGGGGCTGGCGGAAACCGGAGATTGAATGGGAAGCATTGAAGGGAACTTTGGTTTGTTTTCTGATTTTAAAACCGAAGTTTGTTTTTTAGATGCCAATTCTTGTGGAACAGCAAGCCCCCAAAGCTTGCTGAAACTCAGAGTCACACAGGGCTTGCCCGCAATAGACCCCGGTATGTTCGCTTCCCGTTCGCTTAAGATAATTAACGCTTGTACCCTAGGCGAGGACAGGTAGCGGGTGGCCTGGTCAATTAAGGTGTGAGGGCGCGGTTTGCCGCGTTTAATTTCAATGCCCACACCCTGGGCTAAAAAGTCGATGCGGCTGCGGGGCCCTACAGGCGCTTCATGGGTATATGGTATATCAGCGCGTTTTAAGGCCTCCCGCACCTGGGCGTGGAGATCGGTCTCCTGAAGGGAGAAGGGCGCGCGAATGGATTGAAGGGCATGAATCACCTGGGCCAGTTGTTTTTGCATGTGTCCTCCTGCATTGCTTACGCAATGATTATAGCCTGTGACGAATTTGTTTACAATGTGTTTAGAAATTGGGTTGCCCACCAAGGCCTGATCTGCTATCATTTTGCGATATGAAAGGGAGGTATTTGATGAAAAGACGCATTCTCGCCTTCTTGGGAGCCGTTTCTATGCTCCTTAGTCATATTTCTGTCTTTGCTCAAGCGCCCCATCTGCAGTTTACCGCTGTTCCCAGCTACATTCGCCCCGGCCGCACGGAGCGGCTGAGCTTTGTGGCGAACCATGAGGGCACAGCTTCGCTTGTTCTTTTGGATCAAAACGGCGCTGCTGCGGAAATCAGAAGCAATATCCCGGTGATTCCGGGGGAAAATCACCTGGCCTGGAATGGCTTTGATCAGGAACAAAAGCTGCTTCCCCAGGGCGATTATCGCCTGCTGCTTAAGATGGGGGAGGATCAGGCGGAGGTTCCGGTATCGATCGGCCCTGAAAGCCCCCGCATCAGCCAGCTAAAAATGGACGACGCCCACATTACCCCGGGCGAAAACTGGAGCATCAGCGCGCGGCTTAACATGCCGGGCACCCTGATGGTGGTTTTCCATATCGCAGATCAGGTGGCAGATCTTTTCAACGCCCAGGTGTCCGCAGGGGAGACCACCGTCAGCTGGGACGGCTATATCGATGGCGTCGCGGCGCCGGAAGGGCAGCACACCCTGTCCGTCCTGTTTTTGGACGACAGCGGTTTTGCCGCCAATCAGCAGCATGTGACCCTCACTGTGGAGCCTGCCCCCGTGGTGACACCCACTGCCACGGATTCCCAAGAGGAGACGGATCAGGCGGAGGAGACAGCCGAACCCTTGGTGGTGGGTGGCGGCCTTATCACCCCTGAGGTGAAGTACACCCTTCCCACCCAAGAGGTGGTGGCCAAGGAGGATGAGGGTTCCAGCTACTGGGCCCTGCCCATTGGAGAATGGGATGAGGAGGCCATCTGGAAGGTGATGACCCAGCCCCTGACTGTCCTGGTCGGAGGGGACCAGAAGTCAACCTAC
>DAISYX010000184.1:0-2490 GCA_036825095.1 Clostridia bacterium | reverse complement strand
GCAGCCGCAAGGCAGGGAGGCCCTTGGCTACCTGTACAGCCGCGGGGTGGACGATGGCACCATCCGCCGCTTTGGCATCGGCTACAGCGCGGACAACTGGCAGGGGCTTCTGGATTACATGACCGGGAAGGGCTACAGCCTGGATGATTTGAGGGACGCGGGGCTTATTGCCGTAAAAGAAAAGCACCAGTACGACCAGTTTAGAAACCGGGTGATGTTTCCCATCATCAACCTCTTTGGTCAAACCCTGGGCTTTGGCGGCCGGGGGCTGGGCGATACCCAGCCCAAATACCTAAACACCCAGGACACCATGATTTTCAACAAAAGAAACCACGTCTACGGCATCAACCTGCTGAAAAAGCAGCGCGGCCTTGAATACCTGGTGCTGGTGGAAGGGTACATGGATGTGGTGGCGCTCAGCCAGCATGGCGTCAAAGGGGCGGTGGCCACCCTGGGCACGGCGCTGACGGCTGAGCAGGTGCGGCTGATGAAGCGTTTTTCCTCTGAAATCCGCATCGCCTATGACGGGGATGAGCCCGGCCAGATGGCTGCCCTCAGGGCTTTGGACCTGATGCGCCAGGAGGGGATCAATGCCAGCGTCCTGATGTTTCCTGACGGCCAGGACCCTGACGATTTGATCAGAAGCCGGGGGGCGGAGGCTTTTCATGCCATCGCGCCTGTTCCCGGGATGACCTTCCGGCTGATGCGCCTGGAGCGGCAGTTTGACCTGGGGCTGGAGGATTCCCAGCGGGAATTTGCCAAACAGGCCTGCGCCCTTGTGCGCACGCTGCGGGACCCGGTTGAGGTGGATCACTATTTGGGTAAAATAGCTATGAAGACCGGGATCGCCAAAGAGGTGCTGGCCGACCAGGCCCGGACAAAAGACCGTGTCGGGCCCAGGAAGCCCCAAGGTCTTCCTTCCCCTCAGCGGGCTGTGTCCAGGGCGGACAGGCCCCTGGCGGACAGCGCGGAAAGCACCCTGGCGGCGCTGCTGGCCAGCGGCCACCTGCCAAAAGGGCTGGTGCAGGCCGCAGATTTTGAAGATGAGCAAGTCAAGCCCCTGGCCGTGGCGCTGCTTGAAGGGCGCAGCCCGGCAGAAATTTTAGGTGGCCTGGAGGGCGAGACAGAACGCTCTTTTGCAAGCAGACTGTTCAGCCGTTTATCTGATTGGGAACCGGAACAGGCGGTCCAGGCGGCGGACGACTGTTTACACACCCTCCGCGTAAGCAAGCTTAACAAGCGAATTGCCCGGCTGGCGGAAGAGATCAAGGCCCAGGAGGGCAGCCAGCAGATCGTATCCCTGCACCTGATACAGGAGCTGCAGACGGAGCTGGTCAAACTAAAACAATCCTGGGGCGGGAAATGAAAGGAAGTGCGGAATTGAGCTCAGCAGAGAACTCAAAAAAGCATGACAACAAGCAGGAGCGCCTGAACGAATTTCTCGAGGCGGCCCGTGCCAAGGGTGTCATCAGCAGCGAGGAGATTGTCAACGCGCTGTCTAATCTGGATATTGAATCCGACCAGTTCGAGGCGATCCTTGACACGCTGGAGTCCATGGGCGTCCGGGTAAGCCGTGAGAACGAGACGGAGCCGGAAGAGGTGAGCGATGAAGAGGAAGAGGCGGAGAATGAGATCGATCTAAGCATCCCGGAGGCAGTCAACATCGATGACCCGGTGCGGATGTATTTAAAGGAAATCGGCAAGGTGCCGCTTTTGACGGCGGAAGAAGAAGTGATCCTGGCCAAGCGCATGGAGGCGGGGGACGAAACCGCCAAGCACGAGCTGGCGGAGGCCAACCTGCGCCTGGTGGTCTCCATCGCCAAGCGTTACGTGGGCCGCGGGATGCTGTTTTTGGATTTGATCCAGGAAGGAAACCTGGGGCTGATGAAGGCGGTGGAGAAGTTCGACTATAAGAAGGGCTATAAGTTCTCCACCTATGCCACCTGGTGGATTCGTCAGGCCATCACCCGGGCCATTGCGGATCAGGCGCGCACCATCCGCATCCCGGTGCACATGGTGGAAACCATCAACAAGCTGATCCGCATCTCCCGCCAGCTTCTTCAGGAGTACGGCCGGGAGCCCACCCCGGAGGAGATCGCCAAGGCCATGGGCATCACCGAGGCCAAGGTGCGGGAGATCATCAAAATCGCCCAGGAGCCGGTATCTTTGGAGACGCCCATCGGGGAAGAGGAGGACAGCCACCTGGGGGACTTCATTCAGGATGAGGATGCCCCCGCCCCGGCGGAGGCCGCCTCAAACGCCCTGATGAAGGAGCTGCTTTGGGATGTGCTGGATTCCCTGACGCCCAGGGAGGCCAAGGTGCTGAAGCTGCGTTTTGGCCTGGATGACGGCAACCCCCGCACGCTTGAAGAGGTGGGCAAGGAGTTCAGCGTGACCCGGGAGCGTATCCGGCAGATTGAGGCCAAGGCCCTGCGCAAGCTGCGCCACCCCAGCCGCAGCAAAAAGCTTAAGGATTTTCTTGATTGAAGC
>DAISYX010000183.1:0-2490 GCA_036825095.1 Clostridia bacterium | reverse complement strand
CCTCCCACCCCCAGGCCATCGAGGAGGCCATCAGCCGCATGGACCGGGGCTATGCCCGGCAGCTGTCCCTGATTTTTTTGATGATCCCCATCCTTGCGGTGCTGATCATCGACCTGATCGACAGCGGGGGTTCCTGGTCGCCTTATGTGGTGGGGGCGCTGGTCATGAGCTACTGCTTTTTCGCCTTTCCGCTGCTGTTTCGCTTTACCAGGCCTTATGTGTACATCGTGGTGGATGTGCTGGCGCTCCTGGGCTTTTTGCTGCTGATCGCCTGGCGGGGGGACGGCCTGTCCTGGTACCTGAGCCTGGTGCTGCCCCTGCTGATCCTGCTGGGGGTAGCCACGCTGTTGATCATCCTGGTGCTCAGGCGCCAGGAGTTAAAGCGCCTCTACCGCGCCGCCCTGGCCATGGGGCTGTTTGCCGCGGCGCTTTTGGGCCTTGAGATCATCATCGACCTGAACGCCTGGGGGCAGTTTCATCTGGGCTGGTCGGTGTATGCGGCCATCCCCCTGGCGGTGATCGCCCTGATGCTGGCGGGGCTGGAGCAAAACCGGGAGCTGAAGGAAGCGGTGCGCAAGCGCCTGTTCTTGTAATAAATGGCGCTTGTTTTAACGAATCTGACATGCTATAATCACGACATTATCGGAGGATGCCCATGACAAGGGATGACCGGACGGCCTGGCAGGCCCTCTGCCAGGAGCGTTTTCAGGCGGATGTGCCGCTTTTCCGCTATACCACCATCCGCACCGGGGGCCCGGCCAAATGGCTGCTGGACGCCCAAAATGAAGAGGAGATTGTGCATTCGCTGGGCCTGGCCCGGCGTTTGGGGGTGCCCGCCCTGGTGATGGGCTGCGGCTCCAACCTGCTTTTTTCAGACCAGGGATTTGACGGGCTGGTGGTGCGCCTGGGTTCCGGCTTTTCCCGGATGACCTCAGCAGGCGAGTGCGTGCGCGCCCAGGCGGGGGCGACGCTTAAGGCGGTGGCCTATTTCGCGGCGGACAGGAACCTGGGCGGCCTTTCCTTCGCCGCCGGCATCCCCGGCTCCCTGGGCGGCGCCTGCTACATGAACGCGGGGGCCTTTGGCGGGGAGATGGCCCAGGTGATTACCTTTTTGGACTGTCTGGACAAAAACGGCCGCCGCCTCACCGTGCGGGCGGATCAGGCGGACTTCGGCTACCGCCACAGCCGGATGATGGAAGAGGGGCTGATTGTGCTGGGGGCGGAGATGCGCCTGATGCCGGGCCACAAGGAGGCGCTTTACAGCCAGATGCGGGAGTATCAGGCCTGCCGCCTGGAAAAACAGCCCCTCACCTATCCTTCCGCCGGTTCCTTCTTCAAGCGGCCCGCCGGGCTTTTCGCAGGCGCCTTGATTGAGCAGGCGGGGCTTAAGGGGCTTAAGGTGGGCGACGCCCAGGTAAGCGAGAAGCACGCCGGTTTTCTCATCAACCTGGGGAAGGCCACCACAGCGGATTTCCTGAGCCTGAAAGATCAGGTGCAGCGCCGGGTGCAGGAGACCTCAGGCGTGATGCTGGAGCCGGAGGTGCGCATCATCCCCGGGGATAAGAGGCCGTGAGCTTTACTCAGGAGGTCAAGGCGGAGCTGATAGCCATCCCCACGGAAAGAGACTGCTGCGCCCGGGCGGAGCTGGCGGCCCTCACCCGGGGAGCATCCTTTCTCACCGTGTCCGGGGGCCGGGGCTATTCCCTGCGCTACCGCACGGAAAATCCCGCGGTGCTCAGGCGCATTCTGGTGCTGCTCAAGCGCACGGGCGCTGCGCAGGACAAGCCCCGCCTGCTGGTGCAAAGGCGCTTTGGGGTACGCAGGCTTTACCTCTTGGTTCTCTCTCACCCAGACAGCCGCCGGGCGCTTATGGATCAGGGGATGCTGGCCCTAAACGAGGAGGGGGAGGAGGTTTTCCGCCCGCCCTCCCGCCAGGTCACCCGCCGCAGCTGCTGCCGCCGGGCCTATGTGCGGGGTGCCTTCCTGGCCTCCGGCTTCATCGCGGACCCGCGCCGGCGCTACCACGCGGAGTGGGTGCTGCCGGACGAATCCCAGGCCCGCCATCTGCAAAGGGTGCTGGGGCATCTGGGACTGGCGGGCCGCATCAGCCCAAGGCGGGGCCAGGGGGTTTTGTACCTGAAGGAGGGGGATGAGCTCTCCGAGCTGCTGAAGCTGATGGAGGCCTCCCGGGCGGTGCTTACCTTTGAGAATGACCGGGCGGAGAAGAGCTTAAAGGCGGACGCCAACCGCGCCTTCAACTGCGACCAGGGCAACCTGGGGCGTCAGCTGGCGGCAGCCGGTCAGCAGATCGCCGCCATCGAACGGATTTCCCTGGCCCGAGGGCTGTCCTCCCTGCCTGAGGGGCTTATGGCGCTGGCCCGGCTGCGCCTGGCAAACCCCGAGGCCACCATTGAGGAGCTGGGCCGGATGCTCAGCCCGCCCTTGGGCAAGTCCGGGGTGCAGCACCGCATGCGGCGGCTGGTTCAGCTG
>DAISYX010000182.1:0-2493 GCA_036825095.1 Clostridia bacterium | reverse complement strand
CGGTCCCTGAGGCCCCCGCCCCGGCAGCGCCCGGAAAACTGCTGGAGCAGCCCCTGGCTGCCGGCGGTCGGATCAAAATCTCCCCCTTCGCTAAAAAAATAGCGGAAAAGAACCAGCTGGACTACAGCCGCCTGGCGGGCAGCGGCCCCTCCGGGCGCATCGTTGCCAAGGACGTTGAGGCAGCCCTGGCCACAGGCGCCCTGAGCTCTGCGGCCCCCGCCATCCCCGCCAGCCCGCCCCCTGCCCCCATGGCAGGCGACGAGGTGGTGAAGATGAGCAAGATGCGCAAAATCGTGGCTGAGCGCATGAGCGCCTCCGCCCGGGAGATCCCCGCGGTTTCCCAGGATATCAAGGCGGATGTAACCAAGCTGCTGGCCTTAAGGGCGCAGATCAACGAAGGCCGGGAAAACCGCGTTTCCCTTAACGACTTTGTCTTAAAGGCGGTGGCCAAGAGCCTGCGCGCCCACATGGAGGTGAACGCCTCCCTGGACGGGGCGGGCGGCATTATCCGCCACCACGAAATCAACGTGGGCATGGCGGTGGCCGTGCCGGGCGGGCTGATGGTGCCGGTGATCCGCGGCGCGGACACCAAATCCTTGGAGGCCCTGTCCAACGAGGCTAAGGACCTGGCTGTCCGCGCCCGGGACAGCAGCCTGGATGCCAGCCAGCTGCAAGGGTCCACCTTCTCGGTGTCCAACCTGGGCATGTATGGCATCACCAGCTTCACCCCCATCATCAACCAGCCCAACGCCGCCATCTTAGGCGTGTGCGCGGTGGAGGATGTGGTGGCGCTTGACAAAGAAGGCCAGCTGTATAACAAAAAAATGATGACGCTGAGCCTTACTTATGATCACCGTCTGCTTGACGGCGCGGAAGCTGCCGAGTTTCAAAAGACGCTGAAAACCCTGCTGGAGGACCCCCTCCAGGTGATCCTGTAAGCAAGAAAGGACCGGCATGAGCAATACCAAGAAAATCGTGGTGCTGGGTGGCGGCCCCGGCGGCTATGTGGCCGCCATCCGGGCGGCCCAGCTGGGTGCGGACGTCACCCTGATCGAAAAAGAGGACCGGATGGGCGGCACCTGCCTGAACGTGGGCTGCATTCCCACCAAGGCCCTCCTGCACGCGGGCGAGATGTACCGCCAGATGCAGCACAGCGCCGCCGAATACGGCGTTTTCGCCAAAGACCTCAGCTTTGACTGGGCCAAGGTTATCGGCAAAAAGGACTCCGTGGTCAAGATGCTGACCCGGGGCGTGGCCGGCCTGCTGAGGAAAAACAAAATCAAGGTGATTTATGGCACGGGCAAGCTGGGCAGCGGAAACACCGTGGCAGTCAGCCTTAAGGATGGAGAAACCCAGAGCGTGCCCTATGACAAGCTGATTTTAGCCACCGGCTCCGTGCCCGTGATGCCCCCCATTCCCGGCATCAAGGACAACCCGGACTGCATCGACTCCACCGGCGCCTTAAGCCTGACCGCGCTGCCCGAAGAAATCCTGGTCATCGGCGGCGGCGTCATCGGCATCGAGTTTGCCAACGCCTTTGCCAACTTTGGCAGCAAGGTGACGGTGATTGAGATGACCTCCAAAATCCTGCCCATGATGGACGAGCAGCTCTCCGCCCAGCTGCGCAATCTGCTGGAGAAGGAAGGCGTCGCCATCCATACGGACGCCAAGGTGCTCAGCGTGGACAAGAAGGGTGCCAAGTCCTATGTCAACGTGGAGATGAACGGCAAAACCCAGGCCTTCTCAGCGGACAAGGTGCTGGTGGCCGTGGGCCGCCGCACCAACACCGAGGCCCTGGCCCTGGACCAGAACGGCATCAAGAACGACCGGGGCCGCATCACGGTGGACGAGCATATGCGCACCAGCAAGCCCAATGTGTACGCCGTGGGCGACTGTGTGGGACAGATTATGCTGGCCCATGTGGCCTCCGCCATGGGCGAGGTGGCTGTGGAGCACGCCATGGGCCACCCGGCCAGGTTTGACGGCAGAACCAACGCCTCCTGCGTGTACACCACCCCTGAGTTTGCGGGCGTGGGCTACACGGAAGAGGAGCTGAAAAACAACAAGACCGCCTACAAGGCGGGCGTCTTCCCCCTGATCGGCAACGCCAAGACCCTCATTGAAAACGGCGGCGTGGGCTACATCAAGGTGCTCTGCGGCGCGGAATTCGGCGAGATTCTGGGCGTTCATATCCTGGGCCCCCGGGCCACGGACCTGATCGCGGAAGCGGCGCTGATGATCGGCATGGAAGCCACGGTGGATGAGGTAATCGCCACCATCCACGCCCACCCCACGGTGTCAGAGGCGGTGCGCGAGGCCGTCCTGGCCACCCAGGGCCGGGCGATTCACTGATCCTTTCACGCCAGTGCGAATGAGGAAGGAGCTGCCAACCCCGGCAGCTCTTTTTCGCCAAAATGAGGACAGCATGACCAAGATAAGCCTTTATCAGCTGGACAACGCCGGCTTTGCCATCAAAACCCGGGACAGCCTGTA
>DAISYX010000181.1:1340-2503 GCA_036825095.1 Clostridia bacterium | reverse complement strand
CGCAGCCCTCCCCCACCAGGGCGCTGCCTCGGATGAACGCGCAGTGGCGCACCTCCGTTCCGGATCCTATGATGGCGGGGCCATCAATGTGGGCAGAAGGGGCGACCACAGCGTCCCGGGCGATCCACACCCCTTCCCGGGGCTGATCGTATATTTCGAGGTCAAGCCGGGCGCCCAGGGCCAAAATCATCTCGCCAATGCCCCCAAGGGCCTCCCAGGGATAGGTGAACTGCTTCATCCACTCCCCGGCCAGGCTGCGGCTTAGGTCATACAAATCAAGGATTTTAATCATGCGCTTCCTCCGGCAAATGGCCCTGAGCGGTGATAACCATCAGGATATTCTCCACCGCCTTCTCGCAGGCCTCCCGGGTGGGGGCCTCCGCCATCACCCGCAAAAGCGGCTCGGTGCCGCTTTTTCTCAGCAGCACCCGGCCTGACCCGCCCAGCGCCTCCTCCGCCTTGCGGGCCGCCTCCTGCACCTTCAGGTCCTCAAGGGCCTTTTCCTTGTCCCTCACCCGCACGTTTTTAAGCAGCTGGGGGTAGATGGACACCGGCTCGTGCAGCTTGGAAAGGGGCATCCTCAGTGTGATCATGGCCTGCATCAGCTTGATGGCGGTCAGCATGCCATCCCCGGTGTTTGAGTATTTGCCAAAGATAATGTGGCCGGACTGCTCCCCGCCCAGCAGGTGCCCGCAATCCTTCATGCACTCAAAGACATAGCGGTCGCCCACCGGGGTCTGCTTGTATTCAATGCCGATCTCCTCCAGGGCCTTGTACAGCCCCAGATTTGACATGACGGTGGTGACCACGGTGTTGTCCCTCAGGTTGCCCCGCTCCTTCATAAAGCGGGCGTAGATGTAGAGGATCATGTCCCCGTACACCACCCGGCCCTGCTCGTCCACCGCCAGGCAGCGGTCCGCGTCGCCGTCAAAGGCAAAGCCCACGTCCAGCCCCTTCTCCACCACCAGCTTTTGCAGATGATCAATGTGGGTGCTGCCGCTGTCCAGGTTGATGTTCAGCCCGCTGGGCTGGTTGTGGATCACATGGGTCTGGGCGCCCAGGGCATCAAACACGCTTTTGGCGATCATCCAGGTGCTGCCGTTTGCGCAGTCCAGCCCCACCTTATACCCCTGGTAGGAGTTGCGCGCCATGGACATCAGATA
>DAISYX010000181.1:0-1240 GCA_036825095.1 Clostridia bacterium | reverse complement strand
ATACGGGCCTTATGGTCTTTGTTGAAAACATGTCCCAGATAACGGCCGATTTTAACAGCGTGGTCCACCGTGAGCTCCACATTGGCCTCGCCCCTGAAACCGTCGGTGCCAAAGTATTTGCCCATTCCATCACTTCCTTTCGCAAGCAGTATACCCTATGGATGAAGGGGCTTCAAGCGCTTTACTTTTGCCCCTGCACAGGGTATCATGCCCCGGAAGGCAGATGCCCTGGAGGAGATAGATGAAAAACACCATGAAACTGGCCCTGTCCGCGATGTTCATCGCGGTGATGCTCGTCTTGGGCTATATCGAAAGCATGTTTTCCTTAGGCCCGGTGCCAGGCATCAAGGTGGGGCTGGCCAACGGCGTCCTGCTCCTCAGCCTCTACTGGCTGGGCATCCCCACCTCCATTGTGCTGATGCTGGGCAAGGTGCTGCTCTCCGGCTTCCTCTTTGGCAACCCCATGGCCATGCAGTACAGCCTCGCCGGCGGGGTGTTGAGCATGGCGGGGATGATTTTTGCGGTCCACGTCCTAAAAGGCGTCAGCCCCGTCGGGGCCGGCATTTTAGGCGGCGTGCTGCATAACGTGGGCCAGGTCGCCCTGGCCATGATCGTCCTTGAAACGCTGAGCTTGCTTTACTATATGGCCATCCTGGTGGTGGTGGGCGCCGCCATGGGCGCCATCACCGGCATGGTGTCCAAAACCCTCATGCGTCTTTTGCCCTATGAGCGCCGGGCGGCCCTGGGGATGGATCAGGAAAAAACCCGGGCGGAACAGGGTCTGGAACAGCAGGCGAAATAACAAAGCATAAGCCCCGGAAGCTTCCTTCTCTCCAGGGGCTTTTTCTTTGTGTCTTGATATCAGACCAGTTCAATCCCGCGGCCCTGCACCAGCTTGACCAGCGGCACCCCCAGCAGATAACACACCACCGCCTGGCCCGCCCCCACGGTCAGGAAGCTGATCAGCGGGCTTAGCGCGCTGGTGTACCACAGCACCAGGCTGATCACCACCGCGTTTACCACCACAGGCATCAGCGCCGCCAGCCAGAGATTCTGGCGAAAGCGCCGGGTGAGGATCGCCGCCAGCAGGCTTGCCAGGGAGCCAAAGACCGCGTCAATCAGGCTGCCGCCAAAGATGTTGCTGATAAAGCAGCCCACAAACAGGCCCGGAATGCTGGCCCGGGAGATCACCGGAAGCAGGGTCAGCGCCTCTGAAATCCGGAGCTGTATCTGCCCGTAG
>DAISYX010000180.1:0-2603 GCA_036825095.1 Clostridia bacterium | reverse complement strand
GATTCTGTTCACCGGGCTTTTGGATGTGGAAAAGGTGAAGTCCCTAAGCCCTGCCCGGGGAGCGCTTAGCGACATCTGGGTGGAGGAGGCCACGGAAGTCAGCCGGGAGGACGTCAAGCAGCTGGAAAAGCGCCTGCGGGGGCCCAGCCCCCATGCCAAGCGCCTCACCCTCTCCTTTAACCCCATCAGCCGGAATCACTGGCTGTACCGGGAGTATTTTGCGGGCGTGCCGGAGGATCAGGCAGTATACCGCGCGGACAACCTGCTGATCATGCACAGCAGCTATCGGGACAACCGCTTTTTAACCCCGGATGATGTCCGGGCCCTGGAGGGGGAGCAGGACCCCTACTTCCGGGAGGTGTACACCCTGGGCCGCTGGGGCCAGGTGGGCGGCGCCATCCTCAGCCGCTGGCGCGTGGCCCCCATCTTGCCCGGGGAAATCCGCCAGCCCCTGCGGCTGGGCCTGGACTTTGGCTACGTCCGGGACCCGGCAGGGGCCCTTAAGGTGAGCTTTGACCGGCAAAAAAAGCGCATCCTGGTGCTGGATGAGCTTTATGAGCGGGGCTGGCACAACGCCCGCCTGGCGGAGGCGCTAAAAAGCTTTGCGGGCAGGCTGCCCATCACCTGCGACAGCGCCGAGCCCAAGAGCATCGCGGAGCTCCGGCGCCTGGGGCTTCAGGCGCTGCCTGCCAAAAAGGGGCCGGGCAGCTTAAGCCACGGCCTGCAGTGGCTCAGCCAGCATGAGATCATCATCGCGCCCCACTGCGTAAACCTCCAGGAGGAGCTAAGCCAATACCGCTGGCGGGAGGGCCCTCTGGGCCATCTGCCCATCCCCCAGGGGGAGGATCATCTGATCGACGCCCTGCGCTATGCCCTGGAGGGGGACATGGGCGGACGCCTGGCCGGTTCCCTTAGCCGGGGAGAAAGATTTTTTTAGCGCTGGCATTTTCCCCTCTTCCCGGCGTCTAATAGGTGAAGGGAGGTGAGCAGACGGTGAAGGACGCTTTGGTACCGGGCGAGGATAAGGAACGCAGGCTGGAAGCCTGGCTTTTGGCCTACGGAGACGCCGTGCTGCGCACCTGCTTTGTGTATCTGGCTGACCGGGCGCTGGCAGAGGACGCTTTGCAGGACACCTTTTTAAAGGTGTGGCGCCATATGGACAGCTTCCAGGGCCAAAACGCCAGCTCTCCCAAAACCTGGATCATGCGCATCGCCATCAACACCTGCAAGGATTACAGGCGCTCCGCCTGGCTTAGGCATGTGGACATGAGCCAGATTATTGAAGAGATGCCCCAGGCGGTCCGCGCCCCTGACGAGGACTCCCGCGCCCTGTTTCTGGATGTGATGCGCCTGCCGGCAAAGCTGAAGCAGGTGATCCTTCTGTACTACTTCCATCACATGACCCTGGCCGAAACCGCACAGGCCCTTCATATCAGTCGGCAGGCCGTGCAGTACCGGCTGAAAAAAGCCTACAAGCTGCTTGGACAGCTGCCCGAAAGGAGTGAGGAGGATGAACCGGAACACCCCCATCCAGGACTGCCTGAACGATAACCTGTCCGGGCTGTATATCACCCGGCAGCAGCACCGGCAGCTGATGGACAACATCACCGGAGGAACCAAAATGAAGAAAAAACTAACGACCAGCCTGGCGCTGGCCATCATCCTGACGCTGCTGGCCATGACGGCCCTGGCCGCCCTGGTGCTCACCCGTTCGCCCCAGGCGGACATTCACAACCGCGCCCGGGCCGCCCTCAGCGCAAAATACGGACTGACCCCTGATTCCCTGGGCACCTTCACCCTCCATGACAGCCGGGAAGGAGACAGCTGGACGGTGCTGTTCACCTCCGCCAGCTTCCACCCCTCCCTGGTGGGGGAATACAGGGTGACGCTTTACAAACAGCAGGTCATCGCCACCTGGAGCCATGACGCGGCGGACAAAGCGGTCTGGGAGAAGGCGGGCCTGGATTCCCCCGTGTGGGGGCAGCCCCAGATCGCCCAGGCGCTGCGCAGCCCGGATGAGGCGGATAGGATCAACATGGCGCTCTATCGGGAAAGCCCTGTCCCTGCCAACCCCAACATGCCGGACCCTGAGGTGCTCAAAGGCCGCGGCGAGGACGAAAGCTACTGGAACGGCGAAATCGTCAAGGCAGGCGCGCCGGGCCAAGACGACCTGAGCCGGGAGCAGGCCCTTCAAATCGCCCATCAGGCCATCATGGAGGACTTTGGCTTAAGCCAGGCGGAACTGGACGCGGGCCAGATCATCAGCGAACGCTTTTACCTGCGCGAGGGCGGCGGCAGCCTCTGGGGCTTTAGCATCGCGGTGGAAAAAGACGGCTTGCTCTGGGACTGCGGCGTGACGATGGACGGGCAGACCGGCGAAATTCTCCTGAGCAACATCATCACAGGCGGCAACGGCTGAAAGCCCAAAAGCGCCTGAACCTGGGGCTGTCCCATCCGGGACGGCCCTTTTTTGTCATCAGGCGCAGGCTTTTCATATCGGGGAAAACGGTTTCCCGGTTGACAGCAAAGGGGGCGGCATGTTAGTATGTCATCGTACAAATAAGAGGCTTATACCGGACTGCAAGGCGGGAATCGCCTTAGAA
>DAISYX010000179.1:0-2606 GCA_036825095.1 Clostridia bacterium | reverse complement strand
GAGCTCTATAACGACGCGCTGGCGAAATACGTGGAAACCGCCAAGGCCGAGGGCTTTAATGAGCTGTCCGCCCAGTTTGCCAACGTCGCCGCCGTGGAAAAAGAACACGAAGCCCGCTACAACACCCTAGCCAAGCGCATTGATGACAACCAGGTCTGGGTATCGGAGGAGGCCACCGTCTGGCGCTGCCGCAACTGCGGGTTTGTCTATGAGGGCACCACACCACCCAAACTCTGCCCCGCCTGCAAGCATCCCCAGAATTATTTCGAGCGCGCCCCGAAGAACTATTAATCCAATATCCCCCCGGGGCTTAAGCCCCATTATACCCGGAGATTCACAGCCTGAATCCCCGGGTGTTTTTGTTTGGGGGCACAAGCCGCTTGACACCATTCTATATACTGTATATAATGCAATATAGACAGAATGAAGGGTGGTGGGGATTTGCGCATTATTATTTCCAGCACATCCGGCATCCCGATGTATGAGCAGATAAAAAACCAGATAAAGGACGCGATCCTGAATAACGAAATCAAGAACGGCGAGATGCTGCCGTCTATCCGCCATCTGGCGGCTGAGCTTCGCGTCAGCGTCATCACCACAAACCGGGCTTATGATGAGCTGGCGGCGGAGGGCCTGATTTCTCCCGTTCAGGGCAAGGGCTATTTTGTCACGCTCAGCCTTGAACGGGTGGAAGAGGAATGCAAGTATAAAATTGAACAGCTGATTTTGCAGGCGATTGATCATTGCAAAGCCGCCAAAATAACAAAGGACAGTTTTATGGAGATCATACATTTCCTCATAGAAAAGGAGTTGCCATGATGGAGAACCTGCTTGAAGTTAAAGGCATCGCCAAGAGGTATGACGGCTTTCATCTGAAGGATATCAGCTTTGATCTGCCAAAGGGCTATATCATGGGGCTGGTGGGGCCCAATGGCGCCGGGAAAACCACGATTATCAAGGCGATTGTGAATGCCATTCTTCTTGATGAGGGAGCGATCACCGCCTTTGGTCTGTCCACCCAAAGCGATGAAATAAAGATCAAGGAAAGCATGGGCTATATCGCGGACGCTTGCTATTTTCTTGAATCCTGGACAGCAAAAGACATCAACCTGATGATGAGAAGGCTTTATCCCTCCTGGGACAGCTCTGCGTTTTTTGCCTTTCTTAATCGATACGGCGTTCCGGAGGGCAAGCCGATCAAGACCTTTTCCAGCGGGACGAAAACAAAGCTGATGCTGGCCTCTGTTTTCAGCCGGGAAACGAAGCTGCTGATTCTGGACGAGCCCACCAGCGGCCTGGACCCGGTGATGCGCGATGAGTTTTTGACGCTTATCAAAGAATATATCCGGGCTGGTGAAAGAAGCGTGCTGTATTCCACCCATATCACCACGGATTTGGAAAAGACGGCCGATTTCATCACCTTTGTAAGCGGCGGCCGGATGGTTTTTTCGGAGGAAACCGATGTCATCAAAGAGCGGTATGTCATCATCAGAGACAGCCTGGAGGCGCTGGATTCAGTTCAAGACCGGTGCATCGGCGTCCGCAAAAACGCGTATGGCTTTGAAGCCCTTACAACCCGGGCGCATTTGAGCGATTTGCCCTCCACCGCCATCAGCCAGCCGGCCAGCATCGATGAGATTGTCGTATTTCACAGCCTGAAAGGAGCACAGCGTTGATGAACATGAAAAGCATTTACAACAGCTTTTTGATAGATGCCATGTCGATGAAGGCGAGATCAACCCTCTTGTGGCTGCTGGTCATCGCGGGCATGAGCGCGGTGAACATGAAGCTGATCTCCTTCCTGTTTTTATCCAGGGTGATCGCAATTCTGTTTATGAACGATGAAAGAGGGCTGCGGGCCATCTGTTTTGCGCCGATTGACAGAAAGAGCGCTGTGTATGGCCGCTATGTGTTTTCGTTTGCGGCCTTTGTGATCTGCCTGGGGATCAACCGGGCGGTTGATCTGCTTGCTCCTTATTTTCAGGAGGCCTATGTGCCCGAAGACGGGTATTTTTATGCGCTGGCGGCAGCGGCATTCTTTGCGCTGAGCGCCATTGAAATGCCCTTATTATACTGGAAGGGATACGCCAAGGTGAGGGCGATCGAATACATCGTCTTTGCGGCCTTGATGCTATTGATTGCAAGGGTCGTGGGGGAGGAAAACCTGTACCATCTTTCAGCAAATCTTGGCGCGGATAGCTGGCGTGTGCTGCTGATGCTATTTGTGTCCGCGGTTTTGTGGCTGTGTTCGATGTTTGCTTGTGTTAAAATCTATGGGCGCAAGGATTTTTAAGCGCCCTGCACCCATACAAAACATACGCCCCCGGGAGCGGTTCCCGGGGGCGGTGTGTTTTTAAGTCAGAAGGTTTCGCTCAGGCCTGCAGGCTGCTCTTTTTGGCCCGGGCGGCGTTGGCGCGCCAGGTGTGCATCACCAGGGCGACCGCGATGACGCCGTAGGAGATGAACACGCGGAAGTATTCGCCGATGGCCGGATCGCCAAACAATTTGACCCCCGCGTCCTGGGACACCACAAACAGCAGGTGAAACAGCACGCAGCCGATGATGGCCTGGGAGTTGGTGGCCCGGTCAATGGAGGCGCCGCCCAC
>DAISYX010000178.1:0-2621 GCA_036825095.1 Clostridia bacterium | reverse complement strand
GCTTTGACATTCAGCGCCACCAGGTGGGCCTTTGGGCCGGTGAAGACATGGGAGAGCATCTCCACGATGGTGTTCATTTCAAGAGCGCCCGTGGCCTTGATGTAGGCGCCAAGCATGACCATGTTGGCCACCTTGAAGTTCCCCAGCTTGCCCGCCTCCTCCATGGAGGGGATATAATAGGCCCTCACATCCTGGCGGCTGACCTGCTGCTCCACCTGGGAGGAGTTGACCAGGATCAGCCCGTCAGGCAGAACCTGGGGCTCAAACTTGGCCAGGGAGGGTCCGTTCATGGCGATTAGCTCACTGGGTCTGCTCACCACCGGGGAGCCGATGGGCTCGTCTGAGATGACTACGGCGCAGTTGGCGGTGCCGCCGCGCATCTCCGGCCCGTAGGAGGGCACCCAGGAGACCTCGTGCCCCTCTTTTAAGCCCGCCTCTGTCAGCGTCTTCCCGATGGACATGACGCCCTGGCCGCCAAAGCCCGCGATGATGATTTCTCTGGTCATGCCGGCACCTCCACATCCTTGATGACCCCCAAGGGGTAATACTGGCTCATGGTGGATTTCACCCACTGGCCGGATTCCACCGGGCTCATGCCCCAGTTGGTGGGGCAGGTGGACAGCACCTCGATAAAGGTGAAGCCAATGCCCTCCTGCTGAAGGGTGAAGGCCTTTTTGATGGCGCGCTTGGCTTTGTTCAGGTTGGGAATATCCGCCACGCACACCCGCTCGGCATAGGCCATGCCGTCTAAGGTTGAGAGCAACTCCGCCATGCGCACGGGCAGGCCGTGCAGGGCGCGGTCCCGGCCGCTTTGGGAGGTGGTGGATTTCTGCCCCTCCAGGGTGGTGGGGGCCATCTGGCCGCCGGTCATGCCGTAGATGGCGTTGTTGATGAAGATGGTGGTGAACTTCTCGCCCCGCATGGCGGCATGCATGATCTCTGCCGCGCCGATGGAGGCCAGGTCGCCGTCCCCCTGGTAGGTGAACACCGGAAGCTGCGGATGGGTGCGCTTGACGCCGGTGGCCACGGCGGGGGCCCGCCCGTGGGCGGCCTCGATAAAGTCACAGTTGAAGTAATCCCCTGCCAGAACGGAACAGCCCACCGGGCAGACGCCCACGGCGCTGTCCAAAAGGTCCATCTCGGTAAGCACCTCGGCGATCAGCTTGTGCACGATGCCGTGGTGGCAGCCGGGGCAGTAATGGGTTTCCACATCCTTAAGGCCGGGGCTGCGCTGATAGACGATTTTGCTCATGCTTTTACCTCCTGGAGGATCTGGCGGACCTGGTCGGCCACCTGGTCGGTTTCAGGGATCATGCCGCCGGTGCGGCCATAAAAGGGAGTGGGCTTAAGCCCGCCCAGGGCCAGGCGCACGTCCTCCACCATCTGCCCCAAGGACATCTCAACCGTGAGGACGGACTGGACAGCGCTTTGCGCGGCCAGCGCCCTTAAGGCCTCGTAAGGGTAGGGCCAGAGGCTGATGGGCCGGAAAACCCCCGCCCGGATGCCTTCCTGGCGCAGTTTTCTGGCCGCGGACTGGCAAATGCGGGCCGTGGTGCCATAGGCCACGATGATGATCTGGGCATCCTCGCAGTCATCGGCCTCCCAGCGGATTTCCTTCTGGGTCATCAGCTGGTATTTGTCCATCAGCTCCTGGTTGAACAGCTCGTTCTGGGTGGACTGAAGGCGCAGGGAGGTGACAAAATGGGTCTTGCCATCCGCCTCACGCCCGGTGGCGGCCCAGTCCTTTTTGGGCAGCTCCGCAGGCTTCCTTTCGTGCCATACGATGGGCTCCATCATCTGGCCGATCATGCCGTCCGCCAAAATCATGACGGGGTTGCGGTAGATGTCCGACAGGTCAAAGGCCTCCGCCACCAAATCCGCCGCCTCCTGGATGCTGGCGGGAGCCAGCACGATCATGTGGCCGTCGCCATGGCCAGGTGAGCGGGTGGCCTGAAAATAATCCGACTGGCCGGCCTGAATGGTGCCCAGGCCGGGGCCGCCCCGCATCATGTTGATGATGACGGCGGGCAGCTCCGCGCCGATAAGGTAGCTGATGCCCTCCTGCTTTAAGCTGATGCCGGGGGAGGAGGAGGAGGTCATGGCGCGCACCCCGGCTGCCGCGGCCCCATACACCATGTTGATGGCGGCCACTTCGCTTTCCGCCTGCAAAAACACGCCGCCTGCCTGGGGCATCCGGACGCTCATGTACTCGGGTATTTCATTCTGGGGCGTGATGGGATAGCCGAAATAGGCCTTGCAGCCCGCGCGCACAGCTGCCTCCGCGATGGCCTCGTTGCCCTTCCAAAGCTCTTTTTGCATCTTCTTACTCCTTGTCCAGTCTTTCCACCGTGATGACGGAATCCGGGCAGATCTTGGCGCAGTTGCCGCAGGCGATGCACTTGGACTGATCGCTGATGCCGGAGGGGTGATAGCCCTTGATATTGGTCACCGTTTCATCCAGCCACAGGATGTCCTTGGGGCACACGCTCACGCACAGGCCGCAGCCCTTGCACCGGTCCAGGTTGAAAGTTACTCTTCCCTTCATAAAAAACCTCCTTGATGGATGCTTACTCCCAGGGGCGCTTCATCATCAGCGCCAGGGGGAGGATGGGTTCAGGCAG
>DAISYX010000177.1:0-2627 GCA_036825095.1 Clostridia bacterium | reverse complement strand
AACAAAATCGACGCGCCGGCAGCCGTTTGGCCCGCGTCGTCGAAGAGCGCCACGAGGGGGTTCTGCTGGTCGGGCGGGAGCTTCAGAAAGATTACGGACAAAGGCCTCAGGAAGTCATCACATTCCCCCTGCTGCCCGGCCTTGACGGGGTTGAAAAAATGAGCAAATCCTTGGATAACTATATCGGCATTGATGAACCGGCAGACATCATGTTTGAAAAGTGCATGAAAGTGCCCGACAACATCCTTGCGGATTATTTTCGCCTGACCTGCGATATTCCGGCAGAGAACTATCTGCCGCTTGTCAGGCAGGACATCCGGCAGGCCCATTTTGTCTACGCCCGGGAAATTGTCCGTCTGTATCATGGCCCCGGCGCTGTCCGGCAGGCCGAACAGCGCTATCTGTCCATTGCCGCAGACCAGGCCCCGGATCAAATGAACACCATCAATCTCCCCGGTGGCGAGCTATCTATTATTGAACTGCTAAAAGCATCCAGCCTGGCCCTGTCCAGCTCAGAGGCAAGAAGGCTCATTGAAGGCAGAGCCATAAAGTTAAACGGCGAAACCGTCGGCGACATCCACCTGTTGGTGCGCGAAAACGCGGTGCTAAGCAGGGGCAAAAACAAATTTGTCCGGATATGCTTTCAGGCATCCTCCGAGGCGGAATAAACCATTCTTCAGATAAATCTCCATCATGATGGCCCTCGTCTCATATCCAGGCCTCCATCACATCAAAAAAAGCTTGACAGCCGATGTAGACAGCTGTACACTTCCAGGTAGACAATTGTCCACATGCCAAAGGAGGTGCTTTCATGGCGGTTCAATGCACGGAAGCGGAGTGGAAGATTCTGGAGGTGCTCTGGGAAGAAGCCCCCCGCGCGATGGGCGACATCACCAGGGCGCTGGAGCCCGCCACCGGGTGGACCCGGCACACGGTGATCACCCTGCTTAAGCGCATGCAGGACAAGGGCAGCGTGACGGTGGATGAATCAGGCCCCGTCAAGCTGTACTCCCCCAAAATCACCAGGGAGGAGGCCTCCGCCAGCCAGACGCGCAAGCTTCTCTCCTCGGTGTTCAAGGGAAAGCCCGCCCTTTTGATCAACAACCTGGTGGATTCAGGCGAGATGAGCCTTCAGGAAATCCAGGACCTGTTAAACTTACTCAAAGACAGCAAAAAAGAATAGCATAAAAGGAGGCAGGGACATGCGCACCGCAACGCTCTACAACTTCCTGCTGGAAGCCAACCTGATGGCCAGTATCGCCATTCTGCTGATGATGCCGCTTCGCAAAACCCTCAGAAAACCGCTGGGCAACGCCGCGATCAATGTTGGCTGGCTTTTGATCGCCATCCGCCTGCTTTTGCCCCTCACCCTTCCTAACCCCTACATCCACGCCATCCGCACGCCCTACGCGCCGGACGAGGCCATCCGCCCCATCGCAGGGCAGATCAAGGTGCGCCTGACGGACCTGTTTGACGGCCTCAGCCTGGGCGGCGAGGGCCTGGCGCGGCAGACCGCTGAGGGCCTGCGCAGCGGCATGAACAATGCCAGCCTGCCCATCACCCTGTCTAAAATCTACCTGATCGGCCTTTTAATAGTAAGCGCCTGGTTTGTGTTTGCCAATGTGCGCTTCCGTTTGAGGATCAGGGCGGGCCATATCGAGGCCATCTCAGGCAAACTTCTGGCGGACTATCAGGCCCTGTGCGCTGAGATGAAGCTTGAGCCCCTGCCGGTGTATTTCACCGACCCGCTGCCCAGCGCCTGCCTGGTGGGCGTCATCAGGCCCTCTATCGCGCTGCCGTTGACGGTGTCCCCGCAAAACGCCCTTCAGGTGCTGCGCCATGAGCTGAGCCACTATCAAAACAAGGACCACCTCTGGGGTGTTCTGCGGCTTTTGTGCTGCGCTGTCCATTGGTTTAACCCCCTGGTATGGCTTGCGGCCTTCATGAGCCAGACGGACAGCGAGCTGCGCTGCGACGACAAGGTGACGGCACAGCTCAGCCCAAAGGAGAAGGAGGCCTATGCCAGGGTGCTGGTGCTCTCCGCCGCCAGGCGCCAGGCGCCTGGGCTTTCCGTGCTGGCCACCGGCATGACCCACACCCACCGAAAGCTTAAGACCAGGGTGCGCACCGTGCTTGACAGCCAAAAACCCCTGCGCTGGCTTTCCCTGGCCTTTATCCTGCTGGCCGGTATGAGCCTGGTGGCCGCCTTTGCCACCACGGAAGCGCCGCTTAAGCCCCGCCTGAGCCTCACCGCTGATTATCCGGCTGCACAGGAGATTGCAAGCCCCGAAGAAGCCCTCGCCTACGCCCAGGCGCTATTGGCGCTGGAAGCGCTGGGCACAGCCCCTGATCAAACGCTTAAGTGGCAGGCTGATACGCTTCAGGATGACCCCAACGCCTTTTTGGTGACGGCCACTCCTGAGGGGGAGGATAGGGCGCTTTTACCTTTTTGTTTGACCGGGCCGGCCGGGTCTATCGCTATGAGAACCTTGAAAGCAGCTGGCAGCAGGCTTATTCCCAGCCAAACCCCTTGCTGACAAAACAGGAGGAGGAAGACCTGGCCCAGGACCTCATACTCCTGCTGCGCCAGCTGAACCCGGAAGAGGCCCTGCGGGCAAACCACTGGA
>DAISYX010000176.1:0-2688 GCA_036825095.1 Clostridia bacterium | reverse complement strand
TCTGGTAGATGGCCGCCTTGCTGCCCACGTCCACGCCCTTGGTGGGCTCGTCCATGATGATGATGCGGGAACCGCAGGTTAAAAGCTTTGAGATGACCACCTTTTGCTGGTTGCCCCCGGAGAGGGACTCCGCGGTATCCAGGCCGGTGCGGACCTTGATGTTGAGCAGATCGATGTACTCCTCCCCCGCCGCCTTTTCGGACTGGGGGGAGAGCAGGCCCCGCTTCTGGTGCAGGTCCAGCCGGGGGAGGGTGATGTTGTCCTGCACGCTCCAGGGCAAAAGCAAACCCTGCTTCTGCCGGTCCTCCGGCAGGAGGCTCACCCCCTGCTTCAAGGCCTCATGGGGGGAGGTGATGTCCTTTTCTTCCCCTAAAATGGAGATGCTGCCCTTGTCCGGCCGGGTGACCCCGCTTAGCACCTCCACCACCTCGGTGCGCCCGGCGCCCACCAGGCCCGTCAGCCCCAGGATCTCACCGGCGTGAAGGGTGAAGGAGATGTCCTCAAAAAACCCGGTGCGGGACAGGCCCTCCACCTTCAGGATGGCCTCCCCCACCGGGGCGGTTTTCTTGGGATAGAACTGGTCGATGGTGCGGCCCACCATGTGCTTGACCAGCATTTCGCTGTCCGTCTCCCCAATGTCCCAGGAGCCGATGTAGCGCCCGTCCCGCAGCACGGTCACCCGGTCGGCCAGGCTGAAGATATCCTCCAGACGGTGGGAGATGAGGATGATGGCGGTGCCCTTGGCCTTCAGGCCCCGGACGATGTTGTACAGCTCCTCGCTCTCCCTCAGGGAGAGGGCGGCCGTGGGCTCGTCCATGATCAGCACCCGGGCGTTCTGGGAGAGGGCCTGGGCGATCTCCACAATCTGCTGCTGGGCCACGGAGAGGGTGCCCATCTCAGCGGAAGGGTCGATGTCGCTGCCCAGGGAGGCGATGATGGCGCCCGCCCGCTCCCGGGTTTTGCGCCAGTTGATGGCGGACAAGGGGCCCCAGGTCTGCTCGTTGCCCATGAAGATGTTCTCCGCCACGCTCAAATCCGGGTAGGTGGCCAGGTGCTGGTGGATGGCGGCGATGCCGTGGCGGCGCGCCACCAGGGGGTCTGTCATCACCACCTCCAGGCCGTTTAGGCGGATGACGCCCGCGTCCGGCTGGTGGATGCCGGTCAGCACCTTGATCAGGGTGGACTTGCCCGCGCCGTTTTCTCCGATCAGCGCGTGGATCTCCCCGGGGCGCAGGTCAAGCTGCACCCCGTCAAGCGCCCGGATTCCGGGGAAAATCTTGGTGATGCCCTCCATCTGGAGGATGTATTTGTCTTCTTGCATGCCGCTCCTTATCCCCGCTGTGCCAGCACGGTTTTCTCGTAGGCCTTGACCTTCTCAAGCCAGGCGCCGTCGGGCAGGACGCCCCGGGTTTGGCAGTAGTAGTTCCACACCGCGCCCAGGGGCAGGGTGCGCCGCTCCTCCAGCAGGGCCAGGCGGCGGGTGTTGTCCCCCTGGGCCTCCGCCTCCTGAAGGGCGCCTGCGGGCGCCAAGAAGGCGGACAAAAGCGCCTTTCTGGTGTTGCGCATGCCGATGGCCCAGCAGGCCACCCGGTTGATGGAGGCGTCAAAAAAATCAAGCCCCACGGCCACTTTGTCGGTGTAGTTGTTCCAGACCACCTCGTCCATGATGCGCTGGGTTTCGTCGTCCAGGGCCACCACATGGTCGCTGTCCCAGCGCACCGGGCGGCTGACATGCAGGAGAATCCGGTCGATGAAGGCCAGCACCGCGGTGATCTTGGCGCTGATCACCTCCGTTGGGTGGTAGTGCCCCGCATCCAGGCAGGCCATGATGCCCCGGCTTTGGGCGTAGCCCAGGGAATATTCGCTGGACACCACGGTGAAGCTCTCCACCCCCATGCCAAAGAGCTTGCTCTCCAGCGCGCAAGGGGCCAGGTCCATGCCCGCGCGATCCTGGAAAATCTCGTCCAGGGAGGCGGTCATCCGCTCCCGGAAGGCCCGGGTGTTCACACAGCTGTCCTTGGTGCCGTCCGGCATCCAGAAGTTCACCACGCTGGGCTCTCCCAGCTCCCTGGCAAAACCCAGGGCGATCTCCCGGCAGCGCTTGCCATGCTCCACCCAGAAGCGGCGCTTTTTTTCATCCGGGCTGGAGAGGGACAGGTCCCCGTCCATCATGGGGTGGGAGAAATAGGTGGGGTTGAAGTCCATCCCCACGCCCTGCTCCCGGGCAAAATCCACCCAGGGGGCAAAGTCCTCCAGGGTGTAGCTGTCCCGGTCCTTATCCGGGCTTGTCTTAACGGCGTAACTGGCGTGCAGGTTCAGCTTCTTTTTGCCGGGAAACAGGCTGTTGGCCAGACGGATATCCGCCATCAGCTCCTGGGGTGTGCGGGCGCGGCCGGGGTAGTTGCCGGTGGCGGCGATGCCCCCGGTCAGATCCCCCGTGCCGTCAAAGCCGGTTACGTCATCCCCCTGCCAGCAGTGAAGGGAGAGGGGCACCGCGTCCGCCTGAGCGATCGCCTCCTCCACATCCACGCCCCAGGCAGCGTATACCTCTTTAGCGTAGTCATACCCCTGCTGAATCCGTTTTTCCAAGCTCATGGCTTCTCCTTTATTGGCCGCATACCCAGCGGATAATTATTAATAGTTTACCCGTATATGATAGCATCTCAGCCCCCTTTTTGCAAACGGCGC
>DAISYX010000175.1:0-2729 GCA_036825095.1 Clostridia bacterium | reverse complement strand
CCCAAAAGCTATACAGAGCAGTCAGAGGTTGTGGTGTACGCAGCGGACGCAAACGGCCAGCAGGGCGCAAGCTATGAAACGCTGCCCTTTTCCCGGAACATGCTGTCAAACGGGGAACAGATCGTCATTGTTCCGCCTGCAATTGCTTTTTTGTTTCAAAGCGGCCTTTTGGAAATGGCCGATCCGCACGCGCATCCCCCTTTGCAGGTCTCTTCTTACCAGGGCGGGGAAATAAGCCCGATTTTCACCATCGATCCTGTTGATCTGCATATGGATGGGCGCTTTATCTGCCTGTCTTCCACAGGAGAACTCTTTCTGACACAGGATGAAGGCCTGTATCTGGACTTGATCACCCCGGAGGGCCTGGTCAACTTCCTGGCCGTGGAAGACATCAACCAGGTCAATTAAATGATGGGACAGCAGAATGAAACAGGGGTTTTGCATGTTCATGACCTGAGCAAAGCCTACCTGAAGGGGACGGTCAGGGCGCTTCAAAACTTCAGCGCTTCCTTTGGCAGCGGGGTCTATGGCATCCTGGGCCCCAACGGCGCGGGGAAGTCCACCTTGTTCAAATTGCTCACCGGCACCCTGATACCGGACGCGGGCCAGGTTGCCTGGGAAGGGGGGGGCCATTCAGGAAGATTTACCCGCCTATAAAGCCATCATGGGCTATATGCCCCAGCAGCAACAGCTCTACCCGGAGATGAGCCTGGCGCAGTTTCTGCATTATTTTGCCGTGCTTAAAAACCTTGACAGGGCGCAGGCAAAGGCGCAGGTGGCGGAAGTGATGGAGAAAACCGGCTTGACAGCCCTGCGATCCACCCGGATTGCCGCCTTAAGCGGCGGGATGAAACAGCGGGTTCTTATCAGCCAGGCCTTGTTGGGAGACCCCCGGCTAATGATTCTGGATGAACCCACCGCCGGTCTTGACCCCCTGGAGCGGGTGCGGGTGCGCAACTTCATCAGCCATATCTCGATTAATAAAACGGTGCTGATCGCCACCCATGTGGTGTCGGACATCGAGTGCATCGCCAAGCAGGTTTTGTTCATCAAATCCGGCCAGTTGATTTTATCCGGAAGCCCCATGGACATCCTTTCCGCCCACCAGGGGAAGGTCTTCCAGGGGGAGGTCAGGCATCAAAGCCTGCCCGCGCTGATACACCGGTACAATGTCACCCACCTTCAGGAAACCGCAAAAGGCAGCATCGCTGTCAGGGTCTGCGGGGATTTTGACGCGCCGCCAGCACCGGAGGATCAGGCCTTTGCCCCGGCAGAGCCAACCTTGACGGATGTTTACCTCTACCTGTATGGTAAGCAAGGGAGTTTGCTGTGAGACGTCTGCTGGCGGCGGAGTGGCGCAAGCTCTCCTGTCAGCGGGCCTTCCGTATCCTGGTGGCCGGGGTTTTGCTTCTGCAAATCGTCCTGGTGCTCCAGGCGGGGCGGCTGCCCCATGAAGAGAACAGCGCGCTGTACAGGCAGGCCCTGGCTGAGGCGATGAAGGGGCAGCGGCTGCCCGCCCTGCTGGATGCCTACGAGGCGGAAGAGAAGGCGCTCCTTGATCAAGCGGCCGGACTTGATCCGCAGATCGGCTTCATTGACCAGGCTTCCTATGAGCGCTTTTTTGAGGTGGTGCTGCCCATGCAGCGGCAGCTGCGCCGGGTTTTGCAGTTTAATGAAACCATTCGGAACCGCATTTCAGAGATCGATAAAAAACTCATCCTGCCGCTGTATGCCCGGAGCGACTCCTATGCGGCTGTCTCGCTCAGGCAGCAAAAGGCCAATTATCAGCAATTGGCCGGCATTCAGCCGGAGCTTGGCCCGGAGAAGGGCATCCATGTGCTGTCCTCTCTTCAATTCAGCGATTACCTGCTTATCATGGCGGTTTTTGTTCTGGCCGCCCTCGTTTTAGGCGCAGACCGGGAGCTGGGCATGGGCCCTTTGATCCACACCCAGGCCAAGAGCAAAGGCGCGGTCTTTCAGGCCCGTTTGCTGCTGGTGATGTTGCTTGCCCTGATTTTCGCCCTGGTGCTCTGGGGCCTGGCTTTTGGCTATGCGGCGCTTGCCTTTGGCCTTGGCAGGCTCCAGCGCCCCTTGCAGTCCCTGCCGCTTTATAACCTGGCTGACGTAAAGCTGTCGGTGGGCGGTTTTCTGCTGCGCATGATTCTGCTCAAGGGCTTTACCGCCCTGCTGATTGCTGCGCTGTGCTCCCTGATTATCTCCATGTCCAAAAACACCGTTTTTCAGTATGCCTTATTCCTTTTGACGCTTGCCGGAAGCTTTTTGCTTTGGGTCTATATCCCAGACCACAGCAGGTGGCAGGCCTTGAAATACATGAATCTGTTTGGACTTCTGGATGTTGTGAAGCAGCATCAGGGCAGCTCCTTTCTGCGCGTGTCAGGCAGGCCCGTGCCCTGGTTTCAGGCCAGCCTGCTGATTTCCCTGCTTTTCACCCTGGCATGCCATGGGCTGGCGCGGCTTGCCCTGCGCCTTGAAAAAGCGGAAACACCCGAAAGAATCAAAAGGTTTCCGGCAGCTTTCAGGGTCAGACAGCCTTTTAGCCTGGCGCTTTTGGAGGCCAGGCGCCTGTTTGTGGATCAAAAAGGTCTCTTCGTCCTGCTGATCGTTCTGTCTTTAAGCCTTCTCACCATCAACCAGCAAGCAGAAACCCATTATGATAGTGTCCCCTGAATAACATCGACCTCACGCTATCAACCCGCAGCCAGCTGCAG
>DAISYX010000174.1:0-2771 GCA_036825095.1 Clostridia bacterium | reverse complement strand
GAGGCCCCGATTGATTCCTGGGGCGCGCTGTTTGAGGATACCTACAAGGGCGAGGTTTTCATGCTGGATTCTCCACGGGACACCCTGGGGGTGGCGCTGAAATACCTGGGCTATTCCGTCAACTCCAAAAACCCGGAGGAGATCAAGGCCGCGGCCGACCTTCTGATCAAGCAGAAGGAGGACGGCATCGTCAAGGCCTACCAGGTGGACGAGACCAAGGACAAAATGGTGGCCGGAGAGGGCATCCTGGCGGTGATGTGGTCAGGGGACGCCCAGTACGCCATCAACCTGAACCCGGACCTGGCCTATGTGGTGCCCAAGGAGGGCAGCAACGTCTGGGTGGACGGCATGGTGGTCCCCAAAGAGGCCAAGAATGTTGAAAACGCCTATGCCTTCATCAATTTCCTGGCCCGGCCGGACATCGCCCAGATGAACGTTGAGTACATCGAGTATTCCACGCCCAACCAAGCCGCCATCGATCTGATGGGAGAGGATTACACCTCAAACCCCAACCTGAACCCCAGCCAGGAGACGATTGACAGCTGCGAGTTTTTCCACGACAACCAGGACGTGAAGGTGCTTTATGACACCTTCTGGGGCATGGTGAAGAACGCCAAGTGAACCCTGCTTAAAACGCCGGGCTTGCCTGGCGACGAGGGGGCTTCCGCTGCGGCCGGACATACCCGGCCAGGCGGAAGCCCTGTTTTTTTGACAAGGGCCAGAGATAAAGGCCCTGTCTGTCCTGCTGATCGTGTCCGCCCGGTTATTCGCGCCACGCCATATCATCATTTCCTATAAAAATGCCCGCGAAGCAAGCGCCACTGGAAGCGGCGGAAAACTGAAGAATGCCGCTGCCATGGCCATGCTTAAGGGCGAGCGAAAAACGGGAAAGGCCGGCCCAGCCAGGCCTTTTTGATTGAATGTGGTATCAGCTATCCTGGCACAGGCAGAAGGGGTGCCCCGCCGGGTCCAGCATAATGTGCCAGTTATCGCCAAACTGAGCCGGCGAATCAACAGCGCCGATGGACAGGGCGTATTCCCTGGCCTCCGGAATGCTCTTTACCGCCAGGTCGATGTGCGCCTGCTGGCCGGCAGGCCCGTCCGGCCAGTCCGGCGGGGAATAGCCTTCCTCCGGCTGCAGGGTGATGCTCACACCGTCGCCTTCCAGATAAGGAAAGGGCCCGTCAACATGATGAGCGGTGTAACCCAGCAGCTTGCTGTAAAATGCCACCATGGCTTTCACCTGGTGGGGCGCGCAGTCTAAGGTGACCGCGCCGATTTTGATGTCCGGTCTGTCCATCGGTTTCTCCTCCTTGATTAACGCAGCTTGACCGCGGTGCCCGAGCAGGTCACCATCAGCATGCCGTTGTCCGCGCCCAGCACCTCATAATCCATCTTCACGCCCACCACGGCATCACAGCCCATTTCGCGGGCGCGCTGCTCCATTTCCTCCAGAGCCTGGCTGCGCGCGGCGAGCAGCTCCTCCTCATAACCCTGTGAGCGCCCGCCTAAGATGTTGCGCAGGCTGGCGCCGATGTCCTTCAAAAAGTTGATGCCGGAGATCACCTCACCAAAGACGATGCCTCGGTACTCAGCAATCTGGCGGCCTTCCACTGAACCGGTGGTAGTGATAATCATACAGTATTTCCCCCCATTAATGCTGAAAAAAATTACGACCAGATTATACCCGGCCTGGCAGAATGAAAAAATATTAAAAAGGAGCTGCCGCAATCTTTTTTTGCGACAGCCCCTTTGCTTTTAAAATCCTGCTAAAATAGGCCCAAACCCGCTTAGTTCAGCAGCTTGAACTCCGCCCAGATTTCCTGATAGCGGCTCTCGTATTCGCCCAGGTCCATGATGAACTCGGTTTCCCCCAGAATTTCTTCCGGGATGTTGATGGCGGGGTTGTCCCTTAAATATTCCGGGATGAAGGGATAGGCCGCCTCCACGGGGGAGAGGTAGTACTGCATGGCGGCGGTGTTGCCCGCTACTTCCGCGTCCAACAGGAAGTTTAGCAGCTTGTGGGCGTTGGCGGGGTGGGGCGCGTCGGCTGAAATCACCAGGGAGTCAATGCCAAAGCCCATGCCCTCCTGGGGGTAGACCACCTCAAGCTCCGGGTTGCCGTCCATGGCAAGCAGCACAAAGGGCGTGAACATATAGCCCACAATGGCGTCCCCAGAGATCAGGTCGTTGTGCGGGGTGTCGTAGTTAAAGGCGCGGATGTTGGGGCGCAGGAGGGCCAGTTTCTCCCGGGCCTCCTGAAGCTGGGACTCGTCCGTGGTGTTGAAGGAATAGCCCAGGGTTTTCAGCGTGATGCCGATGATGTTGCGGGCGTCGTCAATCACCACGATGGAATCCTTAAGCGCCGGGTCCCACAGGCTTTCATAGCCGGTGATTTCAATGTCCACAAAGGCGGGGTTATAGACGATCAGCGGCGTGCCCGCGGTGTAGGGCACGGTGTACTCGTTGTTTTCGTCATAGTACTTGGACAGGAAGGCGGGGTCCAGGTTAGCGTAATTGGGCAAAAGATCCTTGTCCAGCGCCATCAGCTTCCCGTCCTTGCGCAGCATGTTCAGCGCGTAGTCGCTGGCCAGGATCACGTCAAAGCCGTTGTCCGGGCTTTGCATCTTGATAAGCATCTCCTCGTTGGTGAGGAAGGTGGAGTAGTTGACCCTGATGCCCGTCTCCTGGGTGAATCTGGCGATGGTGTTGTCATCGATGTAGGTGGCCCAGGAGAACACGTTGAGCACCGGCTCCTCCTCAGCCATCGC
>DAISYX010000173.1:292-2797 GCA_036825095.1 Clostridia bacterium | reverse complement strand
GCCCGGGCGTTGCCCAGGGTTTTGGCGATCTGGGCCATGTCAAGCCGGATGATCCGGGGGTCCTCCCCCTTGATGGCGCTGTCCATGAGAATAAAGCCCTCTGAGCTTAAGGCCTCCCGGTGAAGCGCCACCGTCTCCTCATTGAGCGCGATGATGCCGTCCAGGCGCTCACTGTGGCCCTTTGGCACCTGGGCGCCAAAGCGGATGCGCGAAAAATTGTGGCCGCCCCGGATACGGGACATCAGATCCCGCATGGTAAATACCTGGCTGCCTGCCTGCTTGAAGAAATACTCCAGCGCCGACACCGCGGATTCCACGCCCTGCCCCGCGGCGCCCCCAACCAGCAAATTGTACATCCCTTTCCCTCCTTATCCCTGGTTATTTATTTGTCCCGTCTGAACATACAACAACACAACGCGAAACAAGGCCGTTTAACAAACCTCACCTTCCGCTTATTCGCATTGTACCCACTCGCGCAGGGGGTTTCAAAAAAGGCCGCATAAACAGCGGATGATCTGGCCGGTATCATGGGAGCGCTTTTTCTGTTCAGGGAGGCCGCCGTCAGGCGCTTAGCCCGCCGCGCCGTTTTCCGGGGCCAGGTCCTTATTCAAATCCCGCTCTATGTCCTCCTCATGGATATAGCCCCAGTCCTCTCCATATAGGGCATAGTGCCATTCTCCTTCCAGATCCCCATAAATCTCAATCACGATCCCGGCGGGAAAGCCGGTGGTGCTAAGGCTCTGACGGCTTGGCAGCTGGGTGAAGGTGACGTTTGCGTGGGTCTGTACCCGTACAGCCGCCCGCAGGGCCAAATCCGGGCTTTTCAAAAAAGCGCTGTCCACCCAGCCGGACTGGGCCCCAATGGTGACATAGGACCAACTCCCGCTTGTTTTGTGCGCCTTGACCGGCGTGCCGCTATAGAATTTCCCGAGGGATTTTGCCTGTTTGGAAGGCTCCTCACGCAAGTTCAGCCGCTCGCTGGGCCTGGGGTTTGACACCATCAGATCCTGACCGGCAAGGGCCCCGGTCTCCAGCTGGTAATCCAGCCGCGGGTTCATCTGGTTCCCTTTGGCGTAGCCGGTCTCTCCCTCATACATCACCTGCACCCAGCCATCGCCGCGCACAGCCAGCGCGCTCACCACATCCCCCTGGACCACGGTTTTGATCACCTCGGAACCATTCTGGGGCAGCTTGCGCATCACCATGCCCCCGGAAACATCAGGATTCACCCTTAAGAGGGGCAGCTCCGGCGCGGGGCAGACAAGCCCCGGGATCAGGTATCTGCTGTCCATATAGCCTTCCATGTGGCCGATGCGCACCTTCACAAAGCCTTTGGCCGGTGCCTCAAGGGCCAGGGCGATGGCGCCGCTGTAATACTTGCCCAGGGCCGGTGTGCTGGCGAAAGGCCCGGAGCGCAGGTTCAGCCGGTCCCCGGCCTTGGGGTTATACACGGCATAAGCGTTTTTCGCGTCCCAATTCACCGCCTGGCTCAGGCTGATCCAGCCCTTGAGGCAATCCTCCTCAAAGTTCCAGCCCTCCTGGATATCGTTTTCGTAAAAATAAATATAGGCCCAGCCATTATTCCGGTTTATCGTCTCCACATGAATATGCTGGCCCGGGCGCAGGGTGCCCGCAGCGGAGGCCCCTGCCACCGGCTCCGAATAAACCTCAAAAACCTCGTCATGGTAGGCAAAAGCGGCCCCATGGAGCAAATACCGGTAGCACTCCGGCAAAACCCCCTGGGCCGCATAGACCCCCTGGGTCAAAGCGGCAGACAGGCCCAGCACCAGCGCCATCAACAGCATCCATCTCTTCCAGCTCCGCATCCTAATCCTCCCCGCCTTTCTATTCACTAAACGGATAAACAAGTTGTTTTCCTGCCGTCCATCCCATCAAATCAAAAAATCCGTGAATCAAATGAAATTCCCGGCTGCCTGATTTTCTTCATCGCTCCGCTAAAAGCCAGAGGTTTTTTGGGATAAAAAGAACGATAAAATATGTGAGAGGCTTTTAAATAAGGTTTTTGCATACTAAATGTAGTTCCTGGTCTGACTGCCGTCCCCACCCCGTCAAAGCCCGCAGGCTTTGGCGGGAAAGGAAGAATGACGAAACGCGTGAAGGGGGATTTTGAAAAAAGCCGCCGCGAACTAAGTGTAGTCCGCAACGGCCTGCCTCCCGTCCCCACCCCATCAAAGCCCGCAGGCTTTGGCAGGAAAGGAGGAGCGACGAAAAGTGTGAGAGGGGGCTTTTAAAAAAAGCCGCCGCGAACCAAGTGCAGTCCGCAACAATGCAACTCCAGTCTTCGCCCCGTAAAAGCCCGCAGGCTTTAGCGGGAAAGGAGGAGCGACGAAACGTGTGAGAGGGGGCTTTTGAAAAAAGCCGCCGCGAACTAAGTACAGTCCGCGACGACGTGGCCCCCGTCTTCACCCCGCCAAAACCCGCAGACTTTGGCGGGAAAGGAGGAGCGACGAAACGTGTGAGAGGGGGCTTTTGAAAAAAGCCGCC
>DAISYX010000173.1:0-192 GCA_036825095.1 Clostridia bacterium | reverse complement strand
GCGAACTAAGTGTAGTCCGCGACGACGTGGCTCCCCAGGTAGGGCTCGAACCTACAACAACTCGGTTAACAGCCGAGTGCTCTACCATTGAGCTACTGAGGAAAAGATGACTGCGGGGACTGCTCCACCGCAGCCGTTGGGAACCGGCGGCGACCTACTCTTCCGGGCCGTTTCCAGCCAAGTACCATCGGC
>DAISYX010000172.1:0-2818 GCA_036825095.1 Clostridia bacterium | reverse complement strand
GGCCAGCATGACCCTTGAGCAGTGCGAAGCTGCCGGTCTGATTGCGGAGTAATCATCGCGCGGCCGGGGCGGGAAATTTTAGTTAGCACAACGCTTCTTCCAAGGGCCTTTCGATGACGACGGGCCTTTTTTTGTGAGCGTCCGACATTTTAAGCGTCTGAATTGTATTCAGGGTGAAAGGCGGTGAAAGGATGAAACAACCTTTGTCGCGCGCGGACAAAGACCTGGAGGCGATCTATTTGCGCCATGCGGATATGGTGTACCGCCTGTGTTACTCCTACATGAAAAACAAATGGGACGCTGAGGACGCGGTGCAGACTGCTTTTCTCAAGCTGATGGCCTCCGGCAAATCCTTTGAAGATGAGACGCATGAAAAAGCCTGGCTTATCGTCACCGCCGGCAATGTCTGCAAAAACCTCCTCAAAAATCCCCAGCGCCGGATGGCGGATATCGCCTCCCTGCCCCTTGAGGCGGAGGAAACGCCCCCGGACGAAACGCTCAAAGCGCTGCTGGCTCTGCCCGACCGCTATAAATCCGCCCTCTATCTTTACTACTACGAGGGCTACCCCACCCGGCAGATTGCCGCCCTGCTGCGCCGTCCGGCCTCCACCATCCGCAACCACCTGAAGGAGGCCCGGGCGCTGCTGAAAGACAGACTATTGGAGGAAGACCATGAGGAATAAAGAATTGTTCGATGCCTGGGACAGCCTGACCCCTTCTCCTAAGGATAAGGAAAGGATGTTGCGCAGCATTCGCCTTAGGGCCGAGGAAACCTCTGCCCGCCCCCGTTTGATTCCCCGGCGCGTCCTGGCACTGGCTTTGACGATTGTGGCAGTTCTTGGCGTGTCCGCTTTTGCCTTAAACGAGAGCGGGCTGATCGACTGGTTTGGCAAAAAGGTTTCTGATGATATGCCGGAGCTGGCCGTTACAGAAACCGACCTTGAAACCATTCAATCACGGGCGCAAAAAGCAAGGGAGATTATAGCAAACACGCCGGAAGGAGAGGTGTGGGTTGCGGAAATCTGGGAGAAAACCCAAATCTTCAGCAGTTTAGCCAAGCAATTTACCGATCCCTCAGAAATGGCGGCGCTGATCCGTGAATCCGGCACCGGCCTGATGTTCCCAGAGGCAATTCCGGAAGGCTATGCCTTCCAATCCGGCAACTTGGGCTACTATCTATCTGAAAATATTAAAGATAACGGCATCCAGTTCCTGGGGGAAGAAGAGGTGGAGGAGGGCATCCGGCTCAAAAAATTCCTGGTGACCGGCGGCTACCATAGAGACATCGAAAGCATGAACCTTGTTTTTGCGGATGCTTTGGGCAACCAGTTGCGCCTTACCGGCTACCTGGATGCGGGCAGCGCGCAGTATGCCTTCAACACCAGCGCCGAGGGTGCCCATGAGCCAGTGGCCGTCAATGGCATGACTGAAGCCTTGTATATCCACAATCCGGACGACCTTTCACAAAACGCTCACCATCTTCACTTCCGGAAAACCGGCCTGCCCCAAATTGCCGCTTATTCCTGGTATGAACTCGAAATACCCGGCGGCCTCCAGCAGCCCGAGGCGCGCCCCGAACACTATGACAGCACTGTTTACCATCTTAAATCCAACGTCCTGGATAAAAACGCGCTGATTGAAATAGCAGACAGTCTGAAATAAACCGTTCTTCAAAACAGATAGATAAAAACACTCACAGCCGGATGATTCTGTACGATCACCCGGCTGTGATATTCCCATGATTAAAAGGCCCGGCCTATTCCCCCAGCATCTCTTTGACGTAGTTGGGCAGGTAAAAGGCGCCTCTGTGCAGGTCTGTGTTGTAGTAGCGGGTTTTGATGCCCCGATTGTTCCAGCGCTCCGCGTTCAAATCTGAAAGCGGGTGATAGGTGATGCTGGCAAAGCCAAACAGCCAGTGGCCGGAAGGGTAGCTGGGGATATGGGCCTGATAGACGGAATGGATGGGAAAGCTCTCCTTAATGCGCCTGTGGGCGCGCTTCATGGCGGTGGCCTCATAGCTGTAAAAGGGGCTTTCATGCTGGTTGATCATGATGCCGTTGTCCCGGAGGGCTTTGTAGCAGTTGCCGTAGAACTCCTTGGTAAACAGCACCTCTCCCGGGCCAAAGGGGTCGGTGGAGTCCACGATGATCAGGTCATAGACATCGGACAGCCGCCTGATGAACTTCAGCCCGTCCTGGATGTGCACGGTGACCCGGGGGTCCTGATACCCCACGGCGGTAGAGGGCAAAAAGGTTTTGCAGGCTTCCACCAGCATGCCGTCAATATCCACCAAATCAATGGATTCAATGTCCTCATAACGGCTTAACTCCCGAAGGGCGCCGCCGTCCCCCGCGCCCACCACCAGCACGCGCCGCACCTCCGGGTGCACCGCCATGGCAGGATGAACAATCATCTCATGGTAGATGAACTCGTCCTTCTCCGTCACCGTAATCACATCATCCAGCGTCAGGATGCGGCCAAACTCCAGGCTTTGGAAGATGTCGATCTTTTGATAATCGCTCTTTTGGGAATAAAGCTGTTCATCCACCATGATCTCCAGCTTCACCTTGTCCGTGTGGCTTTCAGAAAACCAAAATGCCATGACGCCTCCTACTGCTCCAGCACCTTGATGTGCCGGGAAGTGATGTCCTGGGTGCCGGTGATAACGCAGCCCCGCTGGCGTGAGGAGTTGATAAAATCAACGATTTCCTGGGTGATCCGCTCCCCCGGCGCCAAAAGGGGGATGCCCGGCGGGTAGGTCATCAGGCTTTCACAGCAGACCTGCCCCACCGCCTCCGGAAGCGGCAGGCTGCGGCTT
>DAISYX010000171.1:0-2874 GCA_036825095.1 Clostridia bacterium | reverse complement strand
AAGAAGCGCCTCCAGGCGCTGCAGAACCATTTCGTCCAAAACAAAACCTCCCCGGTAAATCGACAGCCATCATAGCACAGAAAGCGTTAAAAAACACCGGAAAAATGACTATTCTTTGATATAGCGTTTTAGCTGCTCATAGAAGTTCTCCCGCGTGCCCGCCAGCATCACCACAACGATCCGGCCCTCTTCCTCATGGATCAGGTAGGCGATCTCATAGTTGGTGCGGGCATAGAACAAATCCCAGCCGTACACCCCTGCCAGGTCGCCCTTCTTCTCGTGCCCGGCGTAAGGGTCCCTGGCGATGGCTAAAAGGGATTCCCGAAAGGCGGCCTTCAGCTTTTTATCTTTGATTTTCCTCAGATATTTTGACGCGGCAGGCAGAAAGCGCAGCACATACATCCCCGCGCTCCCCGCCAAACACTTCATCCAGGGTCTCGCTGGGCGCTTCTCCCCGGGCAGCGGCCTCCGCTTCTTCTATCAGGCGGTGAACGGCCGGGCGGATGGCGCGGTTCATTCTGCGGAATTCCGCCATCAGCGTCTCCCTCTCATAGCCTTTGGCAATCAGGTCCGCCAGGATCTCCTCGGCGAAAGCGCCATCCGTTTCCGCCGGCGCCGGGCGGATGACGATTGCCCCGTCCTTGATAAAGCACTCCACCTCGTCCCCGATGCCCAACTGGCTGTAATACTCAATGGGAATGGTGATCTGGCGCTTGCCCGACACGGCGATGCGCTTCTTTGCCCCCTCCCGCCTTGGCACAGTCTGCATGTTCTCCTCCTTTTTCCGCGCGCCTGTTGTGTGTCCGCGTATAATCAAAGTATCACGGATTCCATGATTATGCAACTATCTTTGTTTCTTTGTTTTGATGTGTTGCCGGATGGGATACAATGGCATCAGAAAATAATCACACCCTGCGTTATTTCCCGCCCGCCCTGCGTCTAATGGGGTGAAAGGAGGCAGCAGCATGGATGATTGTCAGGTACCGGACAACAACCCCGAGCAGGCCATCCAGCGCATGATGGACGCGCACGGCAGCCGGCTGCTTCGGCTTTGCTACCTCCAGCTGGGCGACCGGCAGCTGGCGGAAGACGCTGTGCAGGACACCTTCCTGAAGGCCTGGCGCGGCTATGCCGCCTTCCGCCAGGAGAGCAGCGAGGTCACCTGGCTGACCGCCATCGCCATCAACTGCTGCCGGAGCCTGAAGCGCAAGCCCTGGCACCGGCTGATCGACAGGCGGGTGCCGGCGGAGGAACTGCCTGAGGCCTCGGCCCCCTTTGAACCCTATGACGACACGGTGACCCGGGCCGTCATGGCCCTTCCCCCGGCCTCCCGGGAGGCCATCCTGATGCATTACTACCAGGGCTTAACCGTGCGGGAAATCGCCCAGGCCCTGTCACTCCCCCTGTCCACCGTCACCACGCGCCTGATCCGGGCGCGGGACAAGCTGGAAAAAAGCCTGGAAAGGTGGTATCGCGATGAATAAACCCATTGACCAATCCCTTGACGTCCGCCTGTCCGGGCTTGTTATGGGCGCCAGCCACAAACACCGGGTGCTGGCCGCCATCAAAGAAGAAGGAGAACCCAAGATGAAAAAGAAATTATCCTTAGGCCTGGCGCTGGCCCTCATCATCCTGCTGGTGGGCCTGGCCACCGCCTTCGCCCTGACCAACGGATTTGGCTTACTTGATGTGATGAGCAAGACCGTGATGGATAAATTCGGCGTGGCCAGGCCCGAGGCCGCCCAGATGGTGAAAAAAGACCTGGCCGAAAAAGAGCTGGCGCACACCAAGGTCGCCATCAAGGAAGCCGCCTATGACGGCAAATTCCTAAGGGTGGTCTATTCTGTTCAGGCCAAGGGCGTGGACAAGCCCCTGGCGGATAAACCCACCCGCATGGAAGAGCTGATGATCGTCAAGGATGAAAACAGCAACGACACCTACGGCGTCCCGGAAGGGCCGGTGAAGCAGTTCCTGGAGGCTGCCAGGGCCGACGGCGTACCCTGGGAAACTATGGATAATGCGGAAGCGGACGGCCAGAGCTTTGATCCCCTGGGCCCCACCGGCTCCCTGAGCGGAGAAAACCCTGGCGAAGTCCTCTCCTGGGTGCAGTTTGACCTGAGCGGCGCCCAGCTGGCCGACCCCTTCACGGTGAAACTGATGATTGCCTACGGGGAAAAGCCGGAATACCTCACTTTCCAGCTGCCCTCAACAAACCTCCCTGGGGTGAAACGGCTGAAACTGCCTGAAGCCAAACGCATCCATGACTACAGCATTCAGGTGACCGAAACGCTCATCACCCCCCTCAGAGTGTATGTAGCGGCTGAGATCACCGTGGACGCCGGCATCCCCATTGAAACCTGCAACCAGATTCTGGGGGATTGGCTGGTCAACCCCAAGCTGGCCGACAAAGACGGCAACCTGGCCCTGGCCTGGATTGATTCCCAAGGGGCAGGCTACGCCCGGGAGGACGGCAATGTGGCCCACCGCAGCCCGGAGAACGATTTCAAAGGCACCATCATCAACCCGGAAAAGCCGGTGAAAATCGTTCTTTCCCACGAGTTTATGACCACGGAAACCTACCCCGATCCCCTGCGCTTTGGCGTGAACGATATGGACTATATTCTCATCCCTTTTGAAGAAGCCAAATGACAGCCAAGCCCCGGGGCTGCCACGAAATACGGCAGTCCCGGTTTCTGGAAAGGAACAGCCATGAAACACTTGCTTTCACTGTGCCTGCGCGCCCTTGTTTGCCTGGATCTGCTGCCGGCATATGCCCGCCAGTACCGCCTCAGCGATCATATCAGTCCTCCGGCGTCAGTCCCAGCTCCAGCATCCGGGCGTGGCGCTGGGGCCTGTCATCCAGCACCAAAAGCT
>DAISYX010000170.1:0-2881 GCA_036825095.1 Clostridia bacterium | reverse complement strand
GTGACCATCAGCGCCACCGCCATCCAGGCGGACTGGATCAGCGAGTAGCGCTGCCCGGTTTCTCTCATCGCTTTTCATTGCCCAAAGCCCCCTCACCCTGCTATAATCACCTCCTCCCATGAAACGCGAGGCAGGGGCCCCCGGTTCCTGTCTGGCGGGTTTTTGCATCCGTTTTTATAAAGACAGCGACAGAAAAATCAGGAGGTGGGGCCTTGATACGGGTTAGGGGCATCAACAAAAGCTTTCGCGTGGCCAGGCGCAAGGCGGGCCTTTCACGGGCGGTGAAGGCCCTGTTCAGCCGGGAGCAGGAGAGGGTGCAGGCGCTTAAGGACATCTCTTTTGATATCGCGGGCGGGGAGATGGTGGGCTACATCGGCCCCAACGGCGCGGGTAAAAGCACCACCATCAAGGTGCTCTGCGGCATCCTGACGCCGGACAGCGGAACATGTGAGATCATGGGCCGGGTGCCCTGGAAGGAGCGCCTGGCCCATGTCAGGGACATCGGGGTGGTCTTTGGCCAGCGCAGCCAGCTGTGGTGGGATGTGCCGGTGGATGACAGCTTCGAATTGATCCGGGATATTTACCGGGTGGACAAGGCCCTGTATCAAGCCACCCGGGATGAACTGGTGGCGCTTTTAGGGCTTGAGGAAATCCTGATGACCCCCGCCCGCAGCCTGAGCCTGGGGCAGCGGATGCGCTGCGAGCTGGCGGCCTCCCTGCTGCACAGGCCGCGGCTTTTGTTTCTGGATGAGCCCACCATCGGGCTGGACGCGGTGAGCAAGCTGGCGGTGCGGCAGTTCATCAAGCGCATGAACCTTCAGGAGGGCACCACCGTCATCCTCACCACCCACGACATGCAGGACATCGAGGCCCTGGCCCAGCGGATTATCCTGATAGGCCGGGGGCGCATCCTGCTGGATGGCGGCCTGGAGGCCCTTAAGCGCCACAGCGGGGACCGGAAAATCCTCACCTTTGAATACAGGGGGGAAAAGCCCGGCCTGTGCCCAGGGATGGAGCTGGTATCGTCACAAGAAGGCCGTCTGGTGGTGCGGCTGGACCAGAAGCGCTTAAGCACCGCCCAGGCCCTGGCCCATATCATCCCCCAGGTGGAGCTTATAGACCTGGCCACGGCCTCCCCCAGCGCGGAGGAGATGGTGGCGGCCCTGTATCAGGAGTACAGCATATGAGGGCCTATGCCGCGATCTTCCGGATGAAGTTCACAGGCGGCCTCCAGTACCGCGCGGCCGCGCTGGCGGGGCTTGCCACCCAGTTCGCCTGGGGTTTTATGGAGATACTGGCCTTCATGGCCTTTCACCGGGCAAACCCGGCCGCTTTCCCCATGAGCCTGTCCCAGACCGTCTCCTACATCTGGCTGCAGCAGGCCTTTCTGGCCCTGTTTATGACCTGGTTTTTTGATCGGGATATTTTTGACGCCATCCTCTCCGGCGCCATCGCCTACGAGCTGGCCCGCCCGGCGGACCTCTACGGGCGCTGGTTTTGCCAATCCGCTGCCTCCCGGCTGTCCCGGGCGGTGCTGCGCTGCTTTCCGGTGCTGATCATCGCCTGTATGCTGCCCGGCCCTTTTGGCCTTAAGGCGCCCGAAAGCCTCGCGCAGCTGGGGCTGTTTTTCCTGTCCATGGGGCTTTCCCTTGTGGTGGTGGTCAGCTTTTCCATGCTGATCTATATCTCCGCCTTCCACACCCTCTCCCCGGTGGGGGTGCGGATCATGGCGGCGGTGGCGGCGGATTTTCTGGCCGGGGGCACGGTTCCCCTGCCCTTCTTCCCGGCTGGCTTTCGCCAGGTGGCGGAGCTTCTGCCCTTTGCCGCCATGCAGAACATGCCCCTGCGTATCTACATCGGCCACATCACGGGCGCTGATGCCCTCCTGGGCCTTGGCCTTCAGGCCTTCTGGGCGCTGGCTTTGATAATTTGGGGGCGGGCCCTGATGAAACGGGCCCTGGGCCGCGTGGTGGTGCAGGGGGGCTGAGGATGACATTATATTTTAAATACCTGGCGCTGCACTTAAAGGCGCAGATGCAGTACAAGATGTCCTTTGCCCTCACGGTGCTGGGGCAGATTCTGGTCTCCTTCACCACGCTGTTGGGGCTTTGGTTTATGATGACACGCTTTCACAGCGTGGCGGGCTTCACCCTGCCCCAGGTGCTTTTGTGCTTTGCGGTGATGCTGATGGCCTTCTCTTTGGCGGAGTGCTTTGGGCGGGGCTTTGACCTCTTCCCCCGAATGATCGCAAATGGGGAGTTTGACCGGGCCTTGGTGCGACCCCGGGGGCTTGTGTTTCAGGTGATGGCCTCCCAGATGGAATTGACCCGCATCGGCCGGCTGGTGCAGGCGGTGGCGGTGCTGATTTATGCCCTGCCCCGGGCAGGGGTGCTCTGGGGGCCGGACAGGGTGCTGACGCTGGTGCTGATGATCCTCTGCGGCTGCCTGCTGTTTTTCTGCCTGTTTGTGGTGTACGCGGCCTTCAGCTTTTTTACCCTGGAAGGGCTGGAATTTATGAACATCTTCACAGACGGCGGGCGGGAGTTTGGCCGCTATCCTTTCTCGATCTATGGCAAGGAGGCCTTAAGGCTGCTGACCTGGTTTGTGCCCCTGGCGCTGGTGCAGTACTACCCGCTGCTCTATCTCCTGGGGCGGGAGACCAGCCCCTTTTATATGCTCTCCCCCCTTCTGGCGCTTCTGTTCGCGGGGCCGGCCTGGCTGCTCTGGCGCTTTGGCCTAAGCCGCTACAAGTCCACCGGCTCATAAAAGGGCATGGAAAAGGGGGCCGCGGTTTTCCGCCGCCCCCCTATATTGCTTTTTCCTTTAACTTCAGGCCGCCTGGGCCGTGGGCTGAAGCTCACAGACGCAGACCTTGTCCTCC
>DAISYX010000169.1:0-2896 GCA_036825095.1 Clostridia bacterium | reverse complement strand
TCAGGATTAAAAGCAGTGTACACCCCCAAAGCGCCCTTGTCAATTGCTGATTCAGTGGCGGCCAGAGGCAAACACGTGGCCAAAAGCCTCCCGGGAAAGCAGGGTCAGGTCCCGAAGGAAAGCCTTTTTTTCCGGGTCCTGAACCAGGGATTTAAGGCACCGGGTGGTCTCCTCCAGCAGCCTGATATCCCCCACGCCAAAGGCATCAGGCAGATCCCGTCCGTGCTGCAGGGTGCCGAAAAACTGCCCGGGCCCTCTTTGCTCCAGGTCCTTCTGGGCGATAAAAAAGCCGTCGTCGCTCTGGGTCATCACCTCAAGCCGGTCATTGGGCTGGCCCAGCAGAAAGCACCAGCTTTCTTTCTTCCCCCGGCCCACCCGGCCGCGAAGCTGATGCAGCTGTGCTAAGCCGAAACGCTCCGCGTCCTCAATGACCATCAGGGTGGCCCCCGGCACATCCACCCCCACTTCAATCACGGAGGAGGCCACCAGCACATCCAGCTCCCCCGCAGAAAAAAGGCTGATGGCCTGGGCCTTTTGGGCATCCTCCTGCTGGCCATAGACGATGCCCACCCTCAGGGCCTTTAGGGGCCCTTTCTTAAGGTATTGATAGGTTTCCTTCACGCTTTTGGCGCTTTGCTCCTCATCCTCTTCCACAAGAGGGCAAACATAAAAACATTGTTCCCCCCGTTTGGCGGAGGCCAGGATATAATCAAACAGATCGTCCCGCTTCCCCTCCGGCACGATGCGGGTCTTTACCGGCAGACGGCCCGGGGGTTTTTCCTGGATCAGGGACACCTCCAGATCCCCGTACAAGACCAGCGCCAGGGAGCGGGGAATGGGCGTGGCGGACAGGGCCAGCATATGGGCCTGGGCGCCATCACCCGGCTTTTCAGCCAGGGTCTGGCGCTGCCTGACGCCAAAGCGATGCTGCTCGTCTGTTATCACAAGGCCCAGGTTTTTAAAGCGCACCCCCTGGCTGATTAAGGCCTGGGTGCCAATGACCAGCTGCCAGCTGCCGTCCTCGATGCGGCCAAGCGCCTCCCGGCGCTCTCTTATGCCTAAAGAGCCGGTCAGAAGGCCCGCGGTGACACCAAGGGGCGCCAACAGCTTCGCGGCGCTGGCCGTATGCTGCCGGGCCAGGATTTCCGTAGGCGCCATCAGGGCGCATTGATAGCCGCTGCACGCCGCCAGCCAGGCCGCGCCAAAAGCCACCGCGGTCTTCCCGCTGCCCACATCCCCCTGAAGCAGCCTGCCCATGGCATAGCCGCTGTTCAAATCGTCAAAAACGTCCTGAAGGGCCGCCCGCTGGCCCTCAGTGGGCGCAAAGGGCAATGCCTCCCAGTAACGGTTGAGCGCTTCTTCCTGGCTTTTAAAGGGCAGCCCTGCCCGCCCCCGCTGGCCCACCGAGAGAAGCGCCGTCTGATACAAAAGCAGGTTTTCAAAGGCCAGGCGGCGCTTAGCTTCGCTAAGAAGCGGCTGACTTGTGGGGAAGTGGGCCTGCTCCCAGGCAAAACGCTTGCCGCACAGCTGCCAGCGCTCACAAAACCAGGCCGGCAGCGTCTCCGCTTCTTCCTCAGTGGTGCTGTCCAGCGCCTGGCGCACCAGACTTGAAAAAGTCTTTCCCGGCAGCCCCGGCATGGCGCGGTAGACGGGCTCAATGCCCCGCTGCTGAATTTTCTTCGGGTTTATCATGGCGGGCTGCCCCTGGTAATAACCCACCTTGCCATAGATCAAGAGGGAATCCCCTTTGTTTAGCTGGGTGGCCATCCAGGGCTGATTAAACCAGCTGAGGGATATCGCGCCGCTTCCATCCCCAAGCCTTGTCCGCACGACGGATTTCCCACTATAAAAATGCCGGCGCGGGCTTTCCAGCACCACCCCTTCAACGCAGTGGGCTTCCTGGGTCAATTGCCCAATCGGGCTTGGATTCAGGGCATCCACATAGCCCACGGGAAGAACCGCCAGCAGCGTTTTAAGCGAGGTAATGCCGTTTTTCGCCAGCGTCTCCAGGCGTTTGGGGCCCACGCCCCTTAGATCTTCAAGCCTTTTCATGGCAGTAAACCAAAAATAAGCCGCCTGTCAGGGCGGCTTTTATGAAACAAGGCTTTTTATTCAACGGACAGCAGGTAGTAATACAGCGGTTGGCCGCCTTGATGAACTTCCACATCACAGTTGGGATACAGCTCCGCAATCTCCTGTCCCAAGGTTTCGGCCTCCTGGGGGTTGGTATCCGCACCGTAGTACACGGTGATAAGCCCGTCATCCTCCGTGACGATTTCCTTCATCAGGGCCACGGCGGCCTCGGTGGCGGACTCGCAGTTTACTGTGACACGGCCGTTGTTCAGCCCGATAATGCTGCCTTCTTTGATGTGCATCTCGTCCAGGTCCGTATCCCGCACCGAAAAGGTAATCATCCCGGTGCGCACTTTCTGGGCGGCCTCGTTCATGCGCTCCTCGTTTTCCTCCGGGCTATCGTCAGGCAAAAAGGCGATGACCGCGGCAATGCCCATGGCCACGTTCTTGGTGGGCAGCACAATCACCCGGCAATCCGCCATCTCCGCCACCTGCTCAGCCGCCAGGATGATGTTCCCGTTGTTGGGCAAAAGGAAGATCGTGTCCGCCTTGATGCCATCCACGGCCTTTTGCAGATCCTCAATGCTGGGGTTCATGGTCTGGCCGCCCTCAACGATGATATCAACGCCCAAATCCCTGAAAATATCGGAAAAGCCCTCGCCCTGGGAAACGGAGACGATGCCGTATTCTTTATTCTGAGCCTGCTGCTCCTGCTCTTTTTTCGCCTGGTTGTCCCTGCGCTGCTGGAGCATATTGTCGATCTTTATCCCGCTGAGTTCCCCCAGCCCCAGGCCCAGCTGAAGGGCCTTGCCAGGGTCATTGG
>DAISYX010000168.1:0-2908 GCA_036825095.1 Clostridia bacterium | reverse complement strand
CTCCTTGTTCACCCGGTTGGTGGCGGGATAGGCGGAGTTCTCCACCACCAGGTCGGTGAACAGAAAATAATCATCCATGCCAAAGGCCTGGCCGGCCTTGCGCATCCCTTCATCCCCCACCTCCAGCGCCACTTTGGCAAAGGTGATGTTGCAGCTGACCTCCAGGGCTTTCTTTAAGGTAAGAGCCCCGTGGGAGGCCAGCCCCGCGTCCGTAATCACGGAGTCCCCTACCTGATAGGCGCCGGTGCATTCGTAGGTTTTGGTCAGGGCGTCCGGGATGTTCTTAAGAGCGGCCGCAAAGGTCAGCATCTTAAAGGCTGAACCCGGCGCGCTCAGCCAGCGGGTGGCCTTGTTCCAGAAAGGTTTCTGCGGGTTTTCCTCGATGTTTTTGGGGATGTTCATCGGGTCAAAAAGAGGAAAGCTCATCAAGCTGAGCAGTTCCCCGGTTTTATAGTTCATCACCACCACCGCGCCCGCCTTTCCGGAAGGGAAGGCGCTTGCGATATAACGGGAGAGGCTGGCATCGACGGAGATGCGCAGATCGTTGCCCCGGCGCTTAACCCCGGAGAAGGCCTGGCGCAGCCTGTCGAAATAGGAATCACTAAAGCCATACAGGTACTGGGCCATGAAGGACTCCACCCCATAGGCCACGTTGTTGGCGCTGTCCCCCACCACATGCACCACGGCGCTGCGCACAGCGGAATCGGTGTGGTAATAGCGCTTGCCCTCCTCATCGCTGCTGGCAAGCAGCACCCCGTTGCGGTCATAGATGCGCCCGGGGATGACGTCATTTTTCTGCTGCCTGGCATAGACATTGGAAGCGGAGGAAAACCAGCGGTTGCCAAAGCTGCCCAGGCTGTAGGCGCCATAGCCCACCAGGGATCCCAGCAGCAGGATCACCGCCAGCACGATGATGCGGATGTTTCGCTTGATGAGTTTCATCAGTTTTCTTCTCCGATAAGGGCGATCATCTGATCCTCCTTGATGTCCTCCAGGTTCACGCTGGCAACCCCCTGCAAAAGCCCCATGATGCCCAGGCTGCTGATTAAGGAAGTGCCGCCATAGCTGACAAAGGGCAGCGTGACCCCGGTTAAGGGGATCAGCTTGATGTTTCCGCCGATGATCACAAAGGCCTGAAGCGCAATAAAGGAAGAGCAGCCCAAAGCCAACAGAGTATGGAACTTGCTGCGGGAGCGCATAGCGATGCTGATACCCCGGATAAAGATCAGGGCATAGACCGCCACCACGCAAACGCCAAAGAGAACGCCAAATTCATTGAGAATAACGGAGAAAATAAAGTCCGTTGAATACTCAGGAATCACGCTGGCATTCCCCAGGCCAAGGCCGGTGCCCCAGAGGCCGCCGTTGGCAATGGCGATTAAGGACTGAACGATCTGATAGCCGCTGCCCCGGGGATCAGCCCAGGGATCAATCCAAATGGCAACCCGCCGCTTCACATGGCTGAACATGGAATAGCCCAGCACCGCGCCGGCCGCGGCCCCTGCCGTTCCAAGCCCCAGGATGGTCAGGCTGCCCGTGGCGCTAAAGACCATAATCAGCGTGATCGCATAATAAAGCAGCGCCGTGCCCAAATCCTTTTGCAGCATCAGCAGAACCAAAGAGACCCCTGCGAAAAGGACCGAGGCAAGCACCCGCCTGCGGGAAAGCAGGAAGGCCAGCACCACCAAATGAGCCAGCTTCACAATTTCACTGGGCTGAAACCCCACGCCAAACAGGGCGATCCAGGCCTTGGCGCCGTTTCGCTCCTCGCCAAAAAACACGGGAAGCGCCATCAGCACCACCGCCGCCACCGCCACGATGGGCACCGTGGCCTTCAGCCGCTGCCAGAAGCGGATATAGAGGATGCCCATCACCATCACCCCAAGGCCGATGCCATAGGTGATAATCTGGCTGATGCCCCGCTCCGGGTCCATCCGGTAAAGGGTGAGGATGCCAAGAGCGCACAGAAAATTCACCAGCGCCAACAGCAAGGTGTCTGCCGGGAAAAGCTTGGGAAGCAACAGCGTGGCCGCGTAAAGGGCCAAAGGGGCCAAAATGGCCAGTATAAAAGAAAACCAGTTAAAATCCTTCAGCCCCAGCAGCAAAAAGGCGGAGAAGATAAACAGCATCACGGGCTTTGCCAGCCGGCGCTCCGCCGGGCGCTGCTTAATGGTATCCATCCTGTCCCTCCCAGTCTCCGGAGGGCTGCCATTGGGGCTCCTCCTCTTGGGGCATTACTTCCTGCTGAGGAAGATAGGGATCACTGGCCCCAGACTCGTGCCGGGAGTAATCCTCATATGGCAGCGCCTCTTCCTGAAAGACGTACTCCTCCTGTCGGGGCCAGGGCGGCGGCATCATCTCATCCGCCTGCGCCCCGGGCGGTGTGGGCGGCGGCGCCTGCATCACCATCTGCTGGGCCCAGACATCCTCAGCCTCAGCCTCCTCCGCCTCCGGCGCGTAGCTCTGCCCCTGATGCTCCGGCACATCCAGGCCCTCAAACAGGCGGAAGCGGTAGGCCTTGCCCCCCATATCCAGAACAGACCCGTGAAGGGCATAATCCCCGCCGGACGCGATAAGCTCCTCATCCAAACGCAGATGATGCTTGCGGTGGCTGGGAATCAGCTTTAAGCCATATCCGGACCGGAAGACCAATTCCAGCGCCCGGCGTCTGATGCCCGGCAAGCGGATATCGCTGGCCCGTCCGGAACCGATCATGCCCTCCCTGGGCAGCTGGAAGGCCTGGCCGGTCTCCAGATCCACCAATTCCCCCACCAACCCCGCATCCGGCAGCTGGCGCATGGTTTTTTTATAAAGGCGGTTTTCCTTTTGCATCAGCCTGATGGCACGCCAAACAATCATCACGGCCAAAAAAAGCAGCCAATATCTCAGGCCCATGGAGACCAGCTCA
>DAISYX010000167.1:0-3010 GCA_036825095.1 Clostridia bacterium | reverse complement strand
CCTACACTGAGGACGACATTGACGAGACCTACACCTACACCATCGTGGAGGTGGCAGGCTCAGAGGCTGGCATGACCTATTCCGACCTGGTCCTTACCTTCTCAGTGACGGTAAGCGACCTGGGTAACGGCGTACTGGAAGCCACGGCTGAGCTGCCGCAGATCGTCACCTTTATCAACATCGCCGGCAATCCCGCCATGACCGTGGTGAAGACCGCGGCTGAGGAAAGCTTTGACGCGGTGGGCGATGTGCTCCACTACACGGTTGTTATCACCAACACCGGCAACGTAAAGCTGACCAACCTGGTTGTCACCGACACGCTGGTTCCCCTCGCTGACATGGCGCTTATTGAGAGCATCAGCGCGGACGGTGACCTGGATGTGGGTGAGACCTGGACCCTGACCTACAGCTACACCGTGACCCAGGATGACCTGGATAAAGGCTCTGTGTACAACGCCGTATCGGCCTACAGCCCCGAGTATCCGGACGATCCGGGCGAGGACGAGGAAGAAGTGCCCGCGGATCAGCAGCCCTCGGCGAGCGTAACGAAAACCGCGACGGAGGAAAGCTTTGACGCGGCAGGCGATGAGCTGCACTACACGGTTTTGGTTACCAACACGGGCAACATTACGCTGAAGAACCTGGTGATCACGGACACGCTGGTTCCCTTCGCTGACATGACGCTCACGGAGAGCATCAGCGCAGACGGCGACCTGGATGTGGGTGAGACCTGGACCCTGACCTACACCTACATCGTGACCCAGGCGGATCTGGACGCGGGCAGTGTGTTGAACAAGGTGACGGTGACCAAGCCTGAGAATCCCGACAACCCGGACGAGCCGGATCTGCCTCCGACAGAGGACGAGGAAGAAGTGCCTGCGGACCAGCAGCCCTTGATGACGGTCCAGAAGACCGCCGCTGAGGAAAGCTTTGACGCGGTGGGCGATGTGCTCAACTACACGGTTGTTATCACCAACACCGGCAACGTGACGCTGACCAGCCTGGTGATCACCGACACCCTGGTCTCCTTCGCTGACATGGCGCTCACGGAGAGCATCAGCGCAAATGGCGACCTGAATGTGGGTGAAACCTGGACCTTAACCTACAGCTACACCGTCACCCAGGCGGATCTGAACCTTGGGTTTGTCTTCAACCGGGTGACCGCGGTAAGCCCCGAGTATCCCGATGATCCGGTCAGCGATGAGGAAACCGTGGAGGGGATCATTCCTCCCCCGGTGCCCGTCCCAACCTTTGACTTTGGTGCTGTGACCAGCAACATCGCGGATTGCTTTGAGTAAGCACGAGGTGGGGATACCAGCGGACGCGTTCGCTGGTATCCCCCTTAGCTAAACTACAGAAAGAAGGAGAAAGCAAATGAAGAAAAGTCTCGTGCTATTGATGGCGATGGTGATGATTCTCTCTGTGATGGCCAGCGCATCCGCGCAGGCGCCAGCAGAGCGTGATCCGGACACCCTGATTGTGGGCCACACCACCATGCTTAGCGGGAACTTCCTTTCCGAATTGTGGGGCAGCAACACGGCGGATATCGACGTGCGCGGCCTGATTCATGAATATCCCCTGGTCTCCTGGACAAACAACGGGGACTACCAGGTGAATACCACTGTGGTCCGCTCCCTTGAAACCCTGACCGGGGCCGGCGGGGACAGAACCTTTACCGTGGCGCTGCAAGAGGACCTGCGTTACAGCGATGGTTCCAGCATCACCGCCAAGGACTATCTCTTCAACTTCCTGCTGATGGCCTCCCCGCAGATCAGGGAATTAAGCGGGCTGGCCGCCTCCAAGGACTATATCCAGGGCTTTAACGCCTATCAGACGGGGGCCTCTGAGGCCTTCTCAGGGCTTAGGCTGCTGGACGATATGACCTTCTCAGTGCAGGTCACTGCGGAAAACCTGCCTTACTACTTTGAGTTAAGCTACATCAACATCTTCCCCCTCCCCTATCGGGTGCTGGCGCCCGGCTCCGACATCGTGGATGAAGGCAACGGCGCGCTGATTTCCGGGGACTTCACCGCGGAGGTGCTGCGGGAAAGCCTGCTGGCCCCCCAGACCGGATACATCTCCCACCCTGCCGTAACCTCCGGCCCCTACCGGCTGGTGAATTATGACAGCGCGGCCCATGTGGCCCTGCTTGAGATCAACCCCTACTACAAAGGCAACTATGAAGGCCAGGTGCCCAGCATCCCGCGGCTGCTGTTCCGGGAGATCAAGAACGAAAACATCCTCCGAGAGCTGACCCAGGGCGAGGTGGACCTGGTGAACAAGGCCACCAACGGACAAGTGATTGACGAAGGCCTGGCGCTGGCGGAAAAAGGCGGCTTTATGGCCGTCCCCTATCCCCGTGAGGGCGCGGGCTTCCTGGCGGTTGCCGCAGAGCGGGATATCACCGGAACCGTTCTGACCCGTCAGGCCATTGCCTATCTGCTGGACTATGACGTGCTTCCCCGGGATTTCCTGAAGGGGCATGGCGAGCAGGTGTATGGCTACTACGGCCTGGGCCAGTGGATGGCACAGGAAATGGCTGATGCACTTTCGCAGATGCAGCCCTACACCTTAAACCTTCAAGAGGCGGCGCGGCTGCTGGAAGAAGACGGCTGGGTCTATAACGCGGAAGGCGGGGCCTATGACCCCCAGGCAGGCGGCCTTCGCCACAAGCTGTTTGACACGGAATACAAGCCCCTCTCCCTGGTGATGGCAGTCACCTTGCTGAACGAAGGCGCGGACATGACCGCGGCCATGCTCTCAGAAAACCTAAGCCAGGTTGGCGGGGAGCTGGTCACCCTGTCCATGCCCCTGGATGAAGCCTTGCGGCAATACTACCGCCAGGACGCCAGGGCCTTTGATGTGTTCTTTATGGGCACCAACTTCTCCTACCTGTTTGACCCCACCAACACCTATCTGGTGGGTGAGGAATACCAGGGCACCATGAACACCTCCGGCGTTCAGGATGAGCGCCTGGAAGAGTTGGCCGCCAACATCACCCGGGCCCAGC
>DAISYX010000166.1:0-3013 GCA_036825095.1 Clostridia bacterium | reverse complement strand
AATGGCGGGCACCCTCTCCGGGGGCGAGCAGCAGATGCTGGCCGTGGGCCGCGCGCTGATGGCCCGCCCCAAGCTTTTGATGATGGATGAGCCTTCCCTGGGGCTAGCCCCCCTGGTGGTCCGGGATATCTTCGCCATCATCCGCCGCCTGGTGGAGGAGGGCATGACCATCCTGTTGATTGAACAAAACGCCAACGCCGCCCTCCGGGCCGCCCACTATGGCTATGTGATGGAAACCGGGCGCATTACCCTTCAGGGAACGGGCGAGGAATTGCTCAAAAACCAGCGGGTGCGGGACGCCTACCTGGGCCAGGCGCGCAAGAGCCGGAAGAAGACGGAAGCGGAGAGGACGGGGGTTACGCCGTGAAACCTTTTCTGATCGGCTGCTTCTTCGCTTTTAGCAGAGGAATTTGCTGACTGACCTTCAAAATGTTGCTATAGGATAGTTCAATCCCCCGCAAAGGAGAAGGCTTGTGAAGATACGAAAAACCTTGGCCCTAACACTCATTCTGGCGCTGATCCTGCCCCTTTTTGCGGCAACTGGAACAACGGCACAGGAGCCCCGGTATTTTGAAAACCCCGAGGACGCCGTGGCCTTTTTCGCCCAATCCCTTGCCCAGGGCGATATGGAGGCGGCGCTTTCCGCCATGGATGCACAGGCCGCAGGCGAGACGGGCGACTATCGCGCTCTTGCGGAGCGTATCCGGCTGGTTTCCATCGCCACCGCTTTACTGCTGCCGGGGGAATATACAGAGTATGTGACCCTTAACCAGACCCGCTTACGCGCTCAGCAGAGCCTGCAGCTGTTTGGTTTCATCGCCTCACTTCTGGTGCCTGAATGGTCTGACCCGAGCATCCCATTGATTCTTGACAAGGAAGGCCAGCTGCAATTGCCCGATGGCGGTATGCCTCTGGATGACTTCATCGCCCGGCTTGACCCCGAGCGCCTGGCCCCCCTTACCTTAAAGCAGGTGTTGCGCCTGGACAGTGCTATCCTCCGCAGCGAAAGCAACCAGCTGAATGTTCAAAAGCAGGGCGCCGTCTACGGCTTTACCGAACAGGCGGACCTGATGGCCATCTATGCCTTTGGCGATCAGCTGTACTGCCACGCTTCAACCGCCGTACTCAGGCCGGAAGGCTGGCAGCTTTCCAGTCTGAATTCCCCCCTCATCAACACCAGCGCCTTGGGCAGCGCCTGGGCCATCTCGGGGGAAGCGGCAAGCCAGCTGCTGTCCTCCCCGGACTATCTGCTGCTGTATGATGCCCCCATAAAGGAATGACGGGGCACAGCCCGCGGCCTTGTTATCTGTGCCTTTTGCCAAACCCCAGTCCAAACCCTACGCCGCACACAGCGCCCATGATATGGGCCAGCTGGGAAATATTGTCCCGGGTGAAGAGGCCCGCCGAAATCTCCCGGCTTAAGTAAATAAGGTCCACCAAAATCAGCGTCAGGGGCACCTTGCCGCTGCGTTCCCGCCCGGAGACCGCGGAGAGGAAGATCAGCATAAACACGATGCCCGAGGCCCCCAGGGAGGCGCTGCCGGGAGAAAGCAAAAGGTGCGCAAGCCCTGTCAAGAGGGCGGTCGTCACGATCATCAGGATATAGCGTTTGGCCCCGTAATGCCGCTCCACCAAAGGGCCCAGCACCAGCACCATGCCCATGTTGGCGGCATAGTGGGCAAAATCCGCGTGGCCAAAGACGTGCAGAATCATCCGAAGATAGCTCAGGGGATCCGACCAGGAAGCCCGGTAGACAGAAAACAGCGCCCGGGTGCTGGCGCCTCCCGTCAGCGCCCCCAAGATAAGCGCCAGCAGGGACAGGCCCGCGATGCCCAGCGTCACCGGGGAGGATAGCTCCACCCATTGGCGCGGGTCCAGTTTGTTCCACTTTATTTTCATAATAACCCCCGCAGTTGCTTTGATTTAAAGTCTGACGCCCCATCAAACCCCTGTGATTATAGCATGCCAAAGCGTTCTTTCGGCAGATATTTTGACGGCGGCCGGTTTTGCGGTATGATATACCCATCAAGATGGAGGCGATCACACCGACATGAACGACCACCAGTCGCCCTGCCCGCACAAGGCTTCCCCGGCGCTGCGCACAGCGCTGCTCTGCCTGGCCCTTCTTTTTCTGGCCGGTGGCTGCACGCCAATTCCCATCCCCCCGGCTTCCGAGGCGCAGCAGGCCCCCCAGAAGCCCGAGAATCTGGAGGAAATGTACCGCCTGATGGTGGGCACCGGGGCGCTGCCGGAAATGCTGCCCGTGCCGGATGATTTGATTTTCAGCAGCTATGGCATCAGCCCGCAATGGCTTGAGGAGGCGGTGTTTATGGTGGCCCAGGATCCGATGCGGACGGATGAGGTCATCCTCCTGAAAGCGGAAAACGAGACCGCTGCCGAGCAAATCCGCCTGCGGCTAAACGCCCGCCTGGCAGAAAAAGAGACGGATGCCCTCAATCAGGACACCGCCCAGTACGCTATTGTATTAAACGCCAAACTGCTGCAGGAGGGCCTTGATTTTGCCCTCCTGGTCAGCCCGGAGGCTGAGCAGCTGGCCCAGCTGTATGAAGAAAACAGGTAGTTTTATCAGAATATCCAGCCCGCCTTACAGCCCCGTTAAAAAGGCCTGCACCGCCAGAATCGAGGCCTGATCCCGCCACATGGCGCCATGGCCGCCCGTTTCCAGCGACACCAGCTGTGCGCTGGGGAAGAGGGCGGCCAAACGCTGGGACTGCCCGTAGGGCACCAGCGCGTCATCCCTGGCCGCCACCACCAGGGCCGGGCTTTGGACGCTTTTGGCATGGTGGTCGCTGCGGTAGGGGTTTCGGATGGGCAGCGGAACGGGTACCCGGGCATTCAGCAAAAGCTCCACAAAGCTGGTGGTCAATTCACCCCCGCTGTAATAAGGCGCAAACAGGATGAGACCCGCCGGATGCTTTTCCCCCGCCAACCGCACGGCGGTGCCGGTGCCATCGGCGAGTACGACCGGTGCGCCTTCACCGTCACCGGTCAG
>DAISYX010000165.1:0-3015 GCA_036825095.1 Clostridia bacterium | reverse complement strand
AATCTGGCGCTGCTGGCGGTGTTTATGGCGGGTTTTCTGCTGAATATCCGCTGGGCCCTGGCCTCCATCCTCCTCTATCTGCTGATGGGGGCTTTGGGGCTGCCGGTGTTTGCGGGCTTTAAGGGCGGCCCCCAGCATCTGCTGGGGCCCACGGGCGGCTACTTGATGGGCTATGTGCTGTGCGTGGCGGTGGTGGCGTGGCTTGCCCCCTGGGCTGATACCTTCAAAAAAAAGGCGCTGATCTGCGCCCTGGGCACCCTGGCCTGCTATGCCTGCGGCACGCTGTGGCTGAAATGGCTGACAGGAAGAAGCCTCTCCTCTGTGCTGGGCCTGGCCGTTTTACCCTTTGTGCCGGTGGATCTGCTCAAGTGCCTGGCGGCGGCCTTTTTGGCGCCCCGGCTTCAAAGGATTTCCCGCTCCCTTTAGCCACGGGGATCAGTACACCCTGATGTCCAACTACCTGCACTGGTTTCACCCGGGGTCTGAATGGGCTATCGGGTTCGAGTCTTCCACCACCATCCGGGATGAATCCGAAATCTTCACCGATCCCCGGATTCAGCGCATCATCGGAAGCGGAGGGGTAACACCGGTCAATCACATGTCAGAACAATGGTTCCGCTCTTAATAGAACACTTTTCTCTTCTTTGTCGACAGCGATGAAGATGCGTGTAGTTTTGTCCAAATTATACTCAAATTACAGAAATCTTCGTTCATAATTTATGCGCTTCCCAAGGGATTGTGCTATGATGAATAAGTGCACACCTATGTGGTTAGCAAAAAAGAGAGGATGTATTTTATGAGAAAAATAGCGTGCTTAGTGTTGTGTTTTGTTTTGCTGGTTTCTCTGGTGTCCGTTTCTGCTTCGTCAGCCTACACGCCTGGTGAATATACAGCACAAGCTCAGGGTAACAATGGCTTAGTTGAAGTTTCTCTATCTTTTGATGAGAATAGCATCACTGCAGCCGAGGTAATCGCTCACTTTGAGAGTGCCGGCATTGCTGACTCGGCGATAGAAAATATTCCAAAAGCCATTGTCAATCATCAAACTTTAGCCATAGATGCCGTTTCAGGCGCGACGAATACATCAAATGCCATCCTTGAAGCCGCAGCTTCTTGTGTGGAAAAAGCCGGAGGTGACGTTGCTGCATTAAAAGCAAAAGACCCGGTTTCCGCAACCGAGAAAGTTATCGATTTGTTGACAGATATTTCTGTCGATGTGTTGGTCATTGGAGGAGGGGGCGCGGGCCTGTCCGCAGCTCTGTCTGCCAGCGAAAACGGCGCGACCGTCCTTCTGGTTGAGAAAACAGATGCTTTGGGTGGTAATACGCTTAGGAGCGGAGGCGCTTTCAATTCTTATGACCCTGAAGGCCAGGCGCTTATTCCCATGATCGCTTCTCTGGAAAGAACGGTGGAGGCTGTTTTGGCGAAAGACAGCGATAGTGAAAAAATAACCGAACTAAAGATGGAAGTACAGAAGCAGTGGGATGAATATAAAGCATCAGGCAGTACCACGCTTTTTGATAGCAGTGAATGGCATGCTTTACAATCCTTGGATTCCGGCGACTATATTGCAAACGTCGATCTGATGCGCACCTTAACATCAAACGCCCTTGAAACCAAGCATTGGTTGGCTGATAACGGCGTTCAGTGGCTGCCGGAAATCCGTACTGTAGTCGGTGCCATGTGGAACAGATCAGCGCAGACTCATAATACGACTGGTAAAGACTTCATTGTCGCGCTTGAAAATGCCGCGCGTCAGAACAAGGCCCAGATATACCTAAATTCGAAGGCGGATGAACTGCTCTTTGAAGAGGGCCGTGTTCAAGGCGCGCTGATTACAAACGCAAATGGTGACCAAGTTAAAGTGATAGCGAACAAAGGGGTCATCCTGGCCACCGGCGGCTTCAGCGCCAATGTGGAGATGCGCGTAAAACACAATAAGCACTGGGATGACCTTGGGGATAGTATCAAGACGAATAATCACCCCGGCGCTACTGGCGATGGCATTTTCATGGGAGAATCGGTTGGCGCTGCGCTAGTTGATATGGAGTGGATTCAGTTGATGCCCCTTAATCCTGTTTCCGGCGGCGGCATCTCCGGGTATGTCAACAATGTCATTTATATCAATCAAGACGGCAACCGCTTTGTGGCCGAAGATTCTCGGCGCGATGTGCTGGCCCAAGGTGCTCTTGCCCAAGAAAACGCACTTTTCTATATCGTCAATGATCAAGCTGAAGTGGATAGAGTGGGTCTTTCCAAGGAAGCCCTTAATTATATGGTGGCAAACAAGATGTTGTTTAAGGGAGAGAGTCTGGAAGATTTAGCGCAACAAATCGGTGCTGATCCTGTCAATCTGGTAAAGGCAGTGGAAGAATTTAACGCTTCTGTTGTCTCCGGCTCTGATGCCTTTGGAAGAACAACCTTTGATCAAAAGATTGATACCGCGCCTTATTATACTTCTTCTTTTAGTCCCGCTGTTCACCACACCATGGGCGGATTAGTGATTAATACAAACGCTCAGGTTCTTAATCAAAATGGCGATGTGATCCCCGGCTTCTTTGCTGCAGGAGAGGTAACAGGCGGCATCCACGGCACCAACCGCGTTGGCGGGAACGCCGTTCCCGATGCGCTGGTATTTGGTAAAATCGCAGGAGAAATGGCCGTAAACGCAGAATAATCTCTGACCAAAAATGACCTGAATAAGGGGCTGATGCGCTAAAAAGAGCAGCAGCCCCTTATATATTGGTGTTTTTCCCTGGACAAGATGGATTAGCGCCCGGGCTTCAGAGGATATCCCGCTCCCTTTAGCCCCGGGGCCGGAGGCTCACCTCTCCGGCGATCAGGCGCAGGGGGCCCTCCTCCGTTTTCACCAGCAGAGCGCCCTCATCGTCAATCTCCTCCGCCAGCCCTGCCCGGGGCTGGTTTTCATGCTCAAAGCTGACCCATTGCCCCAGGTTGACGCAGTGGGCGCGGTAGCTTGCCATATGGCGGGGCGCCTGGGACAGGCCGGACAGG
>DAISYX010000164.1:0-3063 GCA_036825095.1 Clostridia bacterium | reverse complement strand
CCGGCACCACCTTCATCGAATACTTAACGCACCTGCGCCTGGAGCGCGCCCGGCTGTTGCTGGGGAGCACCCAAGCGCGCTCTTCCCAGATCGCCCTTCAGGTGGGCTACCGCGACCCGCACTATTTCAGCTATCTGTTCAAAAAACACACCGGATCCAGCCCCCGCGACTGGCGCAAGGAGCATCATGCAGGCGAATCGTAAAATAGTTCCCTTTTTTCGGAAAAATTCCAAAGGCCGCCCGCCTCAATATGTGAAACTCCTAAAAAAGAACCCTATTCTCCAAATCCAGCCCCTTGTTTGGCATTTGGGCCAGGATTACACTGGAACCATCCAGGCCGGGCATACCCGGTCAATATGAAAATGGAGGGTCTCAAATGAAGAAAATCCTTATCCTCGCCGTGGCCATGGTGATGCTGTTCAGCGTGTCTGCCAGCGCCATCACGGTTGCCTTCTCCCAGATCGGCCAGGAGTCCGACTGGCGGACCGCCAACACCGACAACATCAAGGCCGCCATCGACGCCGAGGGCTGGACCTATGTGTACGACGACGCTCAGCAGAAGCAGGAAAACCAGGTGAAGGCCCTGCGCAACTTCATCTCCCAGAACGTGGACTACATCCTCTTCACCGGCGTGGTTTCCACCGGCTGGGGCGAAGTGCTCAAGGAAGTCAACGAGTCTGAAATCCCCCTGATCCTGGTAGACCGTATGCCTGACAACATGGACGAGATCGAATACGCCGCTGCCTTTGGCGGGGACTTCGTCGAAGAAGTCCGCCGCATGGCACTGTGGACCGCCAACTATGTCAAGAAGCTCGGCCTTGAAAACGATGAACTCAACGTGGTCATCCTGGAAGGCACCACCGGCGCTGACGCCGCCACCGGCCGCCAGGAAGGCATCACCGAGATCCTGGCTGATTATCCCAACCTGAAAGTCATCGCTTCCCAGACTGGCAACTTCACCCGCGCTGAAGGCCAGACCGTGATGGAAAGCTTCCTGAAGGCCCATGACAAGATCGACATCCTCCTGGCCCACAACGACGATATGGCCCTGGGTGCCATCGAGTCCATCAAAGCCGCCGCCCTGGTGCCTGGCAAGGATATCATCATCGTTGGCTGCGACGCGCCCAAGACTGCCTTTGACGCCATCCTCGCCGGCGAAATGAACGCCACCATCGAGTGCACCCCGCTGTACGGGCCCTTCGTGGTGGACGCAATCAAGCGCTTGGAGGCGGGCGAAGATCTGGGCCGCGAGCTCATGCATCCCGAGGAGAGCTGCTTTGACGCCGAAGGCGGCATCGTCTACAGCCTGGACGGCCGCGTAAGCGAGAAGGCCGCCGACAAGATTGGCGAGCGGGTCTATTGATTAAACCGACTGACCGGTAAGTGAAACAGGCCGGACGGATGAGGGCTGGCCCCTCATCCGTCCCTTTAACAATCAGGGGGTGAAGTGATTGAACGGCGTGATATTGGATATGAAGGGCATTGACATGACCTTTCCAGGGGTCAAAGCGCTGGACGGCGTGGATTTCAGCCTGCGCGCCGGTGAGGTGCATGCCTTGCTTGGAGAAAACGGCGCCGGCAAGTCCACCCTGATCAAGTGCCTCACAGGCGTTCATCGCATGGATAAAGGCACTATCCTTTTGGATGGGAAGAAAATTCAGCCCAGTTCCCCGCAGGACGCCCAGCATCTGGGCATCTCCACCGTGTATCAGGAGATCAATCTCTGCCCCAACCTGACGGTGGCGGAGAATATCTTTATCGGCCGCCAGCCCATGAAGGGCGGCCAGATCGACTGGAAGACCATCAACCGGCGCAGCCAGGAACTGATGCGCCTGATGGGCGTGAACATCGATGTGACCCTGCCGCTGACCACCTTCTCCATCGCCATTCAGCAGATGGCGTCAATCGCCAGGGCTGTTGATATCAATGCCCGGGTGCTGATCCTGGATGAGCCCACCTCTTCCCTGGACGAGCATGAGGTGGCGCGCCTGTTTGAGGTGATGCGGGACTTGAAGGCCAAAGGGATGGGAATCGTATTCATCACCCATTTCCTTAACCAGGTCTTTGAGATCGCTGACCGGATCACCGTTCTGCGCAACGGCCGGCTGGTGGGCGAGTACATGGCGGATAAGATCAACAAGCTGGAGCTGGTCACCTACATGATCGGCAAGGACATCAACATCATCTACGACCTGAAGAAGGCACCGCAGGAGGAAGGGGCACAGGTGGTGCTGGAAGCCACCAACCTGGGCATCTCAGGCAAGGTGGAAGACATCTCGCTTCATGTCAGGGAAGGGGAGCTGGTAGGCTTCGCGGGGCTATTGGGATCCGGGCGCACGGAGACGGCTGAAATGCTCTTTGGCGTGCTCAAACCCCAAAAAGGCAGCATCACCATGAACGGGGAGAAACTCAGCGCCAGCTCGCCCCTTGATTCCATCCGGCGCAAGATGGCTTTCTGCCCGGAGGATCGCAAGCGGGACGGTATTGTGGCGGACCTGTCCATCCGGGAGAACATCGCCCTTGCCTGCCAGGCGCTTCGGGGCTTCATGCACCCCATGAACCCCCAGGAACAGCAGGAACTGGCCGACCGCTTCATCAAACTCCTTTCCATCCAGACACCGAACGCGGAAAAAAAGGTGGGCGAACTGTCCGGTGGCAACCAGCAGAAGGTGATCCTCGCCCGCTGGATGGCCACCCAGCCGGACCTGCTGATCCTGGATGAGCCCACCCGGGGCATTGACGTGGGCGCCAAGGCGGAAATCCAGCGCCTGATGCTGGAGATGTGCAAGGACGGCATGGGCATCATTTTTATCAGCTCCGAACTGGACGAGATCATCCGCTGTGCCAACCGCATCATCGTGATGCGGGATTTGGAAAAGGCGGGGGAGCTTGATGGGGAAGACTGCCAGCAGGCGGACATCCTGGCGATCATCGCCAATGAGGAGAAAGAGGAGGCGATGACATGAAACACGGATTAAAATGGGAAACCCTCCTGCGCTCAAAGCTCTTTTGGGCGGTGGTGGCAGAGCTCCTGATACTGCTGGTGGGCTTCATCATCCGGCC
>DAISYX010000163.1:0-3183 GCA_036825095.1 Clostridia bacterium | reverse complement strand
CCCTTGTAAATCCACACCTTCACGCCCAGGCGGCCGTAGGTGGTCTTGGCTTCGGCGAAGCCGTAGTCAATGTTGGCCCTGAGGGTCTGCAGCGGGATGGAGCCCTCATGGTAGTGCTCCGTCCGGGCGATGTCCGCGCCGCCCAGGCGGCCGGACACCGAGGCCTTCATGCCCTTGGCGCCCGCGCGCATGGTGCGCTGGATGGACTGCTTCAGCGCCCGGCGGAAGGAGATGCGCCGCTCCAGCTGCTGGGCGATGTTCTCCGCCACCAGCTGGGCGTCCGTGTCCGGGTTTTTCACCTCGATGACGTTGATGTTCACCGGGTGGCCCAGCTCCTTTTCCACAAAGGCCTTGAGCTCCTCGATGCCCTTGCCGCCCCGGCCGATAACCATGCCGGGCTTGCCGGTGAACAGATCAATGGTCATCCGGGCGGCGCTGCGGGAGATATCGATGCGGCTGACGCCGGTGCTGTAATAGCGGTCTTTGAGCAGTTTGCGGATCTTGTGGTCCTCGATGAGGTTGTCCGCAAAGCTCTTCTTATCGGCGTACCAGCGCGTGCTCCAATCAAAGATCACGCCGACCCGGGCGCCGTGGGGATTGACTTTCTGACCCATGCTTTTTGACTCCCTCCCTTATCGTTGGTCCAGCACCACGCTGAAATGGCTTGTGCGCTTCAAAATGGTGGAAGCGCTCCCCCTGGCGCGGGGGCGGAAGCGTTTAAGCGTGGGGCCGGGGTTGGCGTAGATTTCGGCGACGTAGAGAGAGTCGGCGTCCATCTCCAGGTTATTGACCGCGTTGGCCTGGGCGCTGCTGATCAGCTTGTGCAGCACGGGGGCCGCGGCGTTGGGGGTAAAGGACAGGATGGCCAGGGCCTCGCTTACGTCCTTGCCGCGGACCAGGTCGACCACCAGCTTGGCCTTGCGGGAGGAGACGCGGATGTGCCTGGCATGGGCATGGGGCCGCTTTTCGCGCGTCTCATCATGACGCTGGCCCTTGATACGGGTGTTGGTTGCCATGTTTCTGCTTCTCCTTTGCTTATCTGCGGTCGGTCTTCTTGTCTCCCGCGTGGCCGCGGAAGGTGCGGGTGGGCGCGAACTCACCCAGCTTATGGCCCACCATGTCCTCGGTGACGTAGACCGGCACGTGCTTGCGGCCGTCATGGACCGCCACGGTATGGCCCACAAACTCGGGGAAAATGGTGCTGGCCCGGGACCAGGTTTTCAAAACGGACTTCTTGCCCGATTTGTTCATCTCTTCAACGCGCTTAAGGAGCTTCTTATCGATAAAAGGTCCTTTTTTCAATGAGCGGCTCATGCTGTGGGGCGTCCTCCTTTCATCATCTGGGGCTTACTTCTGGTTGATGCGCTTGACGATCAGCCGGTTGGAATACTTCTTGCGCTTGCGGGTCTTAAGCCCCAGCGCGGGCTTGCCCCAGGGGGTGACCGGAGCGGGCATGCCGATGGGCGATTTGCCCTCGCCGCCGCCGTGGGGATGGTCCACCGGGTTCATGACCACGCCGCGCACGGAGGGCCGCCAGCCCATGTTGCGCTTGCGGCCGGCCTTGCCGATGCGGATATTCTCATGGTCGGTGTTGCCAACGGTGCCGATGGTGGCCCGGGCGTTTACAGGCAGCCTGCGGATTTCGCCGGAGGGCAGACGCACCTGGGCGTAGGCGCCCTCCTTGGCCATGAGCTGGGCGTACACACCCGCTGAGCGGACCAGCTGTCCGCCCGCGCCGGCGCGCAGCTCCAGGTTGTGGATGAGGGTGCCGGTGGGGATGCTGGCCAGGGGCAGGGAGTTGCCGGGCTTGATGTCCGCCCCCTCGCCGGAGACCACCGTGTCCCCCACGTTCAGCCCTACCGGGGCCAGGATATAGCGCTTCTCGCCGTCCAGGTAATGGAGCAGGGCGATGAAGGCGGAGCGGTTCGGGTCATACTCGATGGCAGCCACCTTGGCCGGCACCTGGAGCTTGTCCCGCTTAAAGTCGATGATGCGGTACTTGACCTTGCTGCCGCCGCCCCGGTGGCGCACGGTGATTTTACCGTGATGGTTGCGCCCGGCGTGCTTTTTCTTGCTTTCCAGCAGCGCCTTTTCCGGCTTCTTCTTGGTGATTTCCGCAAACGCGTTCACCGACATGAAGCGGCGCGCAGGGGAAGTCGGCTTATACTGTCGGATGGCCATTTTCTTTCGCTCCTCCCTTAGACCATGCCTTCGAAGAACTCGATGGGCTTGGAGCTCTCCTTCAGCTTGACATAGGCTTTCTTGGTTTCAGGCGTGCGGCCCTGGGTGCGGCCCTGGCGCTTCATCTTGCCGATGGTGCGCAGGGTGTTCACCCGCTCAACCTCGATGCCCTTGAAAACGGCCTCCAGGGCGCGTTTGATTTCCACCTTGTTGGCGTTCTTGTCCACCTCAAACACATACTGCTTGTCCGCGATGCCGTCATAGCCCTTTTCCGTCAGCACCGGGCGGCGGATGATATCATGGGGGTTTTTCATGATGCGTAAACCTCCTCAATGGCGCGGGCGGAATCCTTGGTCAACAGCAGCTTGTCCGCGCGCAGGATGTCGTAGACATTGATGCTGCCCACGTTGGTGTCGCTGAGGCGCTTGATGTTGCGGGCGGCCCTTAGCACCAGCTCGTCGCTTTGAGGCAGCACCATCAGGCAGCTCTTCTCCACGCCCAGATCGCTTAACATCTTGGCGATGTGGCGGGTTTTGCCCTCTTTAAGGGAAAGCTCGTCCAGCACGATGATGTCCCCTGCCGCCAGCTTGGCGGACAGCGCGGATTTCAGGGCCAGGCGGCGCACCTTTTTGGGCACCTTCACCACATAGTCCCGGGGCTGGGGCGCAAAAACCACGCCGCCGTGGCGGAACTGGGGCGCCCGGCTGCCGTGGTGGCGGGCCCGGCCGGTGCCCTTCTGGCGGTACATCTTGCGGCCGCCGCCCCGCACCATGCTGCGGGTCAGCGTGCTCTGGGTGCCCTGGCGCCGGTTAGCCAGGATGGAGCGCACCACCAGGTGCATGGCGCCCACGTTGGGGATAATGGCAAATACGTCTTCGCTGAGCGTCATCTCTCCGGCTGACTTGCCCTGCATATTGACAACTGGAATAGTAGGCATTGTATTCCTCCTTAGGCCTTGCAGGCGTCGCGCACCATCAGCAGGCCCTTTTTGGGCCCGGGGAC
>DAISYX010000162.1:0-3192 GCA_036825095.1 Clostridia bacterium | reverse complement strand
GTGCCAATTACATATTATACTCGCTAAAGCACCGATCCGCAAGGGCGAAATTCACCCTTGCGGATCGTGTGATAAAATCGATGGCTCAGCCCTGGGGGCCTGCTGCCAGCACCTCAGGGCTGACCTCCGCAAATTTCTTGATGTTGTTCTGGAACAGGGCGGCCAGCTTCCGGGCGGCCGCGTCATAGGCGGCCTGGTCCGTCCAGGTGGCCCGGGGGTCCAGCAGATGATCCGGCACGCCTGGGCAGCTGGTGGGCACATCCAGGTTGAAGATGGGATCCCGGCGGGTGCCGGCCTGCTCCAGGCTGCCGTCCAGGCAGGCGGAGACCATGGCCCGGGTCAGGGGCAGCTTGATGCGGCTGCCCACGCCATAGGGCCCGCCGGACCAGCCGGTGTTGACCAGATAGGCCCGCACCTTGTGCTGGCGGATTTTCTCGCCCAGGAGTTTGGCATACTCCGCTGGCGCCAGAGGCAGGAAAGGCGCGCCAAAGCAGGCGGAGAAGGTGGCCACCGGCTCGTCAATGCCCCGCTCGGTGCCGGAGAGCTTGGCGGTGTAGCCGCTGAGATAGTGGTACATGGCCCCGTCAGGCGTCAGCCGGCTCACCGGGGGCAGGACGCCAAAGGCATCCGCCGTCAGGAAGATGATAGTATCCGGATGCCCCGCGATGCCGGGTATCTGAGCGTTGGCGATAAACTCCACCGGGTAGCCCACCCGGGTGTTCTCCGTCAGGCTGCCGTCGTCATAGTCAAACTGGCGGCTGTCCGGGTCCATCACCACGTTTTCCACCAGGGCGCCAAAGCGGATGGCATTGTAGATGTCCGGCTCATGCTCCTTGGAGAGGTTGATGCACTTGGCATAGCAGCCGCCTTCGATGTTGAAGATGCCGCTGTCGCTCCAGCCGTGCTCATCATCCCCGATCAGGCGGCGCTTGGGATCGGCGGAGAGGGTGGTTTTCCCGGTGCCGGAAAGGCCAAAGAAGAGGGCGCTGTCACCCGCCTCCCCCACATTGGCGGAGCAGTGCATGGACAGCACGCCTTTAAGCGGCAAGAGGAAGTTCATCACGGAGAAGACGCTTTTCTTGATCTCGCCCGCGTAGGCGCTGCCGGCGATGATCACCATCTTCCGGGCGAAGCTTATGATGATGGCGGCCTCTGAGTTCACGCCGTCCGTTTTGGGATCGCACTTCACGCCGGGGGCGGCGATGATGGTGAAATCCGGGTCAAAGCCCTGAATTTCCTCCTGTTCCGGGCGCAAAAGCAGCTGGTGGATGAACAGGTTCTGGCTGGCCAGTTCGTTGACCACGCGGATGCGCTGGCGATACTTGGTGTCGGCCCCCGCAAAGCCGTCAAAGACAAACAGGTCCTTGCCCTGAAGATAATCGCAGATTTTGCGGTGAATACGGTCAAAGGTCTCCGGGGGAACCGGCTTGTTGACCTTGCCCCAGTCGATCAGGTCGCGCACCTCCGGGTCGTCCGCCACAAAGCGGTCGTCCGGGGAGCGGCCGGTGTATTTGCCCGTGATGACGGAAAAGGCGCCGGTTTCAGACAGCCGGCCTTCCTGGCGCAGAAGCGCCTGCTCCACCAGGATGGCGGGGCTTAAATTACGGTGGATGCTCTTTGGATTTGTGATGCCGATGGCGTTTAGATTTATTTGGGACATGTTTCCCTCCTACAATATTGCGTTCACCGCCAATCATACTATATTTGCCTCTGAAATGGAAGACTTCGCGAGCAGCTTAGGAGGGCTTCAGGCGGATTATTTTGTTTTTTCAGAGATTAAAATGAAACAAATCATGTTTCCCAGCAGGCGCGGAAAGCAGATAAAACCAAAGCCGCTTCAGACAGGCCTGAAGCGGCATGAGCGGGCCGGGAGGGCTCTTTTTTTCAGCTTCCCAGCTGGCGGAAAAGCGCCTTGAGCTCCTCCGGGTTTTCGTCCGCCCTCAGCGCCCTTAGCGCGACCACCAGCCGCTCGTGCTGTTCATCGCCATGGCAGGTGATCAGGGTCAGGAGGTGATCATCCGCCTGCACATCCATGGGCAGGCTGAAGGAGGACATGCCCCTGAGCGTCTCCGCGTAGGCGATCAGCTCGTCCCCGGAGGAAAAGGCCGGATGCACCAGGGAAACATAGCGGGGGGAGGCGGCGTCCACCGACACCAGGGCAACCGCGTAGGGCACATAAAGGGTGCTTTCATACAGGGTGCTGAACTCAATCATCGGGCTGTTTCTGAGCCGGTGGATGTCCAGATATTGATACAGTTTGCCAAACATGGTGCCGTTTTTCATGTTGTGGCCGTGGAGCACCAGGTTCTGGCTGAGGGGCTGGATGCCCACGCTCTGGTCCAGAAACACGGTGCCGGCCATGTTCTGGCGGCCATAGAAATCACGGTACAGGTAGTAATCATTGTCGCGCTGAACCACCGGAAAATCAATCTCCGGCACGGCGTCTGACTTAAGCCAGCCCGCCAGATCCTTGTTTTTGGCGTAGAGGGAAAGAAAGCGCTCTCCAACCACGGGTGAGGAGGCGGCTGATTGCGCCGCCGGCGGGGCAGGGGGGAGCGGCTCGGCGATCTCCGCCTGGGCAGCCGCCAGGGGGGCTGGGTCGGGCAGCGCCGCGCTCTCAGGCGCGCTGGCAGCCACAAGCGGGGCGCTTTCCGCGTAGACGGCCTGCACCTCCTGCTGCAGCCTGCGGGCGGACCGCGTTTGCAGGCCGTAACGAACCAGCAATACCACGCAGGCAACAAGCAGCGCCGCTGAAATCAGCAGCGCGAGCTTGCTCAGCCGCAGTCTTTGCCCTTGATTGCGCCTGCTTTTTTTCTGGTTGTCAAAACGGATTTTCATTCTGGCGCTCATTGGACTCCGGTAAACCCTCGAACTTTCTTGCTGCTAATGATGATTTTTATCAGACAGGTACAGGGGCGTTCTGCCCCTGTACCTGCGGTTAAAGTGAGATCAGCTTTCGCGCTTTTTGCGAAGCAGGATGCCAACCATCAAAGCCACCAGCCCGCTTAGGGCAAGGATGAACATCAGCTGGGGCTGGCTGTCGCCTGTCTGGGGCATGGCGACCCTGTTGGTGAACGTCATGCTCCCGGCGTAGGGAACGCCGTCTTTTTCCACATTGACCGTGGCTTCCAACTTGCCGTCTACCGCTTTGGTGCTCACTTTCACGGTGTATACGGTTTTATCGTACGTTAC
>DAISYX010000161.1:0-3207 GCA_036825095.1 Clostridia bacterium | reverse complement strand
TCTCCTGCCCCGCAGGAGGACGCCCGGCTTGCAGCATATCAGCAAAGCCTGAACCAGGCAAAACAGGAGGCTTTTTTGCGGCTGAAGAATCAGATAGACGCTTCCGCGGCCTATCGCGGCGCCGCGTTCCCGGTTGAGGTCATCGATGAGAAGAGCGCGGATTTTTGGTTTGACAACCCCGCTTTGGACGCGGCTTATGGTTTGCTGGCTTCCCTGGCCATGCTTTTTGCCGGGTTTTCCGTCACTTGGCGGGACCGCAAGCTGCAGATGCTGCCCCTCCTCCTCTCCACCCCCCGGGGGCATCAACAGGTGCACGAAATCCGCGTTGGCCTGCTGTTCTGGCTGGCCGCCCTGCTCTCCCTCAGCCTTTCCCTTCCCCCTCTTGTATCTGCCCAGGGCCAAAACAGGCTGCTGCCGCTTCACGCAGTTGTCCAATCCGCTCCGGAATTGCTGCATTTTGGCCCGGCGATCAGCTTTGGCTGGCTGGCTTTTGTTTTGCTGCTATACCGGCTGTGCGCTTTGTTCCTTCAGGGGCTGCTTTTCCTGTGGTTTATTCGCTCCGCGCCTGGCATATGGACGGCTCTGGCCAGGGCCAGCACCCTGGTGCTCCTCCCGCAGTTTTTAACCCTGGCCTTGCCATCCCTGAAAATAAGTGGTTTTCTGCCCTTCTCAAACGCCTTCCTGATAGCCTCTGTTCTGGATCGGCTGAATGCCCCGGGCCTGGCGGGATACAGTGGCCTGGCCGTTTTGCTGTGTGTTTTGATGGGCCTGACGCTGAGGCGAACAGCGCGGGCGCCTCAAAGAAGCTGATTGAATCATCCTTCGCCCCTGGCATATATGGTAAAATGGCGTTGCCTCCTTAGGTAAATGTGCTATCATTGCAAAGATGACTTCCGCCATACGGACTGGCAAATGAGGTGTCTTCAGGCGTGAGAAAAACAATCCGGATAACAGCCCTGCTGCTAAAAGGCTTTATCAGAAGACCGGTCTGGCTGATTTTGCAGTTGGCGGCCATTGCCGCCATGGTTGTTTTTTATCAAAGGATATATAGGTCTGAACCTGCCCTGGCCATCCATATGACGGCCTATGCCCGGGACGAAGGCTGAACCAGCGATTCCCCTTACATCAGCCGCTGCCCGTTGATCACCAGGCCAAAGGTGAGGCCCAGCTTTTCCGCCGCGCGGCGGCAGAGCAGCATGCGGCTGAGGAAAATTTCAAAATAGTCCGAGATGGCGCTGATCCGGGTGTCGATCACCAGATGCAGGAGGATTTCGCCCTTCTGCGGTTTCACCGTTAGCTCGGACTTTTCCACCGCGTAGTTCACCCGGTCGTGGATGTCCTGGGCGATGGTGTCCCGGTTGCGCACGCGGCTGCGGCGCACATCCGTTTTGTCCGCGATGATCAGCGCCGCCGCCACGTCGTTTACAGGGTAGGCGGTGGCCTCGTCGTGGTTGCCAATGGCGGTGATGATGGTGGCGATGTCCTCCGGATCCGCCCCCATATCGTTTAAAAGGGAAAAGGCCAGAAGCGCGCCGGAGCGCTCATGGGCGGCGCGGTTGACCACGTTGCCGATGTCGTGGAGATAGGCGGCGATGGCGGCCAGCTCCGCCTGGCGCTGGGAGTGGCCGGTTTCAAGCAGGATGCGCCGCGCGGTCTGCGCCGCCCGGGCCACGTGGGGAAAGCTGTGCTCCGTGTAGCCCAGGGCCAGCAGGCTTTCATCCGCCTTCTGGATATAGGCCCTGACGGCCGGGTTGTTCTTGATGTGTTCGAATGTGATGGTCATGCATTGTCTCCTTCGCCGGGAATCATAGCATACATACCCGCTTGGACCCGAAAAATCAAGTAAACGATAGGTAAAATTAAATAATGCGCAGAAAAAAGAAACAAAACGGGCTTGTTTTGCGTCTATATAGGTGGAGGGCTGGCGGCGCCGGCGCTGGCCGCCCCCCTTATGCAGGTGAGGGATGACTATATCGGCCCCGCAACAAAGGCCCGGGAGAAAACCGGGGAGATGACGGCGGAAGACGCCATCGCCATCGCCCGGGCGGCAAAAAGGCAAGGCTTGTAAAAAAGAATCTTCGGATTCTTTTTTGCTTTGGCCGGGCAGATTGCTTTCTGATAAAAAACGCATATAATTCGGCTTTTTATGATATAATGGCGCTCAATTGCGGGAAATTTTGTTGCTTGGAGGAAGACGCCTTGAGAAAGCGATGGATATGGATGCTGGCGCTTTTTTGCCTGACGCTTTTATTTGATTTTGGGGCCGGCGCCCGGGAAACGGGCCTGGGGCTTAAGGTGAAAGCGCCCATCGCCCCCTATGCCCAAAACCGCATCAGCATCCAAAGCCCTGCGGCGGGAAAGCTGAGCCTGCGCCTCACCAGCCGCGCGGTGGACTGGCTGATTGCGGAGGATCTGCCTGTTGAGGCGGGGGCAAACGAGGTGATCTATGACGGGCTTTTCACCAACCGGGAGCCCATCCACAAGGGCAGCTTCACCTTAAGCGCCGGCCTGGACAGCGCCCAGGGCAGCTGGACGGCCGAGATCAGGGTGCAGGGGGCGGCCCCCGCGCCCTATCTGCAATACGTCCTGCCCCGAAGCGATACCCTTTATTTAAAAGGCGGCGTCTGGCAGGCGGATTATCACCACACCACCAGCCAAAAGCCCCAGGTCTCCATCAGAAAGGCGGGGGAGGAAGCATCCCAGCCCCTCACCTGGCAGCGCGACCCGGACGATTCCCGTTTGTTCTCCTGGGACGGCACGCTTAAAAAGCAGAAGATCACCCCGGGGGACTATATCCTCACCTTTACCGCGGATGACCCCAACTCCCCGGTCTATGAGTGCCCTTTAAGGGCGGTGAATGAGACACCGCCCAATCACCCCCTTGAGGTGACCCCGCCGGGGCATTTCCTGCCCGAAAGCCTGGATGACGCCGCGGTGTGGCAGGCCCTTACCGCCCCCATCACCGTGATCCGGGGCAGACAGATCGTGCGGGACAAAATCCTGGCGGCGCCGGACGAAAAGGCCCGGGTTTTGGGCCTGGTCAGCAGCGGCACCGCGGGGCTTCAGGTGTTGGAGCTGGCGGGGGATTATGCCCGGGTGGGCGCCTGGCGCCTGCAGGACGGCGGCTATATGGAGGGCTATATTCTAAAAGACAAGCTGATCACCTTCCTGCCCAACCAGCGCTGGGGCCTGGTGCTGGACAAAAAG
>DAISYX010000160.1:0-3254 GCA_036825095.1 Clostridia bacterium | reverse complement strand
TCGTTCTTGTCGGTTTTGGCGATGTTGTAAAGCTTCACCCGGGTGTCCGGGCTCTGGAGGGAGATCTCCCGGGATATCTGATGGGCCAGCTTCTCCGTGCCCTCCCACATGGTGTCATACACCACGGTGATCTGATCCTCCTGATAGTTCTGGGACCACTTGTAATAGGCCTCCACGATCTGGGTGGGGTTGTCCCGCCAGATCACGCCGTGGCTGGTGGCGATGATGTCAATGGGGAGGTTTAAGGCCAGCACTTCCTCGATCTTCTTTTTCACCAGGGGGGAGAAGGGGTTTAGGATGTTGGCGTAGTACTTCATGGCCTCATCCCACAGGGTGCAGTTGTCCGCCTTGTCGTTAAACAGCTCCTCAACCGCGAAATGCTGGCCAAAGGCATCGTTGGAGAAGAGGATGTTGTCTTTAGTCAGGTAGGTGGCCATGCTGTCCGGCCAGTGCAGCATGCGCATCTCCACAAACACCAGGGATTTGCCGTTGCCGATCTCCACGCTGTCCCCGGTTTTGACCACCTTGAAGTTCCACTCCGGGTGGTGATACTGCCCCACCAGGGACTTGACGGCGTTGGCGGTGCAGTAGATGGGGGTGTCCGGGATCAGCGCCATCAGCTGGGGCAGGGAGCCGCTGTGGTCCACCTCGCCGTGGTTCACCACGATCATGTCAATCTTGTTCAGATCGATCTCAGACTTCAGGTTGTCCACAAACTCGGTGGAATGGGGCGTCCACACCGTGTCAATCAGCACGGTCTTTTCCTCTTCAATCAGATAGGCGTTCTGGCTTGAGCCGTGGCCCACGGAGTAATCCGCGCCGTGAAACTGCCGAAGCTCCCAGTCGATTTTGCCCACCCAGGACACGTTGTTTTTAATCAGCTTCCTCATGGCTGCCTCCTTGTTTTATTGGCGGGGCTGTGGCTTAAGCAAAAACCCCGCCTTTATCTGTGCTGCCAGTATACAGCAAAAGCGGGCGGCGGGGAAATATGATTTGAATCATCCTTAAGGCACAAGGGAAATGATCTTCTCCGGGTCCAGGTGGCTGTACTCCCAGCCGGGCTTCAGCTCCTCCTCCCTAAAGGACATCATCTCCGCCACCGTCACCAGCTGATAGCCCCGGTTAATAAGCTCCGGCAGCGCGGTTTCAAGCGCCCAGCCGGTGGATTTCAAGGTGTCATGGCACAGGATGATCACGCCGTTGCCAGCGCCCTTCAAGATGGCCTGGGATATTTTGGAGGCGTTGCGGGTTTTCCAGTCCAGGGTGTCCACCCCCCAGAGGATGACAGGCAGGCCCAGCTCCGCAATCACCTGGCGGCTAAGGCGGTTGGTGGCGCCAAAGGGAGGGCGCATCATGATGACCTTCTGCCCCGTCAGCTCCTCAATTTTGTCCATGGTGCGGGTCATCTGGCTGCGCACCGCGGAGGAGGAGATGTCGTTAAGGTTGGGGTGGGACCAGGAGTGGCTGGCCAGCTGGTGCCCTTCCCGGGCGGCACGCTTGAGGATTTCCTCGTTGCCCGCGATGTTGGTGCCCAGGACAAAAAAGGTGGCCAGGGCGCCGTGGGCCTTTAACTGGTCGAGGATCGCTTCGGTGGCCGGGGAAGGGCCGTCATCAAAGGTGAGGGCCAGCATGGGCTTTGCCGGATCTATGCCCCGGTCAAGGGCGGCCTGACGGGTGGTTTCCACCCAGGAATGGGGCGTGAGCAGCGCCGCCTCCGCGGCCGGGTCGGTGGGCGGCAGGCCGTTTTCAAAGGTGAGAAACGCCTTCATCATATAGCCTTCCCGGCCATCCGGGGTGCGCACCCGGCAGTATTCCTCCCCATCCGCCAGCACCGTGATCAGGGTGCCGGTAGGGTAGCGGCCCAGCACCCGGCCGTTGTCACCGGGCAGTTCTCTGAGCCTGAGGGTTCCCCCTTTAACGGTGGCGGTGAAGATATCCTCCTGGGCCAAAGCGCCGGGCAGCGCGCTGAAGGCCAGGAGCACAAGGGCCAGGATCACCGCCCCACAGGGGGTAAATCGAAGCGAAAAAAGCCTGTTCATGGGCCTAATGATACCCTTGTGAACAGGCGGCGTCAACGCCCGAAAGGCTTGTATTAAGATTGTTTGTCCGCCCTCAGGCCAAAATAAGGCCAGATAATACATTGAAACCCTTGGGATGCCGGGCTACAATGCCCGCAATGGCACTGATCGGGAACAGGTAGCCGCCAGGCAAACCTTCAAGAGAGCTTCGGCAGGTGGAAAGAAGCAAGGGGCGCAGGCAGTGATTTCATCCCGGGAGCCGCAGGCTGAACGCAGAGTAGGCCGCGCCGGATTTCCCTCCGTTAACGGGGAAGGCAATGTTCGTTGCCCTGAGCTGTCGCAAGACAGGAATTGAGGTGGTACCGCGGGTCATCCGCCCTCAGCGTAGGCTGAGGGCGGTTTTATTTTAACCCAAGACAACAAAAGGAGGAACCCCACATGAAACGGATCAAACATCTTCTCCCACTTTTACTGGCGATTGCCCTTATGATGCCTTTCTTCGCGTTTGCCGGGGAGGATGTGCCCGTGATCGGCATCCTCCAGTATGTGCAGCACGGCGCTTTGGACTCCGCCCGGGAGGGCTTCCTGAAATCCCTGGAGGATCAGGGCTATGTGCTGGGGGAAACCCTTATCATCGACTATCAGAACGGCCAGGCCAGCCAGGATATCTGCGCCTCGGTGGCGGACAAGTTCGTAGCGGACGGCGTTGATTTGATGCTGGGCATCGCCACCCCCGCGGTCCTGGCCCTTGCCGGCAAGACGGAGACGATCCCGATTTTGGGCACCGCAGTCACGGACTATGTGGAGGCCAGGCTGGCGGAATCCAACGAAAAGCCGGGCTTTAATATCTCCGGCACCACGGACATGAACCCGATCAAGGACCAGATTGGTATGATCAAGCGCTTTGTGCCCGAGGCCCAGACCGTGGGGCTTATCTACACCGGCAGCGAGATTAACTCCACCCTTCAGGCCGCTATCGCCAAAGAGGAAATCGAGGCCCTTGGCCTGGCCTACACCGAGGTCACCGTCAACGCCTCAAACGACGTGCAGCAGGCCATCCTTTCTCTGGTGGACAACTGTGATGTGATCTATATCCCCACGGACAATGTGCTGGCTTCTTCCATGCCCATCGTGGCGGAAGTGACCCTCGCGGCCGGGCGGCCGGTGATCTGCGGGGACGCCGGCATGGTGAAGGAAGTGGGCCAGTTCACCCTAGCGATTGACTACTACAACCTG
>DAISYX010000159.1:0-3259 GCA_036825095.1 Clostridia bacterium | reverse complement strand
AGAGCCCGGACACCCGGGTGAAGCTTTACAACATCGCCAAAACCGACAAGAACGATGTCATGACCCAGGTGTTCAAGTCAAAGGCCATCGCGGTGGGCTCCCCCACGGTGCACCAGGGCGTCCTGTCCTCGGTGAGCGGCTGGCTGGACTTCCTGAAGGAACTGAAGTTCAAGAACAAGAAGGCGGCCGTCTTCGGCTGCTACGGCTGGAGCGGCGAGGGCAACCAGGTGCTGCGCAGGCTGCTGGGCGAGGCGGGCTTTGAAACGGTGGCCCCTGAGATCAGGAGCAGCTGGAACCCGACCCCCGAGGACCTGGAGAAGGCCCGGGATGTGGCCCAGGCGCTTTTGGCCTGAACACAACGACACAACGACTTAGGAGGAAACCATGAACAAACAGGCAACTTTTGACCAGGTGAAGAAGAATCACCTGAAGCTCCTTGGGCAGTATGTACCCGTGGTGGACCGTGTCCACGGAAAGAACCATCCGGAGTTCCATGAAGTGAAGGCGCTGGCTGAGGACATCCTCAAAAAGACTGCCGCGGCAGGGAAAGAAAAGCCCCAGCTCGACGATGAGTTTGCCCGTCTGAGGGAAGTAACCGGGAACTATAAAGTACCCAATGACGTGTGCGAGAGCTACGAAGCGGTCTACAACATGCTCTCGGAGCTGGACACAGGCTACCACGCCTGAAAGGAGGTCATCACTTGCAGCGTTTCATCTTATCCAAAAAGAAACCCATCACCTTCATCAGCGCGGCGCTGCTGGTGATGGCCTACGCCAGCCACTACGGCTTTGGCAGGGAAGACATCGCCAGCTGGGCCATGATCATCGCCTCCATCCTGGGGGTGGCACCCATCGCGATCCAGGCCTTCCAGGCCCTGAGGGTCAAGGTGGTCAGCATCGATGTCCTGGTGACCATCGCGGTGATCGGCGCCTTCCTCATCGGCAACTATGAGGAGTCCGCCGTGGTCACCTTCCTCTTCCTGTTCGGCGATTACCTGGAGCAGCGCACCCTTAACAAGACGCGCAGCGCCATCAGGGAGCTGACGGAAATGGCGCCCGAAAGCGCGTTTAAGCTGATGGCCTCAGGCGAATATGAAGAGGTGGAAATCGACGAGGTGGACGTGGGCGACACGCTGATGGTCAAGACCGGCGCCAAGGTCCCGGTGGACGGCACGGTGCTAACGGGCGAAGCCCATGTCAACGAAGCCTCCATCACCGGCGAACCCGTCCCCGCGGGGAAAGCGGCAGGCGCCAAGGTCTACGCGGGCACCATCGTGGACAACGGCACCCTCACCATCCAGGCTGACCGGGTGGGCGAGGACACCACCTTCGGCCGGATCATCGAGCTGGTGGAGGAAGCCCAGGACTCCAAGTCCGAGGCCGAGCGCTTCATCGACAGGTTCTCAAAATGGTATACCCCGGCCGTGCTGGTGCTTGGCTTCATCGTGTGGCTGGTCTCCAAAGACATCGAGCTGGCCATCACCATCCTGGTGCTGGGCTGCCCCGGCGCCCTGGTCATCGGCGTCCCGGTGTCAAACGTGGCCGGCATCGGCAACGGCGCCAAAAACGGCGAGCTTTTAAAGGGCAGCGAGGTCATCCACGACTTCAGCCGGACAGACACCTTCGTCTTTGACAAGACGGGCACCCTGACCGTGGGCAACCCCCAGGTGGCCGACTCCATCGTCTACACGGACGAGCCGGAGAGGATCAGGGCCTACCTGGCCGCGGTGGAAAAGGAATCCGACCATCCCCTGGCCCGGGCCATCGTCAACTACCTGGGCGAGACCGAACCCTACACCGTGGACAAAACAGATGTGGTCAAGGGCGGCGGCATCGTGGCCCAGGTGGACGGCCGCCGGGTCGCCGTGGGCAACGCGGCGCTGATGGACAAGGAAAACGTCCATTTAAGCGAAAAAGCGCTTGAGGACATCGGGCGGCTCCAGAGCCGCGGCGACTCCCTGGTGCTCACGGCGGTGGACGGCGAGCTGATGGCCGTGACAGGCGTCAGGGACCAGGTGCGCCCCGGTGTTAAGGAAGACCTGGCCAGGCTTAAGAAGCTGGGGGTCAGGCACCTGGTGGTGCTCTCCGGGGACAACCAGGGCACCGTGGACCTGGTGGCCCGGGAGCTGGGCCTCACTGAAGCCCACGGCAATATGCTGCCCGAGGACAAGTCGGCCTACATCCAGGAGCTGATCGCCCAGGGGCGCACGGTGGCCTTTGTGGGTGACGGCGTCAACGACAGCCCCTCCCTGGCCCTGGCCCATGTGGGCATCGCCATGGGCAGCGGCACGGATGTGGCCATTGAGACCAGCGACGTGGTCCTGATGAACTCGGACTTCAGCCGCCTGCCCCACGCCCTGGGCCTGGCCAAGGCAACCGCCCGGAACATGCGCCAGAACATCTTCATCGCCATCGCGGTGGTGCTGGTCCTTCTGTCCGGCGTGTTCTTCAGCGACTGGATGAACATGTCCATCGGCATGCTGGTGCACGAAGGCAGCATCCTGGTGGTTATCCTAAACGCCATGCGGCTCTTGCGATTCAAACTGCGAAACTGATAAAGGAGAAAGATTATGAAAAAAGCTACCCTGCAACTGGACACCCTTACCTGCCCTTCCTGCGTGATGAAGATTGAGAACGCCGTCAAAGGCCTTGACGGTGTGGACAAGGACTCCGTGAACGTGCTGTTCAACGCCAGCAAGGTCAAGGTGGACTTTGACGATACCCGGCTGAGCGCCGGGGACATTGAAAAGAGCATCACCACCCTGGGCTATGACGTGAAAAAGGTTCAGGTGAGATAATCCCAAACTGAAAAGGCGCGGCCGCGTGTATTGCGCGGGCCGCGCCTTTTTGACTGGCGTCGTTTAATCCGTGACCTGCGTGCCACGCCGGCCTTCCAGCCCTTCCAGGGCCAGGTCCAGGCTGGTGATGACGGCGCGCCTGAAAGGGTGGCCTGAGACAAAGCGGAACGCCGCCTCGGCCTTGGGCCCCATGGAACCGGAGGCAAAATGCCCTTGCCCCTGACAGGCCAGAAGCTCGTCCGAGGACACATGACTAAGGCCCGTCTGCTGAGGGCTGCCATAGTCCAGGTAGGCCTGCTCCACCTCGGTTAAGATCAAGAGCAGCTCCGCCTTCAGGGCGTCCGCCAAGCGGCAGGCGGCCAGATCCTTGTCGATCACCGCGTCCACGCCATAGAGCCGGCCCCGCTCATCCCGGGCCACCGGGATGCCGCCGCCCCCTGCCGCGATGGGGATAAAGCCCG
>DAISYX010000158.1:2148-3281 GCA_036825095.1 Clostridia bacterium | reverse complement strand
GGCCCTGACTGGACGATCAAGCTGCAACGGGCGCTGTCCTCAAGCGACAGCGCCAGCTGGATCACCAGCGTCAAAAGCGCCTACTACACCATGGCGGACAGCGCGGGCGCCGTTCACACCCTGGCCCTGGGCACTTATCTTGGGGACCTGGGCGCCGCCATCGGCGCCGGCATCCTTATCCAGCTGCCCTTTATCATCATGATGTATATAGGCTTCCGCCGCCGCACCGGCAATCTGCTAAGGCCCTTAAGGGCCATGGCCGCCACCGCCCAGGAATTAAGCCAGATCCAGTTTGACGAGCGGAAATACCACCAGCTGGAGGACGCCATCGAATCCTTAAGCGTGCAAAGCCCGGGGGCCCGCCTGTCCATGGGCAACAGCGAGCTGACGGGCCTGGAAACCGCGGTCAACAACCTCATCAGCCGCATGCACGCGTCCTACCGCCAGCAGACCCGCTTTGTCTCCGACGCTTCCCACGAGCTGCGCACCCCCATCGCGGTGATCAGGGGCTACGCGGACCTGCTGGCCCGCTGGGGCAAGGACGACGCCCAGGTGATGGCGGAATCCGTGGAGGCCATCCAGCAGGAGGCGGACAACATGCAGCGCCTGGTGGAGCAGCTGTTGTTTTTAGCCCGGGGGGATTCCGGGCAGGGCGCCTTTTCCCCCGCCCCCCTTGACCTGGCCGAATTGGTGCGGGAGGCCTATGAGGAATACCTCTTGATAGACAAAAACCATCGCTATCGCCTGAGGGCCCAGGAGCCTGTGCCCATCCTGGGGGATGAGGCTACGCTCAAGCAGGCCCTGCGCATTTTAACGGACAACGCCGCCAAATACTCCCCTAAGGGCAGCATCATCACCCTAAGCTGCCAGGAGAACGCCAAGGGCGAGGCCTGCCTTTCCGTTCAGGACAACGGCGCGGGCATCGCGGAGGAGGACCTGCCCCATATCTTTGAGCGCTTTTACCGGGCGGATCCGGCCCGGGGCCGCCAGGGCGGGGGCACCGGCCTGGGGCTGGCCATCGCCAAGTGGATTGTGGACCGGCACGGGGGTTATTTTGATGTGTTCTCCAGGGAAGGGGTGGGCAGCCGCATCACCGTCTGCCTGCCAAAAGAAGCGCCCGGGGCGGAGAGCCC
>DAISYX010000158.1:0-2048 GCA_036825095.1 Clostridia bacterium | reverse complement strand
AATTACAGCGTATGCTGATCACACGGTCAACAGCATTTGTTTTTCTGTGTGCGCTGGAGGAGGAGGGGTTTGAGTGATTCCAGACGCATTGTTCTTTGCCGTGGTGGACCGGGGCAAGGCCGGGGGGCTTTTGCACTGGGCCCGGGAGAAGGGCGTGGCGGGCGGCACCATCTTTGCCGGGGAGGGGACCAACCCCTCGCCCATCCTTAATTTCCTGGGCGTCAGCGAGGTGCACAAGGAGGTGCTCATGCTGGGGGTGACCCGGGAATTAAGCCAGCAGCTCTTCACCGCCATGAAGGATGAGTTCAAAATGGACAAGCGCTACAAGGGCATCGCCTTTGTGGTGCCCTTTCGCCAATGGCTGCCCCAGGCCCCGGCCATTCCGGAGGATTATGACCGGGAAAAGCCGCCCCCCTTTGTCTGCCTGATCACCATTGTGGATAAGGGCAAGGGGGAATTGATCATGGACGTGGCCCGCAAGGCTGGGGCCCGGGGCGGCACCATTGTGCACGCCCACGGCGCGGGCGTCCCCCAGGATATCTACTTCCCCCTGCTGATCGAGCCGCAAAAGGACATGATCCTCATCATCGAATCCCGTGTGAAGGCCCCGCCCATCCAGAGCGCCATTTTTAAAGAGATGCACCTGGAGGAAGCGAACAACGGCATCGTCATCACCCTGCCCGTTTTGCGCACCATCGGGCTCTATCAGCCCCGGGGCGACAGGAAGGGAGGGCGCAAATGAGCCTGCTAAGAGAAAAATTCAGCGAGGTCAGCCGCTCCTTAGTGCCGGTGGTGGCGCTGGTGCTTTTGATTTGCTTCACTCTGGTTAAGGTGGAAACGGATATCCTTTTGCGCTTTATCATCGGGAGCGTGCTGCTGTTGGTGGGGCTTGCCATCTTCCTCTTAGGGGTGGACCTGGCCATGAACCCCATTGGCGAGCGCATGGCCACCGAGATTGCCACCGCCAACGCCGCCTACAAGGTGGCCATCCTAAGCTTCCTGCTGGGCTTTCTGGTGACGGTGGCGGAACCGGACCTGCTGATCCTGGGCAACCAGGTGGAGGCCGCCTCGGGGCACACCGTCAACGCCACGCTCATCGTCTATATGGTGTCCATCGGCGTGGGCGTGATGATAGCGCTGGGCACCTTCCGGCTGCTGCGCGGCCGCAGCTATCCGGTGTTTATGGCGCTCACCTACGGGGTGATCTTTGTTCTGGCCTTCCTGGTATCCGAGGAGTTCCTGGCCGTGGCCTTTGACGCCTCCGGCGCCACCACCGGCGCCCTCACCACGCCCTTTGTGCTGGCCCTCACCATGGGCCTCTCCCGCATTAAGGGCGGCAAAACCACCGAGGAGGACAGCTTTGGCATGGTGGGCGTCATGAGCGCCGGGCCCATCCTGGCCGTCATGCTCCTGTCCATCATCACCGGGCAGGAGCACATCCAGGGCGAGGCGGCGGCCTTCATGCCGGCAAAGGGCATTATAGGTCCTGTCCTTGACACGCTGCCCCCGGTGTTTGTGGAATCCCTGGTGGCCCTTCTGCCCCTTTCCGCCCTGTTCTTTCTGATGAACTTCTCTAAGTTTAAGATGGCAAAAAGGGAGCTGGGCCGCATCATCAAGGGCCTGATCTACACGCTGATTGGCCTGGCGCTGTTTTTAACGGGCGTGTATTCCGGCTTTATGGACATGGGGCAGATCATCGGCCGGAGCATCGCGGAGAACTACAACTGGCTGCTGCCCATCCTGGGCTTTGTGATGGGGATGATCGTGGTGCTGGTGGAGCCCGCGGTTCACGTGCTGGGCCAGCAGATTCAGGACGCCACCGGCGGGCGCATCCCCGTCAAGCTGATCCGCATCACCCTGTCCCTGGGCGTGGGCCTGGCGATTTCGGGCAGCATGCTGCGCATCATGATCCCGGAGGTAAAGCTCTGGTTCTTCCTGCTGCCGGGCTTTGCCACGGCCATCCTGCTCTCCTTCTTCTCAGACCCGGTGTTTGTGGGCATCGCCTATGACGCGGGCGGCGTGGCCTCCGGCCCCATGACGGCCACCTT
>DAISYX010000157.1:1764-3304 GCA_036825095.1 Clostridia bacterium | reverse complement strand
CCTGCAGGCAACGATTGCCAAGGAGGAGATTACCGCCCTGGGCATGGACTACACCGAGGTCACCGTGAACAACTCAAACGATGTCCAGCAAGCCATGCTCTCCCTGGTGAACGCCTGTGATGTGATATATATCCCCACGGATAATGTCCTGGCCGCCTCCATGCCCATCGTGGCGGAGGTGACCCTCCAGGCCGGCCGGCCCGTGATCTGCGGGGACGCCGGCATGGTGAAGGAAGGGGGCCAGTTCACCCTAGCGATTGACTACTACAACCTGGGCCTTCAGACCGGCGAAATGGCGGGCCGGCTGCTTCGGGGCGAGGCTCAATCCGTGGGAGAGATGCCCATTGAAAGCCAAAGCGAATACACCTACTACGTGAACAAAACCCTCTGTGACGCCATCGGCCTTGCCATCCCCGAGGACATGCTGCCCTACGCGGAAGAAACCGGCCAATAAGCGCCCAACAAACCTCCCCACCTTGACCCAAGGGTTTGTACTTCCCCTGCACTTTCCCCTGATTCAATGGTTTCGGAAGAAAAGCGACCGAAATAAACATTGAGCCCCCGGGCGGATACTGGATACAATCTGCCCAAGGGCTGTGATCAGGAACAGGTAGTTGCCCCCACCCCCTTAAGAGAGCTTCCGGTTGGTGCGAGGAAGCAGGGGACGGGCAGCGAGTACATCCTGGGAGCCGCAGGCTGAACGCAGAGTAGGCCGCGCCGGATTCCCTCCGTTACAGGGGAAGGCAATGTCAGTTGCCCTGAGCTGTCGAAAGACAGGAATTGAGGTGGTACCGCGATTAAGTCGCCCTCTGCAAACAGCAGAGGGCGTTTTTGATGAAATGCATTGGTCAAGGAGGATAACAAGATGAAACGGTCAAGAACCCTGTTGGCGGCGCTTTTAATGGTGGCGCTTCTCCTGCCCGGCCTGGGCCTGGCGGAGGAGATGCCGGTAGTGGGCATCCTCCAGTATGTGCAGCACGATGCCCTGGATTCCGCCCGGGAGGGCTTTATCAAAGGTCTGAAAGACAAGGGCTTTGAGGATCAGGTGAACATCATCATTGACTATCAGAACGGCCAGGCCAGCCAGGACATCTGCGCTTCTATCGCGGACAAATTCGTGGCGGACGGCGTGGAGTTGCTGCTGGGCATCGCCACCCCAGCGGTGCTCTCCCTGGCGGGCAAGACGGAAACGATCCCGATTTTGGGAACAGCGGTCACGGACTATGTGGGCGCCAAGCTGGCCAACAGCGACGAGGCCCCCGGCTTTAATGTTTCCGGCACCTCGGACATGAACCCGGTGGCGGATCAGATCAAGCTGATCAAGCGCTTCCTGCCGGAGGCCAAGGTGGTGGGCATCCTCTACACGGGCAGCGAGGTTAACTCCCAGTCCCAGGTGCGCCTGGCGCTGGATGAGATCAAGGCCCAGGGCATGGAGGCCATTGAGGTCACCGTCAACAACTCAAACGATGTGCAGCAGGCGGTTCAGAGCCTTGCGGGCCGCTGCGACGTGATCTACCTGCCCACGGACAACATCATCTCC
>DAISYX010000157.1:0-1664 GCA_036825095.1 Clostridia bacterium | reverse complement strand
GGACCTGGCGGAGTTCGCGGTGGAACTGTAACAAATCATGAACTGTTAAGCGCCCCGCCCGGAGTCTTCCGGGCGGGGCGGGAGGAGAAACGTGGAACAAGTGTTGTTGGGCGCCCTGTCCCTGGGGCTCTTGTGGAGCATGATGGCCCTGGGGGTGTATATCACCTACCGGGTGCTGAACATTGCGGATCTGTCGGTTGAGGGCACCCTGACCCTGGGCGCCGCGGTGACGGCGCAGATGATCTACTCGGGGCAAAACCCCTACTTGGGCATGCTGTTGTCCTTCGGGGCGGGGCTTTTGGCGGGGCTGGCCACGGGGCTTCTTCATACCAAGCTGAAGATCCCCGCCCTGCTCTCCGGCATTCTCACCATGATCGCCTTGTATTCTATCAACCTGCGGGTGATGGGCAAGGCGAATCTGTCGCTGTTGCGGCTGGACACCGCCTACACGTTGATTGGCAACTGGACGGGCCTGGACAAGACCTGGTCAGTGATTTTAACCGGAGGCGTGTTGTCCTTGGCGCTGGTGTTTATCCTGTACTGGTTTTTTGGGACGGAGCTGGGCAGCGCCATCCGGGCCACGGGCAACAACCCCAATATGGTCCGGGCTCAGGGCATTCACACCGACACCACGGTGATTGTGGGCCTGATGCTCTCAAACGGCCTGGTGGCCCTCTCAGGGTCACTCATCGCCCAGTCCCAGAACTACGCGGATGTGCAGATGGGGGTGGGGGCCATTGTGATAGGCCTTGCCAGCCTCATCATCGGCGAGGTGCTCTTTGCCCGCAACAACTTCCTAAGCCGCCTGCTGTCCATGATTTTAGGCGCGGTCACCTACCGGATCATCATCGCCCTGGTTTTGCGCCTGGGGATGCCGGCGGACGACCTGAAGCTGTTCACCGCGCTGACGGTGGTGGTGGCGCTCTTTTTGCCCCGGCTTAAGGAGATGCGCAGCACTGCCCGCCACATCACGAAAGGGAACCACCATGCTGAGCGTTGAAAACCTGTCAAAAACCTTTAACCCCGGCACCGTCAATGAAAAGCTGGCCCTGGATAACATCAGCCTGAACCTGGCCCGGGGGGATTTTGTCACCGTCATCGGCGGCAACGGCGCGGGAAAATCCACGCTGCTCAACTGCGTGGCGGGGGTTTACCGCCAGGATCGCGGCAGCATCCGGGTGAACGGCACGGTGCTGGACAAACTGCCCGAATACAAGCGGGCCAAGCACTTAGGCCGGGTGTTTCAGGACCCTTTGATGGGCACGGCCGCGGACATGGAGATAGAGGAAAACCTGGCCCTGGCCTTCCGCCGGGGGCGCAGGCGCACCCTGGCCTGGGGCGTGACGCCCCAGGAGCGCAAGCGCTACCACAGCCTGCTTCAAAGCCTGGGGCTGGGGCTGGAAGACCGTATGTCCCAAAAGGTGGGGCTGCTCTCCGGCGGCCAGCGCCAGGCGCTGACCCTGCTGATGGCCACCATCTGCGCGCCCAAGGTGCTGCTTCTGGACGAGCACGCCGCCGCCCTTGACCCCAAGACCGCCACCAAGGTGATGGCCTTAAGCGACCAGTTTATCAAGGAGATGGGCCTTACCTGCCTGATGGTCACCCACAACATGCGCCACGCCATCCAGTACGGCAACCGCCTCATCATGATGAGCCAGGGCCGC
>DAISYX010000156.1:0-3332 GCA_036825095.1 Clostridia bacterium | reverse complement strand
ATAAAAGCGGCTGGGCAGCCAGGGCGCGCCCGCGGTGTAGAAATACCAGCGCACCGCGTCCGCCCCCTGCTTGTTGATGATGCTCCAGGGGTCCACCACATTGCCCAGGTGCTTGGACATCTTGTGCCCGTCCTGATCCTGCACGTGCCCCAGTACCAGGCAGTTTTTATAGGAGGCCTTCCCAAACACCAGGGTGCTGATGGCAAGCAGGCTGTAGAACCAGCCCCGGGTCTGGTCCACCGCCTCGGAGATGAAATCCGCCGGGTAGTGATCCTTAAACGCCTGCTGGTTTTCAAAGGGGTAGTGCCACTGGGCAAAGGGCATGGAGCCGGAATCATACCAGCCGTCAATCACCTCTTTGGTGCGGTGCATGTCACTCCCGCACTCGGGGCAGCGCAGCACCACCCGGTCGATATAGGGCCGGTGCAATTCGGGCAGGTTTTCTTGGGTCAGGGGGGTCAGGCTCATCTCCTCCAGCTCCTGCCGGCTGCCCGCCACATGCATGTGGCCCTGGCCGCACAGCCAGACAGGCAGGGGCGTGCCCCAGTAGCGCTCCCGAGACAGGGCCCAGTCCACCACGTTCTCCACGAACTTGCCCATGCGGCCTTCCTTGATGTTGTCCGGGTACCAGTTGATGGAACGGTTGTTGGCCACCAATTCATCCCGCACCTGGGTCATGCGGATAAACCAGCCGGCCCGGGCGTAGTACATCAGCGGCGTGTCACAGCGCCAGCAGTGGGGGTAGTTATGGGTGTACAGCGCGCGCTTGACAAGCAGCCCCCGGTCTTTCAGATCCGCAAGGATCAGGGGGTCGGCCTCCTTGATGTTCTGGCCTTCCCAGGGGGTGTCCGGCACAAAGCGGCCCTGGGCGTTGACCAGCTGCACAAAGGGCAGGTTCATCTCCCGGCCCAGGCGGGCGTCATCCTCACCAAAGGCAGGTGCGATATGCACAATGCCGGTGCCGTCAGAAAGGGTGACATAGTCGTCCGCCACCACATACCAAGCCTTCTCCCGGGGGCTGACCAGCGGCCACAGAGGCAGGTATTCAAGGCCCACCAGGGCCTCCCCCTTCATAAAGGTTTTATCGGTCATTTCCGCCCGCTGCTCCTCACTAAACAGCGTGGGGATCAGCGCCGTGGCCATGATCATCGTGTCTGCGTCCAGGGTAAAGCGGCAGTATTCTTCCTTGGCGTTCACACACAGGGCCACGTTGGAGGGCAGCGTCCAGGGCGTGGTGGTCCAGGCCAAAAGATAAGTGTTCTCCTCCCCTTTAACGCCAAAGCGCACATAGGCGGAATACTCCTCCACCTCTTTATATCCCTGGGCCACCTCGTGGCTGGACAACGCGGTGCCGCAGCGGGGGCAATAGGGCACCACCTTGTGCCCCTGATACAAAAGGCCCTTGTCCGCGATCTGCTTTAAGCTCCACCAGACGGACTCGATATAGGAGTCGTAATAGGTGACGTAGGCCTTGTCCATATCCACCCAGAAGCCCACCCGCTGGGACATCTCCTCCCACTCCTGCTTATACTTCCAGACGGACTTTTTGCACTCCTGAATGAAGGGCTCGATGCCAAAGTCCTCAATCTGGTCCTTGCCGTCAAGGCCCAGCTTTTTCTCCACCTCCAGTTCCACCGGAAGCCCGTGGGTGTCCCAGCCGCCGATGCGGAAAACCTCCTTGCCCTTCATGGCGTGATACCGGGGAATCAGGTCCTTCATCGCCCGGGTGACCACGTGACCGATGTGGGGCTTGCCGTTGGCTGTGGGCGGCCCCTCATAAAAGGTGAAGCGCTCCTTCCCCTGATTATGCTGAAGGCTTTTGGCACAGATGTCGTTGTCTTTCCAAAACGCAGCGACTTCTTTCTCCCGGGAGACGAAATCCATGTCTGTACGGACTTTCTGATACATAGGTTTCCTCCAAAATAAAATACCGTCCCATTGGGACGGATGACCGCGGTACCACCCAAGTTGGCGCGCTGCGCCCGCTTAGAGCCTTTAACGGAGGCCGCCGTGGCGGATTAGGCCATGCTCCGGGGTGATCTGGCAAAGGGCTGTTCCCGCCGGGCTTCCACCCGCCCCGGCTCGCTTGAGGGCATTTCCCCCGCCCGTCCCCATCAACGCCTTGTTATTATGCCTTATTCATGTTCATTTGTAAAGACAGTTGCGGCCTGATTCCGGGCCTATTCAGTCCCCCTCTTTCTTCAAGATGCCATCCAGCACCATGCCAGTATACAGCACCGGGTCCCGGGTGGGCGAGAAGGGCGGCGCATAGGCCAGGTCCAGATGCTCCAGATCCTCCGCCTTGGCCCCAAAACTCAACAGGGCCACAAAAACGTCAATCCGCTTGTCCACCCCGTCATTGCCCACGATCTGAACCCCTAAAAGCCGCCCGGTTTTCTTATCCGCCACCGTTTTGATGTCCATTCTGCCGCCCTGCATATAGCTGGCCCTGGCAGGCTTGTTGATATGGCTGACGGCCACCTGATAGCCCTGCTCCCGCGCCGCCCGCTCCGTCAGCCCCGTTTGGGCGATGGCAAGGTCAAACAGGCGCAGAATGCTGGTGCCCAGCACGCCGCGAAAGCGCATGTCCCCGCCCGTTACGGCATCCCCCGCGATGCGGCCGGTTTTGTTGGCGGTGGTGCCCAGAGGGAACCACACCGGTTTTCCGTTAAGGGCGCTGAACATCTCCGCACAGTCCCCGCAGGCATATATATCCGGATCGCTGGTGAGCATATCAGGCGCCACCTTGATGGCGCCGGTCTCCCCAATTATTAGCCCTGCGTCTTTGGCCAGGGAAACATTGGGTCTTATCCCGGCGGACACCAGCACCAGGTCCGCCGGAATCCGCCTGCCATCTTCCAGCGCCACGGCGTCCGGGCCAATCTCAGCGGCGCTGATTCCAGTGTACAGCGCGACATCCTTCTCTTTTAGTTGTTTTTCAATGGGAGGCGTCATCTCGCTGTCCATGATGGGCATCACCTGGGGCATCCGCTCGATGATACTCAGGGAAAAGCCCGCTTGATGCAGGCTTTCCGCCATCTCGAGGCCGATGAAACCGCTGCCGATGATGGCGGCGGTGCGGGGCTTTTTCTCCTGAATGAACGTATGGATGTCCAGCACATCCCCCAGGGCGCGCAGGGTAAAGACCTGCTCTTGCGCCATGCCCTTGATGGGCGGCGCCACCGCGCTGGCTCCCGTGGCGATGATCAGTTTATCATAGCGGTCGACAAACACCGTGCCATCCTTCAGGTTTTTCACCCTGAGGGTTTTGTCCCTGGGAGAGATGGCCGTCACCTCGTGCTCTGTAAAGATGTCCACGTTGTATTGCTCTT
>DAISYX010000155.1:0-3351 GCA_036825095.1 Clostridia bacterium | reverse complement strand
CTTGGCGATGTCGCCGGAGTATTTGATGCCCCCGTCCGCGATCACCTTGATGCCGTGCTTGTCCGCCTCCTGGGCGCAGTCCGCAATGGCGGTGATCTGGGGTACCCCGATGCCCGCCACCACCCGGGTGGTGCAGATGGAGCCGGGGCCGATGCCCACCTTGATGCAGTCCGCCCCCGCTAAAATCAAATCCCGGGTGGCAGGAGCGGTGGCCACATTCCCCGCAAAAATCACCACATCCGGGAAGGCGGTGCGCAATTGCTCCACTGCCTTTAGCACCCCCTGGCTGTGGCCGTGGGCGGTGTCCACGCTGAGGACGTCCACCTTCTGGGCCACCAGCATTTCGGCGCGCTCCAGCATCCCCTCGCCCACGCCCAGGGCCGCGGCGCAGAGCAGGCGGCCGTTTGCGTCCTTGGCGGAATTGGGGTATTTGATGTTCTTCTCGATATCCTTGATGGTAATCAGCCCGCAGAGCTTGAAATCCTCGTCCACGATGGGCAGCTTTTCGATCTTGTGGGCGCCCAGGAGCTTCTTGGCCTCCTCCAGGGTGGTGCCCACCGGGGCGGTCACCAGGTTCCGGCTGGTCATCACCTCGCCGATGGGGCGGGTGTTGTCCTCCTCAAAGCGCAGGTCCCGGTTGGTGAGGATGCCCACCAGGCGCATGGTGCTGTCCGTGATGGGCACGCCGGAGATGCGGTAGCGGGCCATCAGCGCCTGGGCGTCAGAGACCAGGTGGCTGGGGGAAAGGTAGAAGGGATCGGTGATCACGCCGTGTTCCGAGCGCTTCACCTTGTCCACATGGCTGGCCTGCTCCTGGGGGGGCATACTCTTGTGAATCACGCCAAGGCCGCCCTCCCGGGCCAGGGCGATGCCCATGCCGGACTCGGTCACCGTGTCCATGGCGGCGGACAGCAGGGGCACATTCAGCCGGATGCCCCGGCAGAGTTCCACCCTTAAGTCAACCTCCCGGGGCAGCACCTCGCTTTTGCGGGGCACCAGCAGCACATCATCAAAAGTCAGTCCCTCCCTGAGCGGTTGCTTGAGCATCTCACACCTCCTGATTTTTTGCGATTGTAAGGGCTGGGGGAAGAGATGTCAAGGAAGGGGACAAAAGGGAAAAGGGCTAACCTTCCTGCTCGTCCTTGGGCCTGAACTGGGAGAAGAAATTAAGCCGGGCATAGTAAAACAGCGCCACCAGGGAAAGAACCACCCCCACCCATAAAAGCCAGATGTGCACAGGATAGCCCCAGGCGGTGAAATGCTCGTGGAAAAAGCAGAGCATCAGCGCCAGCACCGTTATAAACTGGGCGACTTTGCCAACGGGCTTTGAATAGACGACAAAATCCTTTTTGGTCAGCAGCATCAGGCCCCCCAGCAGCATCAGCAGCTCTTTGACGATCAGAACGGCGATGGCGGCCAGGGGGGCGATGCCTTTTAAGCCAAGGGAGATCATCACGGCGATCACCATCAGCTTGTCCGCCAGGGGGTCCATGAGCTTTCCAAAGTCCGTGATCAACTGGTATTTGCGGGCGATATAGCCGTCCACCACGTCGGTTAAACTGGCCAGGACAAACAGCCCCAGGGCCGGCATCATGTGGTTCCGGGCGATCTGCCAGCAGACTATGGGAATCAATAAAAGCCGCAACACCGTCAGGGCGTTGGGCACATTGAGGTTGCTGGGCTTATTGCGGTGCATAGGACGCTCCTTATGAGATAAATGGCCTTGCCACGGGAAGTATAGCACAGCCGCTCTTGGATATTCAATGGATATTGCGGCATAAAAACCCTGGCGCCGGCCCGTAATCCCTATTACGCGCTTCGCAATTTCCTCTTGCTAAAAAGGACATAATACACAATAAAACCGGCTGAGGTTAAAAACCAGGACACCGGGTAGCTGCAGATAATCGTCTGGATGGTTTGGTTTTTCGGGACGATGAGCAGAATCCATAAAATCCTGCAGGCGCATGTGCCAATAAGGGTCAGAAGCATGGGCTTAAAGGTCTCTCCCGTTCCCCGGATGGCGCTGGAGAGCACCTCGCCAAACACATACAAAAAATACAGCGGGGATAGCATCCGCATCAGCTGACCGGCGAGGGGGAGGACGTCATGGTCCGCCGCGTTGATAAACAGCTTCCCTAAAGGCTGGGCCCAAAAAAACAGCACGGCGCTGAGGGCGATAACGGGCAGCAGGGTCATGCCCGTGCCGATTTTTACCCCTTTTAAAATACGGTCATATTGCTTTGCGCCATAGTTTTGGGCCACGAAAGTGGAGATGGCGGCGGCCAGCGAATCCACCAGCAGCCAAATGAGAAAATCCAGCTTCCCGCACAAGGCCCACGCGGCGATATGGCTTGTTCCCAAGGCATTGATATTTGCCTGAATCATCATATTGGCAATGGGATAAAGCGCTGATTGCAAGCCAACCGGCATCCCGATTGAGAAAATGGCTTTCAGAACAGGCGGATGAAACCGGATTTGTCTGGGGTATACCTTGCAGGCCAGATTTGTTTTGACTATCGTGCGGATCACTAAAACGGCGCTGATCGCCTGGCCTATGACGGTGGATAAGGCGGCGCCCGCCACGCCCCACCCAAAAAGGCCCACAAACAACAGGTCGAGCAGGAAATTGATGGTGCTGGCGATTACCAGATAGTAAAACGGGGTTTTGGAGTCCCCCATGGCGCGCAGGATGCCCGCCGCGATGTTGTAAAGCATGGCAGGCGCCAGACCGACAAAATAAATCCGCACATAGGACAGCGTCATTGCAAAAATATCTTCCGGAACATCCAGCAGATCAAGGAAACAGGGCGCCAGCGCAATGCCCGCTATGGAAAGCAGCAGCCCGCCTGAAAACGCAAAAGCGATGGCAGTATGCACCGCCTTTGATAGCCCGGACGCGTTTCTTTTGCCGAAGTACTGGGAAATGAGGATGGTTGCGCCAGTGGAAAGCCCGACAAAGAAATTGACCGGCAGCTTTAAAAAGCTATAGACAGAGTCGATGGCCGCCAGCCCCGTTTTGCCGGTGAACTGGCCCACGACCACTGCGTCAGGGTGGTATACAGCTGTTGAAACAGGCTCCCCGCAAGAATGGGCAGAAAGAAAAGGAGCAGGTTTTTCCAGATAACCCCTTGCGTCAAATCGATGTTTCGCCTTTTTATGATCATGATCCCTCCACCTGAGGGCCATCGCTGGCACCTCATAAAACCAATGCCTTGTCATCTTAGGCCGGCCATGATATATTTGTAAAATGAATAATTAAGATGATTTTAATTCCAATATCCGATATAAGAGAGAGGAGTAAGCCTTTGAATACAGAACAACTCAGCACATTTCTATCCCTGGTGGAGACGA
>DAISYX010000154.1:0-3360 GCA_036825095.1 Clostridia bacterium | reverse complement strand
CACCATCCGCTCCAACAACATCCAGGAAGTGCAGGAGTATATCTCCCTGTGGAACTACTCCTATGACCCCATCCTCCTCACCGTCAGCGCCCAGCTGTGGGAGTCCCTGAGCGACGAGGACAAGGTTGTCTTTGAGGAAGCCGGCGCCAAGGCCATGGAAGAGCAGCGCACCATCACCCGTGAGCGCAACGTGGCCCTGGAGCAGGAATTCGCGGATGCGGGCATGGAAGTCTATCGCAACACTGACGAAGAGAAAGACGCTTTCAAAAACGCCCTGACCGATCTGATCAAGACCTATGAAGAGAAACTGGGCAAGGAGCTGCTGACCGATCTGGGTTACTACGATTAAGTAATCCTGATACATTCATTTCTTTTCCTGGCGGGTGGCTTAGGCCGCCTGCCAGGAAAAAACAATTCAAAGGGAGGCAGCGTGAACTGAAATGAAAGCAATTACCACGGTTTTCAAGTGGATCAGCCTGGTGCTAATGCTGTTGATGAGCATTCTTAACTTTGCAAACGTCGTCAGCCGGTATTTCCTCAGCTCCACCATCGCCTGGACGGATGAGATTATCGTCTTTATGTTCATCTGGATTTCCATGCTGGGATCGGCCTACGCATTTCTGAACAATGCTCACCTGGGCATGGATCTGGCCAGCATTATGGCGAAAAAGGTCGGCAACATTTTCCTGACCCTTCTGTCCTTTGCCTGTGTGACCTTTCTCACTTATTTCCTGGTGAACTTTGGCATGACGATGGTGAACAACCAAATGCGCCTGGGCACCCTGATGACCGGCTCCGGCTGGCCCATCTGGCTCCAGGGCCTGGCCCTGCCCGTGGGCGGCGCGTTGATGTTCTTGGCCTGCCTGCTCTATACGATTCAGCGTATCCGGGAACTAACGAAACAGGAGGAGGCAAAGTAAAATGGAAGGCTTGATTCTATTTGGTGTTTTTCTCCTGCTGGTGTTCCTGAACGTCAACATCGCCACCAGCCTGGCGGTCTCCTCCATCCTCACCCTGATGTATATGGGGCAGCCTTTGACCATGGTCTCCAGCGCCATCTACACCGCCATGAATAAATACGCCCTGCTGGCCATTCCCTTTTTTATTCTGGCGGGCGTTATCATGGACAAGGCCGGCATATCCAAACGCCTCATCCGCTTTGCCCGGGTGATGGTGGGCCATCGCAAGACCGGTATGATCTCCGTGACGGTGATCGTGTGCTGCTTCTTTGCGGCCATCTCCGGCTCCGGCCCCGCCACCGTGGCGGCGCTGGGCGCCATTCTGATCCCCGCCATGGTGTCCTCCGGCTACGACAAGGGCGTGTCTTCCGCACTTCTGGCCTCCTCCGGCGCCATCGGCATCATCATCCCCCCCAGCATCGCCTTCGTGGTCTTCGCCTCCATCACCGGCACCTCCGTGGCGAAGCTGTTCATGGGCGGATGGATCCCCGGCATCCTGCTGGGTATTTTCTATGTCATCGCCGCGTCCTGGTCCTCCCGGAACAACAAGAACATCGTCCGGGATGAGAAAGCCACCCCCAAGGAGCGTTGGCATGCCTTTAAGGACGCCCTCTGGGGCCTGTTGATGCCCGTCATCATTCTGGGCGGCATCTACGGCGGCATCTTCACCCCTACGGAAGCCGCGGGCGTGGCCGTCATCTATGGCCTGATTGTGGGCATCTTCGTCTATAAAGAGATCAATCTCAAGAACATGGGCAATATGTTCCTGGATTCCGCCGTTTCCTCTGCCACTGTCATGTTCATCGTGGCCTGCGCGGGCCTGTTCACCTACGCGCTGAGCGTATCCGGGGCGGCCAAGACCATGACGGACGCCATCCTCTCGGTCAGCAGCAACAAATATGCGCTGCTGCTCATCATCAACGTCATCTTCCTGATCGCGGGCTGCTTTGTGGACGCCAACTCCGCCTTCTACATCCTGCTGCCCATCATCACCCCCATTGTGATGATGCTGGGCCTGGATATGGTGCATGTGGGCGTCTTCCTCACCGTCAACCTGGCCATCGGGCAGATCACTCCTCCGGTGGGCGTCAATCTGTACGCCGCCGCGGCGGTGGGCAACATCAGCGCCGGAGAGATTATCCGTAAGATACTGCCCTTTGCGATCTGCGGTATCATCGCGCTGATGATTATCACCTACATCCCCTGGCTGACCATGTTCCTTGTGAACCTCATGTAATAGCCTTGCGCGGCGCGGATTACACCGCGCCGCGCGCGGCTTAAGCAAAGCTGATGAAAATGTTTAACGAACATGCGGAAACCATCCTGGGCTTTATTGGCCTGGGGGCCATGGGTCTCCCCATGGCCCATAATATTCTAAAAAAAGGCGATGAAACGCTGCTGGTCTACGATGTGGCAACCGGCAGAGCGCAGCGCCTGGCCGCCCACGGCGCCCTGATCGCAGCTTCCCCTGAGGAGCTGATGCGCCAGGCGGATATTCTTTTCCTCTGCCTGCCCACCAACGCCCTGGTGGCGGAAACCCTTGAAAAGGCCCTTGAGCACCTGAAGCCGGGGCCGGGGTGGTGGATTTTTCCTCCACAGCGCCCGGCATCCTCCAGGCGGCCCACCGGGCCGGCCAGGCAAAGGGCCTGATGGTGGTGGATGCCCCGGTGTCCGGCGGCAGCTGGGGGGCGGAAGCGGGCAGCCTGACGGTGATGTGCGGCGGCGATGAAGCGGCCTTTGCCCGGGTTTCCCCTTATCTCAACCGAGTGGGAACAAGCGTCAGCCATATCGGCCCCACCGGGGCCGGTGACCTCACCAAAATCATCAACAATATGCTGGTGGGCATCCACCTGGACGCCCTGGCGGAAGGGCTGGCCCTGGCCAAAAAAGCGGGGCTGGACCCGGGCAGGGTGTTTGAGGCCATCCGGCATGGCTTTGCCGCAAGCGCGGTGATGGAGGCCAAAGCCCCCCTGATGCTCAGCCACGACTTTGAGCCCCGGGCCCGTCTGGCCGTCCACTTAAAGGATCTGGACAACGCCCGGGATACGGCCCAGGCCCTGGGGGTGGACATCCCCTTAAGCCTCCTCACCCGGGAGCATATGGCGGCGCTTTGCGACCAGGGCTTTCAGGACCTGGACCAGGCGGCCATGATCAAGGGCCATGAGGAACGCATGGGCGTGGACATCTCAAAGCCCTGAGGGCACAAAGCAAAAATCCCCCAAAAAAGGAGAAAGCAATGGCAGAAAAGCGGATGCGCGGCATCGTGAAGGAACAGGCGGGCACAGGCCTTGTCTTTAAGACGGATTTGCCCCTGCCCGTCATCCAGGATGACGAGGTGCTCTTCAAGGTGAAGGCCGCGGCGGTATGTGGAACGGACATCCACATCGATGAATGGAACGAA
>DAISYX010000153.1:0-3453 GCA_036825095.1 Clostridia bacterium | reverse complement strand
CAGGCGCCTTCGCGGAGTATTCCAAGGTGCGGGCGGATGTGTGCGTGAAGCTGCCGGACAGCATCTCCGATGAGGAGGGCTGCATGCTGGAGCCCATGGGCGCAGGCGTCCACGGCGTGGGCCTGGGCCAGGTGAAGGGCAAAACGGTCTTTATCAACGGCTGCGGCCCCATCGGCCTGATGGCCATCGGCGCCTGCCGGGTGCACGGGGCCCAGCGGATTATCGCTTCTGATATTTTTGCTGAAAAGCTGGAGATCGCCCGGGAAATGGGCTCCGACCTGGCCCTAAACGCCAGGGAAAAGGACGTGGTGGCCCGCATCAAGGCGGAAACCGAAGGCCTGGGTGCGGACGTGGCCATCGACTTTACCGGCAGCGGCTCGGCCATCATCAGCGCCCTGCGCGCGGTGCGCAAAGGGGGCATGTTGGTGCTGGTGGGGCTGCCGGACGGCGAGATCCCCATCAACCTCAGCGAGGACCTGATCTATAAGGAGATCACCGTCACCGGCGTTGCCGGGCGGCTGATGTATGAAACCTGGGAGGACTGCATCCGCATCCTTCAGGACCCCCGCTTCTCCATGAAGCCGGTGATTGGCGGCGTCTATCCGCTGGAGCGCTACGAGGAGGCCTTTGCGGCCATCCGGGGTGGCGCGCCGGGTAAAATGATACTGGTACCCTAAGACATCATACATCATATTTATTATAAGGAGGCGTTATGGAACCTGTTGTTACCGGTAGTTTAGGCAAAGTGCATGCTTTCCGTCTTGAGACGGGTGAGATGTTTCTTGAAACGCTGCAGAAGGTCTGCGAGGATCACAACATCAAAAACGGCGTGATTCTCAGCTGCATGGGCAGCCTGGACGGCGCCCGCTTTTTCGCCCCGGTGGAAATCCCGGGCAAGAAGTTCCCCTATGGCTATGGCGATCCCACCGTGCTTACCGGGCCTATTGAGCTGTATGGCGCCACCGGCTTCATCAGCCATGGCGAAAACGACGAGGTGCTGCTGCACGTGCATGTCTCCCTGGGCGACAGCGAGGGCAAGGGCTATGTGGGCCACCTGATTGAAGGCAACAAAACCCTCTTCACCGTGGACGTGGTGCTGGTGGAGATCGAGGGCATCAACATGGGCCGCAAGTACTACGAGGACCTGGGCGTCTATCTGTTTGCGCCCAGCAAGAAGGAAGGGAATTAATATGGCGAAGAAATACGAGAAAGGCTTCCTGGTCGAGCTCTACCGCCGGATGGTACGGGTTCGCCTGTTTGAGGAGCAGGCCAAGGAATGCTTCACCAAAGGCATGCTGGCCGGAAACATCCATCTGGCCATCGGCCAGGAGGCCGCTGAGGTGGGCGCCTGCGCCGCCCTTACGGATTCCGACTACATCACCGGCACCCACCGGGGCCACGGCCAGTGCATCGCCAAGGGCGCCAACACCAGCAAGATGATGGCGGAGCTCTTCGGCAAGAAGACCGGCTACTGCCAGGGTAAGGGCGGCTCCATGCACATCGTGGACGCCACCCTGGGCATCCTGGGCGCCAACGGCATCGTGGGCGCGGGCATCCCCATCGCCACCGGCTCCGCCTATGCCTCCAAGCTGTGGGAGGACGGCGCGGTCACCCTGTGCTTCTTTGGCGACGCCGCGGCCAACCAGGGCACCTTCCATGAGTCCATCAATATGGCCGCCGCCTGGGACCTGCCGGTGATCTACCTGTGTGAAAACAACAAGTACGGCGTCTCCACCGAGATCAGCCGGGTGATCAACAACGAGTATATCTCCGAGCGCGCCGCAGCCTACAACATCCCCGGCGTGACCGTGGACGGCAACGATGTGCTGGCGGTGTACGAAGCGGTGAAGACCGCCGTGGAGCGCGCCCGCAAGGGCGAGGGCCCCACCCTGGTGGAGTGCATCACCTATCGCCATGAAGGCCACTACTGCGGCGACCAGGCCGGCTACCGCCCCGGCGAATACATGGAAGAGGCGGCGGAGAAGGACGCCATCGCCAACTTCCGCAAACACCTTCTGGCCCAGGGCGTGAAGGAAGAGGAGATCAGCCAGGTAGACGAGGAAATCAAGGCGGAGATCGACGAGGCCTATCGCTTCGCGGATGAATCCCCCTATCCGGACCCGTCCGAGGCCCTGACAGACGTGTATAGCATGGACAATGAGAGGAGCGTGCTGAGATGAGCAGAAGAATTAGCGTCAGCGCCGCCATCCGCGAGGGGATGCTGGAGGAAATGCGCCGGGACCCCAACGTGATGGTGATTGGCGAGGATATCGCCGTGATGGGCGGCACCTTTGCCCTGACCCGGGGCTTTTTGGAGGAGTTTGGCCCCATGCGCGTCCGGGACACCCCCATCTCTGAATCCGGCTTTATGGGCATGGGCGTAGGCATGGCCATGCGCGGCATGCGCCCCATTGTGGAACTCATGTACAACGACTTTATCGCCGTCTCCCTGGACCCTCTGATGAACCAGGCGGCCAAGCTGCGCTATATGACAGGCGGCCAGATCACCATCCCCATGGTGTTGCGCGCGCCCATGGGTGCGGGCCGGCGCAACGCGGGCCAGCATTCCCAGTGCCTGGAAGCGCTGTTCATGCACATCCCGGGGCTTAAGCTGGTGTGCCCCTCCACGGCCTATGACGCCAAGGGGCTGATCAAGACTGCCATCCGGGACAACGACCCGGTGGTGGTGCTGGAGCACAAGCTGCTCTACGCCAAAAAGTTCGAAATGCCCGATGAGGATGTGGAATACACCATCCCCCTGGGCCAGGCGGACATCAAGCGGGAGGGCAAGGACATCACCATCCTCACCTGGTCTCGTCAGGTGCACTTCGCGCTGGAAGCAGCGGAAACCCTGCAACAGGAAAACGGCATCTCCTGCGAGGTGGTTGACCTGCGCAGCCTGGTGCCCCTGGATTGGGACACCGTCAACGCCTCCGTGCGCAAGACCCACAACGTCCTCACCCTGGAAGAGGGCGTCATGCGCGCAGGCGTGGGCGCGGACCTGTCCGCCCAGATCACAGAAACCCTCTTTGACGAGCTGGATTCCCCGGTGAACCGCGTGGCGGGCGCCAATGTGGTCTCCCCCTTCAGCCCGCCGCTGGAAGACGCCATTTTCCCGCAGCCGGCTGACGTGGTGGCCGCCGTCCGCCGGCAGCTGAACGTGTAAGCGGGAGGAGCAGATGAGCAAGCAAATTCTCATGCCCCAGTATGGCCTCACGATGGAGGAAGGGGCGGTTGAAAAGTGGCTGATCAAGGAAGGGGACGTCATCAACGAAGGGGACGTCATCGCCGAGATCGTCACGGACAAGCTGACCAACGACCTGGTCAGCGAGGTGGGGGGCACCGTTTTGAAGCTGGTGGCCCCGGAAGGGGAGGACATCCCCGTCAAGGGCGTGCTGGCCATCGTGGGCGAGCCGGGCGAGCAGGTGAACCTGGAAGAGGACCAGCCTGAGG
>DAISYX010000152.1:0-3457 GCA_036825095.1 Clostridia bacterium | reverse complement strand
CTGATCATCACCCACCTGCACGGGGATCACGCGGGAGGGCTTGAGCAGCTGTTAACCCAGGAAGTGCCCATCGGGGAAATCCTGCTGCCTACAGGCGCTTTGGAGGCGGAGGCCAGCGAAGAAAGCCTTCAATTGCTGTCATTGGCCCGGGAGAGGGGTATTCCGGTTGAGGCATTAGGGGCTGGTGATGAGATACGCTCAGGCCGCGTTTCGGGCAGGGTGCTGTGGCCCCATCATGGGGCGGTGTACCCCGGCCTTTCCGCCAACGCCACCTCCCTGGTGACCCTGTGGGATCTGGACGGGGTCAGCCTGCTTAGCACGGGGGATATCACGGCGGACTACTCCCGCTATCTGGACGTCTCAGCCCAGGTGCTGAAAGTGCCCCACCACGGCTCCCGGCTTGACGCCACGGAGGCGCTGATCCGCCGGGTAAACCCTGAAATCGCGCTGATCACCGCCTCCGGCACCCAGCCGGAGCGCTATCAGGCGGCCACCGGGCGGCTGCTGGCGGCGGGTGCTCTTTATTGCATCACCGGCGAGACGGGTGCTGTGACCATCACCTGCCAGGACGGACAGGCGCATCTAAGCGGGCACCTGAAAGGAGGGACTATCCATGGACTATGACGCTTTTTTTCAGGAGCTGAAAAGGGGCGAGATCCGGCAGCTCTACCTCTTTGAGGGAGAGGAGGAATACACCAAGGAAAGCGCTTTGAGCGCCCTGCGGGAAAAAGCGGTGGATCAGGCGCTGGCCGCCATCAATGAGCATATCCTGCTGGACCCAAAGCCGGAGGAGATCATCACCGCCTGCGAGACCCTGCCGGCCTTTTCACCCCGGCGGCTGGTGATTGTAAAGGATTATTCCCCCTTAACCCGTGCTGTCAAAGCAGGCGGTGAGGAGGCGGTGAAGCCGGCTAAAGGTCGGGGCACAGACAGCGGCCTGGAGGGCTATCTGGACCGGCTGCCGGAGTATATCTGCCTGGTGTTTTATGTGCGCGGGCAGGCGGGCGGCGCCAGAAAGCTGGTCAAAAAGCTGAAGGACTCCGGCGGTTGGGTCTCCTTTGAGCGGCTGGACCGGGGCAGGCTGATCAAATGGATCGCCCGGGAGCTTAAGGACTATGGCAAGCAGATTGACCGGGCCACGGCGGAACAGCTGCTGTTTGCCTGCGGGGACGAGATGCTGGTACTTAAAAACGAGCTGGGCAAGCTGGCCGCCCACGCGGGGGAGCGGGAGGCGGTCACAGCGGAGGACGTGCAGGCAGCCGCCACCAAAAGCGCTGAATACCGCATCTTTGACCTGGCGGACCGGGTGGCCGGGGGAAGGGCGGCGGAGGCCCTGGCGCTCCTTGGGGAGATGCTGGCGGCCGGGGAGCGGCGGCTGATGCTGATGTCCCTTTTGCAGCGGCAATACCGGCAGCTGTTCTTTGTGAAAATCATGACAGAGGACGGCCAGGGCCCTGGCGTGATCGCCGCCCGGCTGGGCCTGCCCGCTTTTGTGGCCCGGCGCCTGGGGGAGATGGTCAGGGGCCAAAGCCTGGATAGTTTAAAAGAGGGCTATATGCTCTGTGTGGACCAGGAATTTCTGGTGAAAAGCGGGCAAAAAAGCGAGGAAGGCTCCCTTGAGCAGCTGGTGCTTAACCTGCTGGTCCTTGGGCGGGAAGGAGGGCGGCATGCTGTTAAGGCAGAGCCTTGAGGGCTTCTCCCTGCCCCTTGACGAGGCGGCCTGGGACAGGCTGGAGCGCTTTCACGCCTTTTTGCTGGCGCAAAACCAGCTGATGGACCTGACCCAGGTGCCGGATGAGGAAATGCCCCTGCGCCATTACGCGGATTCGCTTTTGGCGTTAAACCAAGGGTTGTTTCCCGCTGGCTGCCGGGTGATTGATGTGGGTTCCGGGGCGGGCTTTCCCGGCCTGCCGCTGGCCATCGCCCGGGGGGATATGCAGGTGGTGCTTTTGGAGAGCATGCGCAAGCGCAGCGATTTTCTGCGGGAGGCGATTATGAAGCTGGGCCTTAAAAACGCCCAGGTGGTCACCGGACGGGCGGAGGAGGAGGGCCGGGGGGCCCTGCGGGAGAGCTTTGACCTGGCCCTGGCCCGGGCTGTGGCCCAGCTTCCGGTGCTGGCGGAATATCTGCTGCCCTTTGTAAAGCCGGGGGGACGGGCCCTGTGCTGGAAGGGGCCGGCCGTCAGGGAGGAAATCCTCGCGGGCAACAAGGCCTGCGCCCTGCTTGGGGGGAGGCTGGGGGACCTGATCGACCTTAAGATTCCCGGCCGCAGCCATTATATTCAGGTGATGGACAAGGTGATAAGAACGCCTAAAGGCTATCCAAGGAAGACGGGGGTACCGGCTAAAAAACCACTGGGGATTACACTTCTCTAAAGGCATACATCCCGATGCCGGCGGCCACCGCCAGGTTGAGGGAGTCGATGGCCTCCCCCTGCTCGATGCGCACCGGCGTGCCAAGGGCGGCGAATTCAGGCGGCAGGCCGCTGCCCTCGTTGCCAAAGACCAGGCTTAAGGGAGCATGGTCTTTTTGCGCCAGGGCGCCGGTCAAAGGGGAGGAGCCCTCCAGCATGAAAAGAAACAGCTGCCGGCCTGGATATTGGGCCAAGTAGCTGTCCATGCTGTCAAAAAAGCCCAGCCGCAGGGAGAGCAGCGCCCCCATGCTGGCGCGGATTACCCGGGGGTCAAACAGGTCAACCGCGGGGGTGATGACCGCGATATCTTCAAAGCCAAAGCCCAGGGCGCTGCGCAGGATGGTGCCCGCGTTGCCCCGGTCCATGGGGTGATGCAGCACCAGGTGCCGGGGGGCCCGGGCACGGGGCGCCTCTCCCTTTTTTGAGATGACGGCGGCGGCAAAGCAGTTGTCCTTGCCAGACAAGCGGCGAAGCAGCCGGTCCGCTGTTTCTATCCGGATGCGGTGCGTATTGCAAAGAAAGACCAGTTTTTCATAGGCCTCATCCTGATTCAGCCGGCTCGCGATTAAAAGGCGGCGCACCCGCTCGGGCGCTTGCGACAGGGCCTCCAGGGCCGGGTACAGGCCCAGGGCGTAGGTATAGTCAAGGCCGGCGTCATATGGCTCAAGGGGCGGCATCGTTACACATCCGGGGCGGAGGCCAGAAGGGCCTCCAGGTCTGATAAAAGGCGGAGAGCGCTTTTTTTGCCGTCTGCCCCGATTTGGTTGGGCGGCCCCACGCAGGAAGGACAGCCGGATAGGCAGGCGCAGGCGCTTGCAATGCTTCCGGCGTGGCGCACCAGGGTGCGGCGCATCAGAAAGGCCTTTTCGCTAAGGCCGATCCCGCCCGGGCAGTTGTCATACAGAATCAGCGTGGGCAAATCGGTAAAGGGGCTTTTCACCTGATAGCTGACGGCCAGATCCCGGGGGGAGCACATGAGGTACAGGGGTGCCACGATGCGCAGCAGGTTTGAGATGCCCAGCATGCCGTTTTGCAGGCTGTCCT
>DAISYX010000151.1:0-3505 GCA_036825095.1 Clostridia bacterium | reverse complement strand
TGGTCTGCGATAATGACCCGCCCAAGGCCGGGGCGGCAACCTATCGCTTCATCCCAAATAAGCAGACAGCGGGGATATTATACGCAAACCAAAAAAATAAAGCAAGCCTTTTTTCATCTTTTTTTGCAGACTTTCTGCTAAGGCCCTAAAATCTTTGCCGTGATTATATGACTAATGGGCCCTTTTAAAGCACCGCACCCGTCCACGCGTCCGGGTGTATCATAAAGCCTGTTTCAGGCATGCCGCGCCAAAAAAGCGCCCCCGGCCAGGCCGGGGGCAGGGGTGAAAAACAGGTTTAATAGGCCCTGGCAAAATACATCACCTTGTCCGCGGGCGCCTCGCAGCAGACGCATTTCTCCCCAAAGGGCGTCTGGTCAAAGGGCATGTTGCGGCTGGTGGCGCTGGTCTCCTCCTTGATTTTATCCTCGCAGTCCCGCCGGCCGCACCACATGGCCCGGGCATAGCCCCTTTGCACCTGCCGGCTCAGTTCCGCCATGTCGCCCACATCCTGGGTGCGCTCCAGCCTGAAGGCCTCAGCCAGGTCAAACATGCCCTGCTGGACGCTTTGAAGCAGCTCCGCCACCCCCTCCGCCAGTCCCGAGAGGGGCAGGGCGCCTTTTTCAAAGTTGTCCCGGCGCATATAGCTGACCACCCCGTTTTCGATGTCCCGGGGCCCGATTTCAAGCCGCAGCGGCACGCCCTTCAGCTCCCACTCGTTAAACTTCCAGCCGGGGGACAGATGATCCCGGTCGTCCAGCTTCACCCGGAAACCGGCCGCTTTCAGCGTCTGGAAAGCCTTTTCGCATTCCGCCATCACGCCGCCTTTGTGGGCCGCGATGGGCAGGATCACCACCTGGTAAGGGGCGATGGCGGGCGGCAGCTTCAGCCCCCGCTCGTCCCCGTGGGTCATGATGATGGCGCCGATCAGCCGGGTGGACATGCCCCAGCTGGTCTCATGGCAGTAGCTCAGCTCCCCTTCCCTGTTCTGAAACTGGACGCCAAAGGGCTCGGAAAAGTTGGTGCCAAAGTTGTGGGTGGTGCCCGCCTGGAGGGCCTTGCCGTCCTGCATCATGGCTTCCACCGAGTAGGTGGCCCGGGCGCCGGCGAACTTCTCCTTCTGGCTTTTTTGCCCGGAGAACACCGGCACCGCCAGCACATCCTCACAGAAGGAGCGGTAAACCTCCAGCATCAAAAGGGTTTCCTCCTGGGCCTCCTCGGGCGTGGCGTGGACGGTGTGCCCCTCCTGCCACCAGAACTCCGCCGTGCGCAGGAAGGGCCGGGTGGTCTTCTCCCAGCGCATCACGGAGCACCACTGGTTGAGCTTCATGGGCAGATCCCGCCAGGACTGCACCCACTGGGCAAACATGGTGCAGAACAGGGTCTCAGAGGTGGGCCGGATGGCCAAACGCTCCTGGAGCACCTCTCCCCCGCCCTGGGTCACCCAGGCCACCTCGGGCGCGAAGCCCTCCACGTGCTCCGCCTCCTTTAACAGAAGGGATTCCGGAATCAGCATGGGCAGGGACACGTTTTCGTGGCCCGTTTCCTGAAAGCGCCGGTCCAGCTCCTCCCGGATCAGCTCCCAGATGCGGTTGCCGTAGGGCTTCAGGGCAATGCAGCCCCGCACCGGGGTGTAGTCCATCAGGTCCGCCATGCGGACCACGTCCGTATACCACTGGGAGAAGTTCTCCTCCCGGGGGGTGATGTGCTGGACAAAGCCCTGTTTAGATTCCTTCGCCATAAAGCCTCCTTAAAAAAATAAGCCCGCCCCCGCAGGGACGAAGCCTGGCTTCGCGGTACCACCTTGCTTGGCGCGTAATGCGCCCGCTCTTTGCCCTTAACGCGGGAAATTCGGCGGGGATTGGCCGCGGCCGCGGGGCGGGATAAGGCCGGTGCGCGCTTTCACCCTCCGCGCTCGCTCGCTTGGCCCCTTGCTCCCCGCGATTGCCTGTGCAATTGCTCCCGCAGTATAGCAAATGAAAAACAAGTGCGCAAGGGCTTTTGCCCTTGTTCTCCAGCCCCTGTGCCCCTTACAATAGGAAAAAACAGGAGGACGCCCCATGATCAGACGCAAATCAGAGCGCCCGGTGACGGTCGCGGAAAACCGCTACGGCGCCGCGGGCCAGGTAGAGATGTCCGCCATCTTAAACGCGCCGGAGGAGCTGGGTGAAAAGGGCCGGCTGTTCAGCCACATCACCCTAAAGCCCGGCTGCGGCATAGGCGTACACAGCCACGAAGGGGAGTGGGAGGCCTACTATATCCTAAGCGGCCAGGGGCAGCTGACAGACGACGGGGAAACCCACACCCTAAACGCCGGGGACGTGCACCTCTGCCCCGCCGGCCACAGCCACGGCATTCACAACGCGGGCACGGAGAACCTGGAGATGGTGGCGCTCATCCTCTACGCTTAAGCCCCCGCCATCCCCTCATCAACATTCTTTGGGGTCCTCTTATTCCTGTTCCAGGCCCGCCTGCTCCACCGCCATGATCAGGTCCACCCGGCGCTGGTGGCGGCCGCCTTCAAATTCCGCCCCCAGCCACAGGGAGACGATCATCCGGGCCAGGTCCGTCCCCACCACCCGGGCGCCCAAGGCCAGCATGTTGCAGTCGTTGTGCTGCCGGGACATGAGGGCGGAGTAGCAGTCCGAGCACACCGCGCAGCGGATGCCGGGCACCTTGTTGGCGGTGAGGGATACGCCAATGCCCGTGCCGCAAAACACCAGGCCCTGCCGGCAGCGGCCCTCCGCCACGGCGCGCGCCGCTTTTTCGGCATAAACCGGATAGTCGCAGCTGTCCAGGGTGTGGGTGCCAAAGTCCTCATAGGCCAGGCCCTTTTCCTCAAGGAGCTTGATAATTTCCTGCTTCAGCGGCAGGCCCGCGTGGTCACTTCCCAGTGCGATCATGATGTTTTCCCTTTCTCTTGTTCCTGTAAAAACGCTGTGACGGCGTCATAATTTGGCATCGCCCCCTGGGCGCCCGCGGCCAGGGTGGACAGGGCCCCCACGGCGTTGGCAAAGCGCAGGGCCTCTTTTTCCTGAAGGCCCCGGCTGAGACCTGCGGCAAAGCCGGCGTTGAAGCTGTCTCCCGCCGCAGTGGTATCCACCGCCGCCACCTGAAAGCCGGGGGCGTGGAAGACCTCCTCCCCCTGGATTAAATAAGCGCCCTCCCGGCCCGCTTTGGCGATCACCCGTCCGGCCCCCATGCGGATCAGCTTTTGCCCCGCGCGGGCCAGCTTGCCCGGGCTGTCGGTTTCAAGGCCGGTTAAAAGGGCCAGCTCCGTTTCATTGGGGGTGATATAGTCCGCCGCCGCCAAAAGTTCCCCCGGCAGGGGCTGGGCCGGAGCCGGGTCCAGAATCACGGTCTTCCCGGCTTCACGCAGCATCCGGGCGGCATAGGTCACCGTGTCCAGGGGGATTTCCAGCTGCATCAAAAAGATGTCCCATTGCATCAGCCGCGCCCAGTGGCGCTCAATCTGCGCCCGGTCCACCAGGAGGTTGGCCCCGGGGAA
>DAISYX010000150.1:0-3508 GCA_036825095.1 Clostridia bacterium | reverse complement strand
GGAAGGGGCAAAACCCTTCCCTTAAAAACCTTGATGCCGGGGCTTTACTGCCCCCCGGTGACAAGGCCCAGCAGCAGCGCCGCCACCAACAGCGCCACCAGGCCGATGATGATCTTGTCCATGGTGGCAACGGACACCTTGATCCGGCCATAGAGGCTGTCCCGCCAGGGCTTGCGCGGGCGGCCGGCTTCCTCCGCCTGGGCCATTTCCCCGCGCAGGTCCCTGGGATGCTGGCCGCTCATTTCTTCACGATGTACTTGCGCACGTCAATCGCCACCGCAAGCACGATGATCAGGCCCCGGATGATGTACTGGTAGTAGGGGTTGACGCCGATGAAGTTTAAGGAGAAGTTGATGGCCTGCAGGATGACAGCGCCGATCACCACCCCCTGGATGGTGCCCACCCCGCCTGAGAAGGACACCCCGCCGATCACGCAGGCGGAAATGGCGTCCGTCTCGTAGCCAAGGCCGGTGTTGGCCCCCACGGACTGGATGCGCGCCGCCTCCAGAAAGCCCGCGATGCCGTAGAGCACGCCCGCGATCAGGTAGACCAGCATGATGGTTTTCACCACGTTCACGCCGCTCACCCGGGCGGCCTCTTCATTGCCGCCCACAGCGAACATGTTCTTGCCCAGGCGCGTCTTGTTCCACACCACCCACATGATGGCCGCCAGCCCCAGGAAGTACAGCACCACCAGCGGAATTTTCACCGTGCCCAAAATCAAATCCCCCGCCGCCACATCCTTAAATGTCTGGTTAAAGGTGGACAGGGCCTGGGCGGTGCCGGAGGGCTGGGCCTCGATAAACAGGCAGTTGGCGCCAAAGGCGATCAGCTGGGTGCCCAGGGTGATGATAAAGGCATGCATCTTTAACTTGGACACGCCAAAGCCGTTGATCAGGGAGAAGGCCACCGCCACCGCGATGGAGGCCAGAAGCGGCACGATCAGCGGCAGATCCGCCGCCATCCCCGGGAAATAGCGGGAACGGTAGGTGACTGACTGCACCAGGGCGGCTGTGACCGCGGCGGAAAAGCCCATCACCCGCCCGATGGACAGGTCGGTGCCCGCCAGCACGATCAGCCCGGCGCAGCCCAGGGCCAGGATGCCCTTGGTGGACGCCTGCTTTAAGATGTTCAGGATGTTGCCCAGGGCCAGGAAGTTCGGCTTGATGATGCTGACGGTTACCAATATCGCCAGCAGAATGATATACATGGCATAGTGGAGAAAAAAGTCCACCACCCGCTGCTTGTTGAGTGTTTTCGCGTATTGCATTGTCAATCCTCGCCTTCCTTATACATACATCGCCGCAAGCGTCAAAATGGTCTCCTGCTCGCCGGGAATATCGCCAAAATCCTTGCCCCGCTCCACAATGCCGGCCATACGTCCATTGGACATGACGAGGATGCGGTCACAGATGCCGATGAGTTCGGGCATTTCGCTGGACACCATGATGACGCTCTTGCCCTCCCCCGCCAGCTTTAAAATCAGGCTGTAAATCTCATACTTGGCGCCCACGTCAATGCCCCGGGTGGGCTCATCCAAAAGCAGCACCTCCGGCGCTGTCAAAAGCCAGCGCCCGATGATGACCTTTTGCTGATTGCCTCCGGAAAGGCTGCGGATCAGCGTGCGCTTGCTGGGCGTTTTGACGTTGATGGCGTCAATCACCCAGTCGGTGTCGCTGTTCATCTTTTTGCTGTCCAAAAGCAGCTTGCCATAGCTGCAGACATTGGCGATGATGCTGTTAAAGGTGATGTTCGCCTGGGGGAAAATGCCGGTGGCCCGGCGCTCCTCCGTCAGCAGGGAAAAACCGTTGCGGGTGGCCTTGTCCGGCTGGCTGTTGTCCACCGGCTGGCCATTAAGCAAAATGTCGCCGCTCTCCTTGGCGTAAAAGCCAAACAGGGTGTTGAGCAGCTCCGTGCGCCGGGAGCCCACCAGGCCGGAGACGCCCAAAATTTCACCCTTGCGCAGCGTGAAGGAGACGTCCTTAAAAGTGGGCTCATGCTTGCCGCAGAGGTTTTTGACCTCCAGGGCCACCCCGCCTGGCGTGTTGGTCTTGGGCGGAAAGCGCTGGGTCATCTCCCGGTTGACCATCAGGCGGATGATCTCCGCCGTGGTCAGCTCCTTAGCCGGCCGGGTGGCGATCCACATGCCGTCCCGCATGATGGTGACATCATCGGAAATCCTTAAAATCTCATCCATCTTGTGGGAAATATAGATGATGCCAACGCCGCGCTGGGTCAGGTGGCGGATAATCTGAAATAAATGGGTCACCTCTTTTTCCGTCAGCGAGGAGGTGGGCTCGTCCAGCACCACGATGCGGGCGTTAAAGGAGACGGCCTTGGCGATCTCGATCATCTGGCGGTTGGAGACGGAGAGGCTGCCGATGATCGCCTTGGGGTCGATATCCATGTGCAGCTCATCAAAAATGGCCTTGGTGTCCCGGTACATCTTGTCCGTGTCCACAAGGCCCCACTTTAAGGGAACCCTGCCCAGCCAGATGTTTTCCATCACATTGCGCCTGAGCACCTGGTTTAATTCCTGGTGCACCATGGCTACCCCGTTGTCCAGCGCGTCCCTGGGGTCGCGGAAGTCCACCTTTTTGCCGTCCATCCTGATCTCGCCCGCGTCCTTGTTGTAAATGCCAAACAGGCATTTCATCAGGGTGGACTTGCCGGCGCCGTTCTCCCCCATCAGGGAGTGCACCGTGCCGGCCCGCAGGGTGAGCTGCGCCTTGGACAGCGCCTGAACGCCCGGGAAGGCTTTGTCTATATCTGTCATTTCAAGCAGGGGCGCTTGTGTGGTTTTCATCTCTCCTCCGGTCTGTACGGCAACGAGGCTGCCGGATGTCCGGCAGCCTCGTTTTAGTAAGGCTTATTCCACTTCCGTGATCTTGGCGTAGGGGATACGGATGCAGTGGTAGGGATCATCGGTGTAGGTGTAGTCGGTGCCGTCCAGCCACTCGCGGCCCAGGGCGCCGTTGATGGCGATTCGGACGTTGGCCTTGCCCATGGCATCGCCGTCCTGGGCGACCGTGGCGGTCATGCCGCCGGACTTGATGGATTCAATGGCGGAGTCAACCGCGTCAACGCCGATGATGACCACGCTGGGATCGCCCTCTTTGCCGGTGTTCCAGCCATAGCCGTTCAGGGCAGCCACAGCGCCCAGGGCCATCATGTCGTTGTTGGCAAAGATGACTTCGATGGCGCCGTCAGGGTTGGCGGCCCACACCGCGTTGACAGCGTCCTGCGCCTGCGCCTGGTCCCAGTTGGCGACCAGGGTCTCGCCGATCTGCTCCAGCTTCAGGCCCTGCTCAATCGCAGTCTCCACGGAATAGCGGCTGCGCGCGATGGCCTCGTCATTCTGGGGCTCGCCCATGAGCATGATGTAGGTGAGCACGCCGTCGCCGTTAAGGTCGATGCCGGGGTTCTCGGCGTACAGTTCCGCCAGGATCTCGCCCTGCATGTCGCCCGCCTGGCGCGCCAGGGTGCCGATGAAGATGGTGCCGGTGTC
>DAISYX010000149.1:0-3569 GCA_036825095.1 Clostridia bacterium | reverse complement strand
GGTGCGCTGGTATTTCTACACCGCGGGCGCGCCCTGGCTGCCCAGCCGCTTTTATGACGAGGCGGTGAGCGAAGCGCAGCGGCGCTTTATGGGGACGCTGTGGAACACCTATGCCTTTTATATCCTCTATGCGGACATCGATGGCTTCATCCCCGGTAAGCGTCCTCTTGAAGGGGTTCAGCTTACCTTGATGGACCGCTGGATTCTAAGCCGTCTTCACTCCACCATCAAGATGGTGGACGAGGGCCTTGATAACTACCGCATCCCAGAAAGCGCCGGGGCCATTGAAAGCCTGGTGGATGACCTGTCCAACTGGTATGTCAGGCGCGGCCGCGCCCGCTTCTGGGGGAAGGGGATGGCGGAGGACAAGCGGGCGGCCTTTGCCACGCTGTACACGGTGCTGGAAAGCTTAAGCCGCCTGATCGCGCCCTTCACGCCCTTTATGTCCGAGGCCATGTATCAAAACATGGTGCGCTCGGTGGATCAGGAAGCGCCCGAATCGGTGCACCTGTGCGACTTCCCCGAATATGACGAAAGCCTGATAGACCTGGATATGGAGCGGCAGATGAAGGCGCTTCTGGAGGTGGTTCAGCTGGGCCGTGCCTGCCGCAACCTGGCGGGGATGAAGGTGCGTCAGCCCGCCGCCAGGCTGCTGGTGCGGGGCGCCCAATTTGATGAGGTCTATGGCGAGCTGGCCCGGGACGAACTAAACGTGAAGGAATTGGTGTTCACAGAGGACGCCGCCGCCTTCACCGGCTATAAGCTAAAGCCCCAGCTGCGCACCCTGGGCCCCCGCTTTGGGAAAAAACTGGGCGAGGTGAGCCGACTGCTCTCAGAAACCGATGGCGGGGCGGCGCTGGCCGCCTTTGAGCGGGGAGAGGCGCTGACCCTTAAACTGGAGGGCGAGGAAGTCTCCCTCAGCCAGGAGGATGTTCTGGTGGAAACCATGCAAAAGCCGGGGCTGATCTCCCAGGAGGAGCGGGGTGTGACGGTGGCGCTGGACACGGTGCTGACCCCTGAACTCCTAAGCGAAGGCTATGCCCGGGAAGTGATCAGCAAGCTGCAAACCATGCGCAAGGACGCGGGCTTTGAGGTGACGGACCGGGTGCGTGTCACCTACCGGGCGGAGGAAGAGGTGACCCAGGCCCTTTATGACTGGGCGCAGCTGGTTCAGGAAGTGGTGCTGGCGGTCTCCTTGGAAAATGCCCAGGCGCCAGCGGACGCCCACGCCCAGGATTGGGATATCAACGGAAAAACCGCCAGCTTAAGCGTGCGGAAGGCCTAATGAAACCCTTGCTCCCACCAATCCGGTTTGAACAGGCTGGGTCAGTATGTCCCGGCCTGACTCAGATAAATATTTTTAGGAGGTTTTATGAACCTATGAAACGCATCTTTTCCCTTGCCCTGGCGCTGTGCCTGCTTCTGGCTGTACCGGCTGTGATGGAGACGGACGCCTTTACCTCCGCCTCAGTCAGTGATTATTACGGTGCTTTCGCCTTGACGGAGGGGGAGCTGATGGAGGCGCTCAATTCTTTTTCAGGCTTTTACCTGATCGCTACCACCAATCCTGACGGCTCCCCCAATGTGGGCTATTTTATCTTTGGTTGCAAGGAATTAAACGGCCAGTACTACCTCCAGATGGGGCTGGCAGAAAACCAAACCCTGCAAAACCTGATGCGGGATAAGGAAGGTGTGGCTGTTTATGCCGCCACTCCCGGCACAGGTGAGGAGGACAAGCCCTATGCCGTGTCCGGCGCCCGCATCCGCTTTAACATTGTGGAGGATGAGGAGCTGATCAAGGAACTGCAGGGGGATGCAGAACGGCCCTCGCTGTACGGAGAGTTTGTCGAAGTGCTGCCCTTGGGATAAGCCGGGGGCTTAAAAAGACGAATTTGGGGGATTTCTCTTGAGAAATCCCCCAAACCCTTTTGCCGGTTTCCTATTTGATCCGAAATGTCAAAGCTTTTTCAAAGGCCTCAATCAGCCGCATGTCTTCTTCGTTGATGCCCTCGTCCCTGGCATCAGCGAAGATGCTGAAGCGGGGGGAGAGGGTGACTTCTTCAGGGAAACTGTCCAGACCCGGATACAGAGCCGCCACGTGATAGGACCAGGTGCCGCCTGATATTTCCCGCCTGACCCTGGAATCTTCAAATTCCATATCCGCAAAGTCCAGCTTTTCGCCCTTTTCGGTGGGGATGATGCTGCCATAGCGCTCCTGGAGGATCAGGGCGCTTTCCGCTGTGCCGTCATGGGGGATCAGGTCGATATCCACCCGGGTGGTGAGGGGGGTGAGGCGCAGGCGGTTGATGCGCACGGTGCAGTCTTCCAGCGTGATCTCCTGCTGATCCTCCGCCGGGCTGTGAACCACCGCCAGGGCGCGGTCTGCGTCTAAGGTGAAGCGCAGGCTGAGGGCGCCTGTGTCCTGCGTGAAAGCTTCGCCAGCCAGCAGGCTGCCGTCCGCATCCAGGGGCACATAGCCCTTTTTGGCCCAGGACCCTGGGTCCAGCTGATCCTGCGGGGCGATCTCAAGGCCGCTCGCCTCAGCCAGCGCCATCTTCTCCACCCGGTAGGCGCGCATATCCTGATCATCATTCTCCTGGGGGTACAGCCCTTCATCCACAATCACCATAGGGCCTGCGGGCCGCCAGATGATCAGCCTGACTTCAACAGGCATCTGGCCGCTTATGGCTTCAGAGGGCATCAGGCCAATCATCCCGCCGGAGGCTTTCAGGCGGTCAAAGCCCTCTTCCTGAAGGCCAAAGAGCAGGGGCAGCCAACTTTCGTCAAGGGAACTGAAGATGGGCCGGACGGGCTCTCCAGCGGCGGTGACAGAGGCCAGGCTTAGCATAACGGGGTTTTCAGGCTTCAGGTTTTCCGCCTCCCAGGATAAGGCCAGCTTCTCCCCGTCATAGACGGCTCCGGTGATGCTAAGGCGGATCTGGTCGTGCTCTGCTGCGGCGTCAATTACCTGCAGGCTGTCCTTTAGTTCAGGGCTGGCTTTTTCACTGCCGCCCACCAGATAGTTTAGTAAGCCCGTCTGGCTGACGGCAAACGCCGTCAGCGCCAAGGTTAAAAGGGCAAAGGCCAGAATAAGGCCGGTGGACAGTTTCTTTTTCATGGGCTGTTCTCCTTTGATGCGCTCAAGCACATGGCGGCGGCCTTCCTCAGGGAACCTCACCCCATCAAGGCCCAGTTTGAGCGCCTGGCGGAAGGTATCCTCATGCATGGGAATACCACCTTTCTGCGTTTGTTTTTAAGATGTTGTGGGCTTTTTTAAGCCGGCGATAATAGCTGGCGCGGGAGATGCCAAGGGTCTGGGCGGATGACGCGGCATCCATATCCTGATAGTAGGTCAAAAGGATCACCTGCCTTAAGGGCAGCGGCAGCCGCATCACCTCGCTTAGGATATCGATGTCATCCTGGGGATCGGGCTGAAAACGGTCTGGCAGCTCCTCCGGGGTGATGCGGCGGTCCACCCGCTTAAACCAGGCGCTGCGGCGATAGTCACGGCAGGTGTTTATGGTGATGCGGATCAGCCAGGCTTTTTTCTGCGCATCATCTTTCTCTTT
>DAISYX010000148.1:0-3618 GCA_036825095.1 Clostridia bacterium | reverse complement strand
CCCCCGGGCGGTAACCCCCTGATCCCGTGCCCTGATCTCCTTTGGGATGGAGCCGGAGTTAACCCCCACCCGGATGGGAATGCGGTGCGCCTTGGCCGCGGCCACCACCTGACGGACGGCCTGGGCGTTTTTCAGATTGCCGGGGTTGATGCGCAGCTTGCTGATGCCGCCCTCGGCCGCCAGAATAGCCAGCTTATGGTCAAAATGGATATCCGCCACCAGGGGCAGCGGGCTTGCGTCAACCAGCGCCCGTACATTATCGGCAGCCACCTCGTCAAACACCGAGACCCGCACCAGCTCGCAGCCCGCGTCCGACAGGGCCGCGATCTGATCCTGGGTCGCAGCCAGGTCCCGGGTGTCGGTATTGGTCATGGACTGTATGCTCACAGGCGCGCCGCCGCCGATTGCAAGCGTTTTTACCTGAACTTTTCGTGTCTTTGCCATCTTAGAACAACCGCACAATATCCCGGAAGGTAATCCAGATCATCAGGCCAAAAAGCAGCACCATGCCAACCGCATGGACATAGCCTTCTTTCTCAAGGGGTTTTCCGCGAAGGGCCTCCACCACCAAAAACACCATCCGGCTGCCGTCAAGGCCCGGAAAAATCAACAGGTTGATAAGCCCCAGGTTAATAGAGATCACCGCCATCAGATATAGATAGCCCTGCAGCTGGGACTCACGGGTTTCCTCCACGATCATCTGAGTGATGCCCACGATGCCGGAAAGCTGGTTTATGCCCTGCCCTCTTGTCACCAGGTCTTTAAGCGCCGTGATGATGGAAGCGCCCGCATTGTAGCACAGGGCCGCAGAGGAGCGAAGCACATCCCCGAGGCTGCCCGGCGCCCACACTGCGGGGGTGCTGGAGAGGGCATTCACCCCGATCATATAGCGTTTTTCCACGCTGTCAAACAGGGGTTTTACCTGAAGGGTAAGCTCCTCCTCGCCGCGCAGTACGCCAAAATCAATCAGCTCGGCATCAGAAGCGGTTTCCTGGGCGATTAATGAAATCAGATTGTCCGTCACCGTGTGGCCATTGACCGAAACAAGGGTGTCCCCGGCCTGAATGCCGGCGGCCATGGCCGGGCTGTCCTGATTGACGGACTGCACCACCGTGGTGGCGGGGCCTGAGGCCGTGGGAACACCGCTGATGGCATAAAATGCCACCGCCACCAGAAAAGCCAGAAGAAAGTTCATCACCGGGCCCATCAGAATGGTCAAAAAGCGCTTCAGCACGCTGTGCTTGCCAAAGGCCCGGGGATCGCTCTTGCTCTCCCCGCTCACGTCATCCTCGCCGTAAAAAGCGCAGTAGCCACCCAGTGGAATGGCCCGGAGGAAAAAAAGCGTTTCATGCTTTTTCCGCTTCCATTTAATCAGTTGCGGGCCAAAGCCAATGGAAAACTCCCTTACCGGGATTTTCAGCAGGCGGGCGGCAAAGAAATGCCCCGCCTCATGAACCGTGATCATCACGCCGAACATCAATACGGCGGCCAGAATGTAAAAAAATGTCATACGTCCCCCTTGGAGATATGTTTAATGATGGTGCCGCTCATCTTCCGCGCCTGCCGGTCCGCGTCCAGCACCGCCTCCAGGGAATTGGCGGGGAGCGGCCCCAATGCGGCCAGGGTCTCCTCCACCACCTGAGGGATTTGGCCAAAGCGGATGGCATGATGAAGATACCCGTTTACCGCCACTTCATTGGCGGCATTCAGGATGCAGCAGTCTGCCCCGCCCGCCTCAAGGGCCTCATAGGCCAGGCGCAGGGCGGGAAAGCGATCGAAATCCGGCTCTTCAAACTGAAGCGCCGTTAAGTCATGAGCTTGTGTGGGCCTGGTTCCGGTGTGGATGCGATCTGGATAGGCCATGGCAAAGGCGATGGGTATCCGCATGTCCGGCAGACCCATCTGGGCTAAAATGGCGCCATCCTCAAACTCGACCATGGAATGCACGATGCTCTGCGGATGGATCAGCACCTGAATCTGCTGAGCGTTTGCCCCAAAAAGCCACTTGGCCTCAATCACCTCCAGGGCCTTGTTAAACAGGGTGGCGCTGTCGATGGTGATCTTCTCCCCCATCCGCCAGGTGGGATGGCTGAGCGCCTCCTCAAGCGTGGCGCTAAAAATGCGCTCCTTAGGCCAGGTTCTAAATGGCCCGCCGGAGGCGGTCAGGATAAGCCGGCTGAAGGGATTGCCCAAAGCACCCAAGAGGCATTGATAAATGGCGCTGTGCTCGCTGTCAACAGGGATGAGAACAGGGTTTTTGGCATCATCCGGACACAGGTCTTTGACCAACTGGCCCCCTGCCACCAGCGCCTCCTTGTTGGCCAGCAGCACCCTTCTTCCAGCTTTGCGCGCAGCCAGCACGCTTTTTAAGCCGATCATTCCCACTACAGCCACCAGCACATCATCACAGGGCACTTGACCAGCTGCCATCTCTAAAGCCTCTGGCCCAAAATGCCACTGGCAAAAACGCAGGTCCCCAGGCGGGCTGATGCTCTTGCCCGTCAGCCCAGCAAAGAGGGGCCGGTATTTTCGCACTTGTTCTATAAACAGCGCGTCATTGCTGTGGGCGGTCAGACCGCATACCCGGAAGCGGTCCGGATGCCTGTCCACCACATCAAGGGCCTGCCGGCCTATGGAGCCGGTGGACCCAAGGATAACGATGTCCCGCACGGCTGTTCTCACAACAAGGCCTGATAAAGATAGACCAGCACCGCCACAAACAGGATGCTGTCCAGCCGGTCCATCATGCCGCCATGGCCCGGGAAGATATGGCCAAAGTCCTTGATCTGACAATGGCGTTTGACCAAAGAAGCGAACAAGTCCCCGATCTGGCCGATGAGGCCGCCAAAAAACCCCAGGAGCAGGAAATGATAAAAAGGAATGCCGTGGCTGGAAAGAGCGGACGCCACCAGATAAATCACCACTGCCGCCACCACGCTGCCCACCAGGCCCGCAGCAGCCCCCTCCACGGTCTTCTTGGGGCTTACCTCAGGCACCAGTTTCACCCGGCCAAACCTTACCCCCGCAAAGTAGGCGAAAGAATCCCCCACCACGGGGACAAAAAAGGCCAGGCTCAGGAAAATGCGCTGCTGAGCCATGGGGGTCACCCGGACCAGGGCCAGCATGCAAAGGCCGGGCAATACGATGGAAAAAAGCGGCAGCAAGGACATCAGCAGATCTTCCAGCTTGGGATTGCTGCGAAAGATCACCACCAGGCTCACCGTCATCATGGTGAACATGGTTAAGAGCATCAACAGCAAAATCCCGGTCATCTCCGTCATCAGAAGAAAGCCGGGCACCGCGATGATCAGCGCAATCCAGCTGGGAATCGCCACCGGGCGCAGCCCGGTTTTGGAGAGGGCGTGAAATTCCTCATACATGGCCAGGCAGACAGCGGCCACCCAGAGCAGGGCAAAAACCCAGCCGCCAAAATAAAGCGCCACAAAAAGCAGGGCCAGAAGGCCGATTCCGGTCACTATACGCGTGGTCATGCCTGCCTCCCCCCGAAGCGTCGCTGCCGGCCTGAGAAATCCTCAAGCACTTGGCGATAGTCCGCCACCTTAAAGTCCGGCCACAGCTTATCAAGAAAACTCAGCTCCGCATAAGCGCTTTGATAGA
>DAISYX010000147.1:0-3735 GCA_036825095.1 Clostridia bacterium | reverse complement strand
AGGGCTTTGACCCGGGATTTCGGGGCAGCATGAAGGCATCCGAGGATTCTTTCCATGACCGGGTATTCCAGGGCGCCCCTCAGGCTGAGGGCGAATTAGGCAGCGCCGTTCACAAGGGGCAAAAGCCCCTCCCCAAAGCGGAGGACGGGGCGGATCACAAGACCCCTGGCGTCATCCCCCGCATGACACCCAGCAGCCTGGTGCAGGCCGCGGTTACCCATGAGATTTTAACCCGGCCCAGAAGCGCCTGGCGGCCCCGCCGGGAGGCGGTCAGGGCGCGCGCGCCCGGAGCCTGAGGCCTTCAAAAAAATGTGGTTGCTTTTGCCCCCGGACTTGTGATATGATTCCTGTTGCGACATCAGGCGGTCCTCTGTATCCTTAAGGAGCACGAACGCCGCAGGCAAGGAGGAAACCGTCATGAGTGAGATCATCAGAACCATTGAGGAAAAGCAGCTGCGCACAGACCGCGTTCCCTTTAACGTGGGCGACACCGTGCGGGTGTATGTGAAGGTCGTTGAGGGCAGCCGTGAGCGCCTGCAGGCCTTTGAGGGCACCGTGATTGCCAAACGCAACGGCTCCAACCGGGAGACCTTTACCGTGCGGCGTGTGTCCTATGGCATTGGTGTGGAGCGCACTTTCCCGCTGCATTCCCCCCGGGTGGACAGCATAGAGGTGGTGCGCAGGGGCCGCGTGCGCCGCGCCAAGCTCTACTACCTGCGTGAGCGCCAGGGCAAGGCTGCCAAGATCAAGGAAGCCGCCTGGAGGCCAAAGCAGGGCTGAGGCAGGCCGCTTTAAAACCGGCCGCGTGTGATGATACGCGGCCGGTTTTGCTTTGCCGGTTTATGTGTTATTCCTGGTTTTCCCAGCACAGGCGGGGCAAATGGGGGGCGGCCTTCAACACCGAAGGGCTGGCGTTTACCAGACAGGGGTTGCCTGTGAGCAGCATGACGGGCAGGTCGCTGCGGCTGTCCCCATAGGCCCAGGAGTTGCCCCAGTCCGGGATGATGGCCTGATCGTCCAGCCACTTTTTCACCTGCCGGACCTTTTCCTCCCCCCGGACGTTGACAATCACCCGGTAATCCTGATCCGTGGGGGTGGCCAGCACCGCATCCACAGGGAGGAAGTCCTGAATGTGACTAAGATAACAGGCGGGGGAGGCGGACACCAGCAGCACCAGGTCCCCTGACGCGTGGTGCTCCTGCATCTTTTTAAGCGCAGGCGGGAACAGCCGGGGCACCAGGCGCTGCGCCACAAAGGCTTTGCAGAGTTCCGCGGCCTCCCCTTCATCAAGCTTTTTTAAGGGGGCCAGGCTTTGGTTTTTCACCTTTTCCACCGGCATCAGGCGCAGGAGCCACAGCAGGGTACAGAGCATGATCACCCCCAGGCGGGACGGGGAGATCAGCTTTTTTTCCCACATATAGCGCACAAAATCCGTGATGCTGTCCCCCTTGACCATGGTGTCATCAAAGTCAAAAATCGCCAGCCGCCTCGTTTCCATAGCGCCTCCCTGGATTTTTCATTACTGTAGCACGCCCTGACGGGCCCGTCAAAGCGCCCCGGGGAAGAAAACGCCCGGCGGGTTGACATTTTTTACAAGGCTGGTCTATAATGACCAGGCCAAAGGGGCATGGTGTAATGGTAACACGTGGGTCTCCAAAACCTTTGTTGAGGGTTCGAGTCCTTCTGCCCCTGCCAACCCCGTCTGCGCGAGCGGACGGGGTTTTTCCTTCACAGAAGAAGATTGCAGCCTGGGAATCCTTCGCTCCTGGCAGACAAACCTTTATTAATGGGTGAGAGCCGGTTGATGGTGGCTTTTGTTTGAGATAGAATGGCGGTACAAGTTATTTATGTTGGGCGGTGACGGCATCGTTTATTATCAGGAGGGTTCTCTCCTCATTCGTTCAATGACTGAGCCAGACATTGATGCTTTTTTTGAAGAGTTTTCTTTGCAGGGATGGGAAAAGCCAAAGGAGCTCTTTAAAAAATATCTTGATTATCAGGATAACAAAACAAGAGCGGTTGTGGTTGCTGAAAAAGACGGGTCTGTTGCGGGATATGCAACCCTGATTTACAGCGCAAAAACAGGCCCATTCAAAAATAAGCATCTGCCTGAAATATCAGACTTTAATGTGCTTGAAAAATATCAGCGTGGCGGCATTGGGAATAAGATAATGGATGTCTTAGAGGCAATAGCAAAAGAGAAAAGCCCGATAATCACGCTTGCAGCAGGTCTTTATGAAGGCTACGGAACGGCACAAAGAATGTATGTTAAGCGTGGCTACATTCCGGACGGTTCCGGTGTGTGGTATGGGGACAGCCGGGTCACGCCCGGCCAGAAATTGCCTGTTGACGATGCTTTGGTCCTATACTTCCTCAAACCATTATGAGGTATTTATAAGCTCATCTATATCCATCTTTAACTGAGCCGCATCCGCCTGGGCCATGGGCATCGCGGACTGCACTTCGTTCGCGGCGGCTTTTTTGTTCTTTTTGGCATTTGGACGCCAGAACTAAGAGCCCCTTGAAAATCAAACGATTCAAGGGGCGTCATTAATGAATGCGGTAACGAAGGTGTTTATTTAGATCACCGAGGTTTTTCCCTTGCTGAAGCGCAGGAAGATCAGCATGGAAGCCACGGTGGTCAGCGTCAGGATGGAGGCCAGGGCGGCAGCGGTGCCGTCGCTCATGCGCATCACCTCCTGATAGATGGCAACGGAGATGGTGGAGGTCTTGCCGCTGTAGAGCATGATGGAGGAGCTGAGCTCGTTAATGCAGGTGATCCAGCTGAGGATGGCGCCGGAGAGGACGCCGGGCAGCATCAGGCGGGCCACCACGGTAAAAAAGGTTTTCATAGGGGAGACCCCCAGGCTGATGGAGGCTTCTTCCACGGAAACATCCATCTGATAGAGAAAGGCGCTGCCGGAGCGCACGGTGTAGGGCAGTTTGCGCACCACATAGGAGATGATCATGATGGCGGCCGTGCCGGTCAGCACCACGGGCTTTCGGTTGAAGGCCACAATCAGGCACACGCCCAGCACCGAACCCGGGATGACATAGGGGAACATCACCAAAAGATCCATGATGCTGGCGATTTTGCCCCGCTTGCGCACCAGGATGTAGGAGATAAGCATGCCAAAAATCACGATGAAGACGATGGCCACGGCGGAGAAATAGTAGGTGTTGGTGATGTTGGTGGCAAGCCGGCTTAGAATTTTCTGGTAGTTGTCCAGGGTGAAGCCCCCGATAAAACCGGTAAAATCCGTCTGGATGAAGGAGGAGATCACCACCGTCAGCTGGTGCAACAGGCCCAGGAGGGCCACCAGAGCCACCGGCAGGGTGACCAGGAAACGCTTCCAGCCCTTTAGCTCCACCACCTTGGGAGGGCGCAGCGAGGTCATGGCGTAATTCTTGCGGGCGACATAGTATTTCTGAAGCAGAAGGATGCTTAAAGAGCAGGTCACCACGATGACGGAGAGGGTGCTGGCCATGTTAGCGTTGCCGCCGATTTCGCTCATGTAGGCGTCATACACCAGCACAGAAAGCACCCTGGTTTTTCCCTCGCCCAGGAGCATGGGGGTGCCGAAGTCCGCCAGGGAGGTCATGAACACCATCACCGTGCCCGCCAGAAGGGAGGGCATCACCACTGGCAGCGTCACCGTAAACAGCCGGCGCAGCTTGGAAGAGCCCAGGTTTTCCCCCGCCTCCTCCAGGGAGCTGTCGATGCTGCTTAAGGCG
>DAISYX010000146.1:0-3933 GCA_036825095.1 Clostridia bacterium | reverse complement strand
TCTATTTAATCGCCAACAAGCTGGTCTCCAAGTCCAATCAGGACGGCTACATGGTAGGCAGCCGCGGGTCGGTGGGTTCTTCCTTTGTGGCCACCCTGTGCGGTATCACGGAGGTGAACCCCCTGCCGCCTCATTACCGCTGCGCTGATTGCAGAGTGGCGGACTTTGAGGTGGACCGGGAGGCTTATCAGACCGGGCTTGACCTGCCGGACCGCCAGTGTGAAACATGCGGAAAGCCCCTCATAAAAGACGGCTTTGACATCCCCTTTGAGGTTTTCCTGGGCTTTAGGGGGGATAAGGTGCCGGACATCGACCTGAACTTCTGCAGCGATTATCAGGCCACCGCCCACAGCTATGTAGAGGAGCTGTTCGGCAAGGGCCATGTGTTCCGGGCCGGCACCATCGGCACCCTGCAGGAGAAAACCGCCTACGGCTATGTGATGAAGTACCTGGAAGACCGGGGGATGATCGTTTCCAGCGCGGAGAAAACGCGCCTCGCCAAGGGCTGCATCGGGGTGAAACGCACCACCGGGCAGCACCCGGGGGGCATGGTGATTCTGCCGATGGGCTATGATATCAACCAGTTCACCGCGGTACAGTATCCGGCCAATGACGACAAAAAGCCCATCACCACCCATTTTGATTTCCGTTCCATGCACGACATCCTGGTCAAGGTGGACGTGCTGGGGCATGATGACCCCACCATGATCCGCATGATGGAAGGCCTGGCCGGCATCAAGCACCCCGATATCCCGCTGGATGACAAAAAGGTGCTGTCCCTTTTCACCTCGCCCGAGGCCTTGGGGCTAAGTCCGGAAGCCCTTTCCTGCACCACGGGAACGCTTGGGATACCGGAGTTTGGCACCCCCTTTGTGCGGGGTATTCTGGACGACACCAAACCCAGCAGCATCGCGGATTTGATTCGCATCTCCGGCCTGTCTCACGGCACGGATGTGTGGAGCGGCAACGCCCGGGACCTGGTGCTTAGCAAAACCGCCACCCTGAAGGAGTGCATCTGCACCCGGGATGACATCATGCTGACCTTAATGGACAAGGGCCTATCCACCAAGGCCGCCTTTGACATCATGGAGAATGTGCGCAAAGGCAAGGGCCTGACGGCGGAGATGGAGCAAGTAATGCGGGAAAATAAGGTGGCTGACTGGTTTATTGAAAGCTGCAAGAAAATCGCCTATATGTTCCCCAAGGGACACGCGGTGGCCTATGTGACCATGGCGCTAAGAGTGGGCTGGTTCAAGGTTTACCACCCCCTGGTCTACTACGCGGCCTATTTCAGCATCCGGGGCGGCGGATTTAACGCCCTCACCATGACCAAGCCGCCGGAGTACCTGGCCAGGGAGCTTCAGGCGCTCAAGGCCCTGGATCAAAGGGAGCTGACCGAAAAAAACAAGGATGAGATCGTGGTGATGGAAATGGCTTTTGAGATGGGGCTGCGCGGCTTTCATTTTCTGCCGGTGGATCTGTACAAAAGCCATGAATCACAGTTTATCATTGAAGGGAACGGCCTGCGCTGCCCCTTCACCTCCCTGCCCAACTTTGGCATTGCCGCCGCCCAGAATCTGGTGGCGGTGCGCCAGGAACCCTTTATCTCGGTGGAGGACTTAAAGACCCGCGCGCGGCTAAGCGCCGCGGTCATTGAGATGCTTAAGGACACCGGAGCCCTAAGCGGGCTGAGCGACTCAAACCAGGTGGATTTCTTCTCCCTAATGGGATAATCTGGAGGTGGGTATGATACAAGCGGTGATTTTTGACCTGGACGGCGTGATTGTCTCCACGGATGAATGCCATTTTCAGGCCTGGAAGGCGATGGCTGATCAAGAGGGCATCCCCTTTACACGGGAGGACAACCATCGCCTGCGCGGTGTCAGCCGGATGGAAAGCCTGAACATCGTGCTTGAAAAAGCGGCAAGAAGCTATACCGATGAGGAAAAACTGAGCCTGGCAGGCTATAAAAACGAGCTGTATGTGGCTTTAATCAATCAGCTTAAGCCGGAGGATATGCTGCCGGGCGCTGAGGGTGCGCTTAAAAGGCTTAGGGAGATGGGCCTTAAGACGGCCATCGGCTCCTCCAGTAAAAACGCCCCCGCCATCCTGGAGCGCCTGGGCATCACCGGTCTTTTTGACGCCATTGCGGACGGCAACGGCATCAAACACAGCAAGCCGGCGCCGGATGTTTTTCTCCTGGCGGCAGAAAAACTCCGCATCCCGCCTGAAAACTGCCTGGTGGTGGAGGATGCGGAGGCGGGGGTGGACGCTGCCGTCAATGCCGGGATGCCCTGTTTGGGCCTTGGCCCGGCACAATACCATCCGGACGCGCTGATCGGCGCCAAAGACCTTTTTGGCTTTGATCTGCCCTCCTGGGTGGCGGAGCACAACGCAAAAAGCGTCTGATTTATTTTGTTTTTTTATCCGTGGATTTAAAAGCCAGTTTGTTTTCCGTGCCCTTCAGCAGCCGGGAGATATTCGTCCGGTGCTGATACAGGCCCAGTACCAATAAAATCAAAGACCAGAGGCCAAAAGGCCAGAAGGGCAGCATCGCTATTATCAGCGCCGCGCTGACCGCCAGCATGCTGAGGCTGCCAAGGGAGACATAGCGGGTCAGCAGAATGACCAGTACCGCCGCTATGCAGCCGATGAGCGCCTGGTGGGGGCAGATCCACAGCAGCACCGCGATGGAGCAGGCGATGCCCTTGCCGCCCCGGAATTGATAGAAAGCGGGCCAGTTATGCCCGATCACGGCGAACAGCCCCGCCAAAAGCGCGCCCGGCTCGCCTGCAATGAGACGCCCCAGCACCACGGCCAGGCTGGCCTTGAGCAGATCGCCTACAAAAGTAATAAGCCCATAGCGCAGGCCCATCACCCGGAGCATATTGGTGCTGCCGGTGCTTTTGCTGCCGTGCTTGCGGATATCCGTGCCCAGGCTGTTGGAGATGATGATGCCCGGGGAGATGCTGCCCAAAAAATAAGCAAGCAGAGCTGCTAAGATGCAAGACAGAATAATCATGCGCGATCCTCTTTCTCCCTCTCACGGAGAACAAAGCGGATGGGGGTTCCGATGAAGTCAAAGGCCTGGCGGATTTGATTTTCCAGATACCGCTCATAGGCGAAGTGCATCAGCTTTGCCTCGTTGACAAACAGGATAAAGGTGGGGGGAAGGGTGCCTTGCTGGGTGGCGTAGAGCACTTTCAGACGCCGGCCCCCTTCCATGGGCGGCTGCACTGCGATCTGGGCATCCCCCAGCACGTCGTTGAGCGCGCCTGTGGGCACACGCCGGGTGGCCTGGGCATAGACGCGGGATATCTCCTCCCACACCAGCTGCACCCGCTTGCCAGAAAGGGCAGAGATAAACAGCACCGGCGCATAGCTTACAAACACCAGCTTGCCCAGCACCTCTTTTTGGAAGGCCTCCAGGGTGCCGGTTTCCTTGTCAATCAGGTCCCATTTGTTGATGGTGATCACCAGGGCCTTGCCCTCATCCCGGATCATCCCGGCGATGCGCATATCCTGTTCGGTCACCCCGTCCTGGGCATCCAGCAAGAGCAGCGCCACATCACAGCGCCGGATGGCCGCAATGCTGCGCAGGACGCTGTAGCGCTCAACGCTCTCCTCCTCAATGGCGCGCTTGCGGCGGATACCGGCGGTGTCGATGATATTATAGACCGTTCCATCCGGGGCCTCAAAGCGGGTGTCTATGGCGTCCCGGGTGGTGCCCGGGATGTCGCTTACCATTACCCGCTCCTCGCCCAGGAGGCGGTTGGCCAGGCTGCTTTTGCCCACGTTGGGCCGCCCCACAATGGCCAGGTTGATCACCTGCCCCTCGTCCTCCTCTGACGCCTTGTCCTCCGGCAGCCGGGCCACGATTTCATCCAGCAGATCACCCAGGCCCAGCATGTTGGTGCTGGAGATGCCAACGGC
>DAISYX010000145.1:0-3975 GCA_036825095.1 Clostridia bacterium | reverse complement strand
ATTGACCATGGCAAGAGCACCCTGGCGGACCGCATTCTGGAAAAGGCGGGCGTGTTCAGCCAGCGTGAGATGACAAGCCAGGTGCTGGACTCCATGGAGCTGGAAAAGGAACGCGGCATCACCATCAAGTCAAAGGCCGTGAACATGCGCTATCAGGCGCGGGACGGTGAGGTTTACACCTTGAACCTCATCGACACCCCGGGCCATGTCGACTTCACCTATGAGGTCAGCCGGGCGCTGGCTGCCTGCGAGGGCGCGCTTTTGGTGGTGGACGCCACCCAGGGAGTGGAGGCCCAGACCCTGGCCAATGTGTATCTGGCGCTGGAGCACGATCTGGAGATCATTCCGGTGATCAACAAGATTGACCTCCCCAGCGCCCAGCCGGATGTGGCAAAAAAAGAGATCGAGGATCTGATCGGCCTTTCAGCGGAGGAAGCGCCCCTGGTCAGCGCCAAGATGGGCACGGGCATCGAGGAGGTGCTGGAGGCCATCGTCCGGGTTATCCCACCGCCTATAGGGGATGAGGAGGCGCCGCTGCAAGCCCTGGTGTTTGACGCGGTGTATGATAACTACCGCGGCGCCATTTGTTTTGTGCGGGTGATGCAGGGCACCATGGCCCCCGGCATGCGCATGCGCCTGATGCAGACCGGGGCGGAGTTTGAGGTAGTAGAGGTAGGGAGACTCACGCCCGGCTTCTCCCCCTGTGAGAAGATCTGCGCCGGGGAGGTGGGCTATGTGGCCGCTTCCATCAAGGAAATCAGGGACACCCGGGTGGGTGACACCATCACGGACGCCCAGCGCCCCGCCGCCTCCCCTCTGCCAGGGTATAAGCAGGTGGTGTCCATGGTGTATTGCGGCATCTATCCGGCGGACGGGGCGGACTATGCGGCGCTTCGGGACGCGCTGGAGAAGCTGCGGATGAACGACGCGGCCCTCACCTTTGAACCGGAGACCAGCGCTGCCCTGGGCTATGGCTTCCGCTGCGGCTTCCTGGGGCTTTTGCACATGGAAATCGTCCAGGAGCGTTTGGAGCGTGAGTTTGACCTGGGGCTGATCACCACCGTGCCCAACGTTATCTACGAGATTGAAAAAAACAACGGCGAGATGCTGCACATCGACAACCCCAGCAACATGCCCCAGCCCAACGATATCGCCTTGATGCGGGAGCCCTTTGTGCTGGCCACCATCTACACTCCCCAGGACTATGTGGGAACGCTGATGGAGCTTTGCCTGGATAAGCGGGGCGTTTTTAAGGACATGCAGTATGAGGGCGACCGGGTGAAGCTCACCTATGACATGCCGTTAAATGAAGTGATCTACGACTTCTTTGACCAGTTGAAAAGCCGCAGCCGGGGCTACGCCTCTTTGGATTATGAGGTGACAGGCTATCAGGATAGCGAGCTGGTCAAGCTGGATTTCCTGCTAAACGGCGAGATCTGCGACGCCTTCACCATGATTGTCCACAAGGATAAAGCCTATGCCCGGGCGCGGAACATCGCAGAGAAGCTTAAGGAAGTTATTCCACGTCAGCAGTTTGAAATTCCCATTCAGGGGGCCATTGGCGGCAAGGTGATCGCCCGGGAGACCGTGAAGGCGGTGCGTAAGGATGTGCTGGCCAAGTGCTATGGCGGCGACATCAGCCGCAAGAAGAAGCTGCTGGAAAAGCAGAAGGAAGGCAAGAAGCGCATGCGCAAGTTCGGCAGTGTGGAGCTGCCCAGCGAGGCGTTTATCGCTGTCTTGAAGATGGGTGATGATTAATAAAGCCCTGATTGAGGCAAAGCAATGAAATGTCCGGCCTGCGGGTATTGGAACCGCGCTTCCTATCCCCATTGTTTTCGCTGCGGTGAGCCGTTGAAGGCCATTGACCGCATGGCGGCCACGCTGCCTGCGGAGGAGCTGCAGAAGACCGCCCCGCTTCCTGAGGAAGTGCCGACCGAAATCCGCTACGATGAGGAAGGCAATGAGCGGGTGGCCGCGGACCGGAAGGACCGCCTGGCCATTGAGATGCTCAGCCTGCATGAGCGCAAAAAGAGAGGGGAGCAAAAGCAAAAGCAGCTGCGTGAACGGGGGGCTGAACGGGGCTTTGCGCCCACCCAGGGGCAGTTGACCTATTCCTCCCGTCGCAGCCGCCTGTTTTCAAGCCCTGAGGCCGCCCGTCAGCGCCGCGCTGCGCTTGAGGATACTGCGGTGGGGATTGACTATGACGGCTATGTTGAGACCCCCACTTACCAGAGCATCTCGGAGGATTTTACCGCCTATTCCCAATCCGTCGCCCGAAACCGGCCCGGCGGAGGCATTCCCCTGCCCAAGGCAGGCAGGAAACGGGGGGGCTATGTGGGCAGGCGTCGGGCGGTTTTTGTGGTGGCGCTGCTGCTGCTTTTGGCTGCCGGAGGCATTGTCCTTAACCAGTTTGTGATTGGCCCCTGGCTGGTGTCCCGGGCGGTGGAGGAGCCGGAGGCAGAACAAGTGCAGATATCCGCCTCTATTCTGGATGATATGGCGGCGCACACCATTGCCATTCCAGCCCCGGAAGGCGCCCAGATATATATCAAGGAGCTGCGCAAGTCCTATATCGCCACCGGCGGCTATGCCACCGTTCAGGTGGCCGACTATATTTGGTATGAGCTGGAGGAGCGCCTGATTCAACCCACCATGGACGTGACCCTCACCCCCTATATCAGAACCAGCTCCGGCGAGCAAAAGCAGATGGACCTGGTACACTACACCATTGAAATCCCGCTTTCGCCCATTGCATTAATTAACCCGGATGTCACCTATCTTGAGGTGAGCACCCCTATTTACAACATCCGCTTTCATGTGATGCAAAACAGCAAGGTATATATCAATGGCGAGGATTACTCCTCCTATGTGAATACCCAAAGCGGCTATATCAGCTATAACGCCGCCATCCAGCCCATTGGGGACAACAGCATCAATATCGTGGTGCGCAGCCAGTATTACCGTGAAAATGAGGTGACCATCGTCATCCACCGGGCGGTTCAGGATATACCCCTGGATCTGGCCAGCACCCTGGATGATGAGAGCTCAAACCCCACCATGAAGATCAGCGCAACCACCCGGGCAGGGGCCACGGTAACCGTGCTAAGCCCGCACCGCTATCTGGATACCAGCCTGCTGGGCAGCACCGGCGCTTTCACCTTTGAGGCTGTTTTCAGCAAAATCGGCATCAACACCGTGGAAATCCGAGCTGACTTTCCGGACAAGAAGCCCACGGTGGTCAAATATGATATCTACTATTTGCCGCCCCCGGACAGCTATACGAAAAAGGCCTGGGCGCTGGACGACTGGGGCTACCCGGATCTGCTGGCCAATATCAGCACACGCGTTGCCAACACCCAGATCTATGTCTTCACAGGGCCGGTGAAGGAAATTATCAGCACCAAGCCTCAGCTGGTCCTCATTGACGCCTCTGATGGCAAGGGGGCCCAACGGATGGTGATGGTGGAAAACCAAACCAAAACCGAGTGGGTTTTAGGGGAGCGTTACGAGCTGTATGGCGATGCCTATGGCATGTATGGCAGCCTTCCCCGGCTGATCGCCAGGTATACCTATAAGCCAAGAAACTAAGGAGACGTCAGGCGAATGTATTTACATGCGGTCATTTTACAGATCGTGATGCTGCTGATTATTGTGGCCATCGGGGTGGGCTTAAGGCATAAAAACATCTTCAGCGATCCGGTGATCAAGGGAAGCAACACCCTGCTGCTGAAAATCGCCTGGCCGGCTATGATCCTGATGAGCGCACAGAAAGAGCTGCCTTCAGAGCAGATTCCGGAAGTGATGAAAGTGCTTTTAATCTCAGCCCTTATCATGACGCTCACCTGCCTTTTGGTGTATTTTCTTTTCAAAGGGCGGATAACGGAGGACAAGCTGGCCGTGTTTGCAGGCATTTCCACCATGCCCAACGTGGGCTATGTGGGCATCCCCATCATCAACGCCATGTACGGCAGCCTG
>DAISYX010000144.1:0-3995 GCA_036825095.1 Clostridia bacterium | reverse complement strand
CGCCATGCTGCTGGACTGCGGGGCGGACCTGGTGGAGGTGGACCTCTGGGGCCCCTCGGGGGGCGCTCTGGCGCTCTGCCATGACCGGCCCGGGCCGGGGGAGGCACATCCCCTGTTCGCGGAGGCGCTGGGCCTTTTGGCCAAGTCCCGGGGCCCGCGGCTGAACGTGGACATCAAGGAGCCGGGGGCGATCTTCCCGGCCTGGAATCTGGCCTGTGAGCTGGGCCTTGAGGGCCGCGTCATCTTCACCGGGGATGTGAGCTGGCAGGAGGCGCAGGAGGCCCTCAAGGCCCGCCTGCCGCTGTGGCTTAACCACTACCTGCTGCCGTTCAATAAACGCCGCCAGGCCCACCAGGCGGCCTTTGAACTGGGCTTTGCCATGCTGAACATCTCCTGGCGGAGCCTGAATGAGCGGATGCTAAGCGAGGCCCCGGAGCGCCTTTCGGTGTGGACGGTGAATGAGGAGGCAAGGCTTGGGGAGCTGCTGGCCCGGGGCGTGGGCAGCATCACCACCCGGACGCCGATCATGGCTCTGAAGCTGCGCCGGGAGCGCCAGGGCGGCTGAACAAAAAAAGCCCGCCCGCTTCCGGGCGGCTTGAGGCAATCCAATAAAAAATCTTCCGGCCAAGGCGAAGGCGTGGCGGGGCTTCAGCCCTTTTCCCACTCCTTTTCCTTCAGGTTGGTATAGATATAGACGATGGCGGACACGGAGGAGAACAGGAAGATCAGCACGCTGATAGCCGCCGCCCGCTCATAGGCGCGGTTGGAGAACTGTTTGCGCAAAAAGACGCCCAGCATCTGGGGGAAATTCTCGCCGATCAGGTAGGGGGTGGTGAAGGAGGAGATGTTGGACATGAAGATAAAGGTCATGGCGATCATCACATCCCGGATGGAGAGGGGCACGATCATCCTGATAAAGATGCGCGCCCGGCCCGCCCCCACATCCCTGGCGCTTTCGATGATGGAGTCGGAGATGCCGGAGAGGGCCGCCACGATGATCATGGTGGCAAAGGGGATGTTGAACCACAGGTTCATCAGGATGATGCCCCGGGGGTTATACAAAAGCCCGGGCTTTAAGTTAAAAAGCGCCGCCGTTTCCGGCAGCAGCAGGGAGAGGCGGTTGATCAGCCCGGAGTCTGAGATCACCACCTTCATCGCGTACACCGCCACCAGCCCCGGGATAAAGCGGGGCAGGAGGTACATGGTGCCGATGAATTTGGCGATGCGGGAGTTGGAAAAGCGCAGGTACAGCGCCAGGAGATAGGCGATGAAGACGGAGAGAACCACCGTGACCACCGTGATCCACAGCGTGTACCAGATATCCGCCACCGCGATGCGGTTGGTGAAGAGGTACGCATAGTGCATCAGGGAAAAGGCGCCGGTCTGTGGGTCTGTGAAGCTGCGGATGACGGTGTTGATGATGGGATAGACGATGATGCTCAGGGAGAGGATCAAAGCCGGCCCCAAAAACAGCGCCAGCAGGGCGCGCTTCTTCCATTGCTTTTGCTTGTCTTCTCTTTTTAAGGTGGCAGCGGTCATGGCCTTCTCCTTTGAGGTGCTTTGCTTTGGCCGGAGGCCGCCCGCGGACGGCCCCCGGCCAGGGGGAAACGGATTATTTAAGGGTCATGATCTCCTCGTTCCAGCGCTCGTTGAACACGTCCCCCAGGTTGCCGATAGACATGAAGGCGAAGTTCTCCACCTTCAGATCAGCCACCAGGTCCTTCTCCGCGGAGTCGATGCGGGAGGGGTCGATGACCGGGATGGCCTTCATGTTCTCCAGGGCGATTTTCTGGCCCGCGGGGCTGATGACATAGTTCATAAAGTCATACGCCGCGTCCTGGGCCTTGCCGATGGAGAGGATGGCCATGGAGACGTCCGTGCCCGTGAGGGCGGCGTCGTCCAGCTGATACATCCGGGTGGTCTCAGGCAGCGTGCCCTGGGCGATGTTGGCGAGCACCTGATCCGCCCAGGCAGGGATGATGTCCACCTCCTGGTTGATCAGCAGGTCCAGGGTGCCCTGGTTCTTGGCCACATAGATCACGCTGCCGCCGGACTGGTAGAGGAAGGGGTGCACTTCGGCCAGCCAGGCAAAGCCCTCGTCCCACTGCTGGGCCCAGATGGGGTCCACAGAGGTGTAGGAGGACTTGTCCGGGATGAAGCGGTAGACCGCGGTGCGCACAAAGGCGGAGCCGGCGCCCCCGGTGGAGGGCTCATTGTAGGCGAAGCGGCCGGGGTGGTCCTTGATCCACTGGGTGAGCTCCTCCCAGGTGTGGGGCAGCTCGTCCTCAGAGACGCGGGCGGAATCATAGGCGAAGACCACGGTGGTGCCGCGGTAGGGGACCACCTTGTCCTGCAGCATGGAGGGCTTTAGGGTGATATCCTTGTAGTTGGGGATCTGGTCGAAGTCCAGCGTCAGGAAGATGTCCTCGGTGCCGCTTTCGTCGATGAAGGGCTGGAGGCTGGCGGTATTCTCCGCGATCATGTCAAACTCGGTGTCCTTCTGCCCGGAGAGGTAGGCGGAAGAGATGCGGGAGAGCATGGTTTCATCGCCCGTCCCTGACAAAAGGAACTGGAGCTTTACTTCGGTCTTGGCCTCCGGCAGGGCGTTGTACTCCGCGATCAGGGCGTTAAAAAGGTCCGCGACGTTCTGGGAGCCGGTGGTCCACAGGTTGATCACCGGTTTCTCAGTTGCCAGGGCAGGCGCGCTCAGGGAGAGCACCAGCGCCAGGGCCAGCATGAGGGTCAGGATCTTTTTCATGGGTTCCTCCTTTTTGGTTTAAGTGTGTCTATTTCACCCGGGCCAAAGGGTCCGGGAGGAGAAGTCAGTCCAGGGCGTATTCCTGCCGCCGGTTAAAGCGCAGCGCCACCGCGTCGCCCCGGCCGTACTGCCGGGCCTGCTCGTCGCTGATAAAGGTTTTGACGATGCCGTAGTCCGTGTCCACGGTCATCTCGATGTAGTGGCCCAGCATCATGATGGTGCGCACATAGCCATCCAGCTCGCCGCCCTTCCCCTGGCTTACCTGGACGTGTTCCGGGCGCACCGCCAGCACCTTGTTGTCCGCCAGCTGCAGGAAGTTCATCTCGCCGATAAAGTCCGCCACATAGCGGCTTTTTGGGCGGTGATAGATGTCCTGGGGGGAGCCCTCCTGCTCGATGGCGCCCTTGTTCATCACCACCACCCGGTCGGACAGGGCCTCGGCCTCCTCCTGATCATGGGTGACGAAGGCCACGGTGATGTTAAGGTCGGTCTGAATTTTGCGCAGCTCCTCCCGCATCTGCTGGCGTATCTTCGCGTCCAGGGCGGAGAAGGGCTCGTCCAGCAAAAGCACCTGGGGCTTGAGCAGAAGCGACCGGGCGATGGCGACGCGCTGCTGCTGGCCGCCGGACATCTGGCCGGGGTATTTCTGCTCCATGCCGCTCATTTTGACCAGGGCCATCATCTCCGCGATGCGCCGGGCGCGCTCCTGACGGGGCACCTTGCGCAGCTTCAGCCCGAACTCCAGGTTGTCATAGACCTTCATATGGGGCCAGAGGTTATAGGCCTGAAAGACCATGGCGGTGGGCCGCTTCTCCGGGGGCAGGTGGATGATGCTCTGCCCGGCGATGCGCACATCCCCGCCGTCCACATCTAAAAAGCCGCCGATGGTGCGCAGGATGGTGGTCTTGCCGCAGCCGGAAGGGCCAAGCAGGGTGACCAGCTCCCCCTCCTGGATGGTGAGGTTGATGTTCCGGACGCCGTCTCCGGTTTTGTAAAGTTTGGTCATGTTGACGATTTCAAGCATTGACACCCTTTTGTCCTCCCGCGGGCCTCAGCCCATTTTGAAGCCCTTGGCCATGGTTTCAGCGCCGATGTATTTGCGCATGATAATCAGCAGCACGAAGTTGGGGATGATGAGCAGCAGCGCGAACACCGCCCCTGCCGTGGCCGGGAAATCCAAGATCACGCCGTACATCTCCGTCATCATGGTGCGCCACTGGGGCAGGCCCACAAACAG
>DAISYX010000143.1:0-4094 GCA_036825095.1 Clostridia bacterium | reverse complement strand
TTGAAAAAAGCCGCGTCCCGCGGATAAAGCGCCCGGGCCTCCACCTCGCCGGAGATAAAATATGGCATCCCGCAGCCGGAATACGAAATAAACCGGTCCCGCTCATACACCACGATCTCCGCGCTCTTGTCATTCCGGCTCGCTTTTGCCGCAGCGGAGGTCCCCGCCGCCACAGCGCCAATCACCACGATGCGCATCTTGCCCTCCCTTTGCTTAAGTCCCGGCAGTACGGGCGTGTTTCCCCCGCCTGATTGTGATATCAGGAGTATACCCAGCAAAATGAGCTGTCGGCATCAGAAAAAACCGCTGAAATCATCAACGGTTTTTTGCTGGCAACACTGGTAAAATCAGACCCTTAGCCCTTTTAGCGGGCTAAACGCAGTGCCCCTGATGCGTCAGTCAGAATGTGCGCGAATGATCCCGCGCTTAAGGGGTTGTGGCGGCGTTCTCGCCGGCCACCTGGCCGTAATGCATGACGATGGTCAGGCATTCGCCCGTTTGATGCACCGCGCCTTCAAAGCCGGCCACGACATCACCCGCCGCGTACAGACCGGGGATGCTGGTACCGTCTGGCTTGAGCACGTGGGTATCCAAATCCGTCACCAAACCGCCGTAGGTCAGGTGATTGATGGCTTGCAGCTTCACAATGACAAAGGGCGCTTGGGCCACCTTGCCGTTAAACTTGGTGCAGCCAAAGGCCTCATCGCTGCCGGAATCAACGGCTTGATTAAACGTCGTCACAGTTTGGGCCAGCGCATCCGAATCAATGCCTGCTTTCTGGGCTGCTTCTTCCAGCGTGTCACCGATAAACAGAATGCCGCGGGCTTCCAGATCCTCTGCAAAGCCTTCGCTGTATGCATTTAACGCGTCATACATCGCTTTGTCGCCCACGCGGTTGGAAATCGCATCGGTTTGAGATGTGGTGGCAGCCAGCAGGCTTGCCGCGCTGTCTTCCGTGTATCGTTCGCCCTGCTGGTTCACGGCAAGCTGTTTTGCGCCGCCAATCGCGCTGCTCTCGGCGGAGTTGGCTTTATCCAGATAGCCCCGCCAGATGAAACCGACAAACTGCATGTCCCTAAGCTCGGCGCCAAGCTTTTCCGCCATGAGGATACCGTCGCCCACGTTTGTGGCAGGGTTGGAGCTGGTGGTGTTAAGTGAGATGCCCGTCGCCATGTTCTGGTACTGCACAACCATCTCAAGGTTGGCCGCAAAACTGCCCGTGGCGATGATAACGCCCTTATTGGCAGTGAAGGTGACTGTTTCACCATTAGGATCAATGGCGATAACCCCGGTCACCTTGCCGGTCTCATCGGTTACAAGGTCGACAGCACGGGTCTTGGTGATGATTTGAGCGCCCGCATCCGTAGCGATCTTATACTGCACCTCGATCAGCTCGGTGCCGCCGCGCAAGGGTGTGACAAAGTGCGGGCGGTTGCCTTGCTTGACCTCCATGCCTTCCTGCGCAAGCTCCAGGTAGATGTCCTCGTTCCTTTCCACGCCGGCGCGGATATAGTCATAGTCCATCCACACCTCGTTGCCGTCCAGGTCCTTGCCATAACCCTTGAGGTAATGGTCCAGCATGATGCGGGCAACGCTGTCATACGCACCCGCGCGGGAGGTATCTTCCAGGTAGGCCCTCACGTCGGCCTGAACGGTTTCAAGGTCTGCGGCATACTCCGCCGGGAAATCCGCCGCGGTGTAGTCCAGATAGCCCCTGACTTCATCGTCGTTGCGCTCAAGCGTTTCCAGCCACTCCGCACCGATATAGTTGAGGTTGCCGGCGGATACCATCGCGGAGCCGCCCACCCGGCCATTGGCCTCCAACACCAAAATGCTTGCCCCGCTTTCGCGCGCCGCTTTGGCGGCGGCCAGCCCGGCCGCGCCCGCGCCAATCACGATCACGTCCGCCTCATTTGGCGTCTCGCCTTCCGTTGCGGCTTCGCCATCGTTTCGGGCCTGCGCGATACAGGCGGCTGCAGCTTGCAGGATGGCGTCACTGGTCACGGTGGCGGTACTGATGGCGTCCACATCTGCCGTTTGCGCGTCCAAAATCATCTGGGGCAGCGCATCGGTGGCTTTGTTGCCAAACCCGGGCGTTTCATCCGGGGCGTCGACTGATACCGCGGTGATCGTATTGGCGTCAAAGGTCATGGTTACCGTTACGTCGCCACCCATACCAAATGCTGCCGCGCTGTATGTGCCTGGTGTGTACACAGACTCCGCCAGGCTTGGGAAGGTCATCAGCAGACAAACTGCCAGCAACAAAGAAACCCAGGAATGTTTTTTCATTGGTTAAGTGCTCCTTCAATAAAACTGTAATTTGTGACTCACGTGCCATTTCTTCATGAAAAGGCGTTTATCGTAGAGGAGCGTAATATCATACTGTTTACAAGTCAATGATTCCGATAAGCAGGAATCTTTAGATACATCAACGGAAATCCATTAATATGATCAACGGAAAATTCAGCAAAATGATTGCGTGATTATCAGATAACAAAAATCCCTTGAACATCAGGTTTTCAAGGGATTTGACTGGCACCTCCGACGGGATTCGAACCCGTGTTGCCGCCTTGAGAGGGCGGTGTCCTAACCGCTAGACCACGGAGGCAGATGGCTGGGGAACCTGGATTTGAACCAAGACTATGCGAGTCAGAGTCGCAGGTGCTGCCGTTACACCATTCCCCATCGCCCGATGGCGCAAGCAGGATTATACCCAAGGGCTTAAGGCTTGTCAAGCAAAATCTGTCCTGCTTCCTGAGGCCTGTCGGCAGTCCAGCGTTTTGTACGGCTGATTGGCAAAAAGCTATGGCCGGATCCCAGCCTTATTGTGCCGCTTCATTCAGAGATTTAAGCCGCGCCTCCAGGGCTTCGACCCGGTGGCTCAGACGCAGCAGACAGGAGAGCAGCAGCGCAAGGAGGAGGGATAAAAGGATCAGCAAGGCCCAAAAGCTACTGAAAACCAGCTGCCCGGCAAAGAAAAAGAACACCCAGCCGATCAGCAGGCAGACAAAAAACAGAATCAGAAAATCCTTCAACGCTTAAGCCCTCCGCGCTTTGCCATTTTTAGAACCACCAGCATGGAAAGAACCGCCAGTCACAGCGGCTCTTTTCACCCGGGACGCTTCCCTTTGGAACAGGCCTTATGTGGCCCGCTCTGCGATCATGTCCTTCACCTTCATCAGCCGGGTGAGGGCGCCCCGCTCATTCTCATCCAGCTTCATGGTGATGTAGCGGATGGTTTCCTCAAACTGGGGGATCATCACATATTCCAGGGCGTTCACGCGCCGGCGGGTTTTCTGGATTTCATCCGCCAGGAGGCTGACGGTCTTCTCTTTTTCCGCCAGGGCGATCAGGTTGGGCAGGGCCTGGGCCATGGTGGCGATGGCGTTGTCCAGCTGTGCGGAGGTCTCCGCCATGCCGTAGGGCAGCACCGTCTCGCCCAGGCTGCCTTCATCCACCGTAAAGGCCGGCACCTTGACCGAGAGGATATTACGCCGGCCTACCCGAATGCTGGCCTGACGGGCGGGATAGAGCAGGGCCTGCCTTAAGGCCCCCGGCTCCATCACGGCCCGGGCTAAGGCAAAGTCCTTCAGCGCCAGGGACAATTCCTCCTCCACCTGGCGCCTTAAGCGCAGGTTTTCCCGCACCAGCGTCATAAACTGGCGCACCAACTCATCCCGCTTGTCCTTTAGCAGCTTATGCCCCCGCTTGGCCGTAACCAGGCGGCGCTTAATCTGCGTCAGCTCCATCCGGGTGGGGTTTACGTGCAAGACGGCCATTTAGCCTTCCTCTCCTTCTTCCCCTTCGTGCTTGTTTACAGGCATAAACTCATCCAGCATATCATCCCGGATGCGCTTTAGTTCATTGCGCGGCAGGATGCCCAGCAGCTCCCAGCCCAGGTCCAGGGTTTCCTCAATGCTGCGGTCCGTATCATAGCCTTGGGAGACATAGCACTTTTCAAACGCCTCCGCAAAGGCGGCGTATTTTTTATCCATGTCCGTCAAAGAGGCCTCACCCAGAATGACCGCCAGCTCCTTGGCGTCCTTGCCGCGGGAATAGGCGGCAAACAGCTGGTTCATGGTGGCGGCGTGGTC
>DAISYX010000142.1:0-4209 GCA_036825095.1 Clostridia bacterium | reverse complement strand
GTTGATCTGGTGGGCCAGCTGCTCTTTTAGCTTGTTGGAATAGCCATCGCTTTGGCCGACCAATTGCGTCAGGCGGTCCATGGCGTGAACCAGGGCGCTGTCCGCCTGGGCCTCCTTGCGGCGCTGCTTGCTCTGCCCCTTGGCAAGTGCGGGGGAGCCGAAGGCCGTCTGCTCGTCCCGGGTGAGGGACCAGACATCCCCGGAGAAGGGCACGGTGGTGTGAAAGCCTTTTTCCTCAAGGAGCTGTTCAAAAATCAGGGACACATCCTCATCCCCGTGGGTGATGAACACCCGGGTGGGCTTAGGGCTGATGGCCTCGATCCATTTTACCAGGCCCGCCTGGTCCGCATGCCCGCTGATGGCCTTGAGCATCCGGATTTCCGCTTCTACCTTGACGGTTTCGCCAAAGAGCTTCACCCGCTTTTCCCCGTCATACAGCGCCCGGCCCAGGGTGCCCACGGACTGGTAACCCACAAAGAGCACCGTTGATTCCCTGCGCCAGAGGTTGTGCTTAAGGTGGTGGCGGATGCGCCCCGCCTCCGCCATGCCGGAGGCGGAGATGATCACACAGGGCCGTTTTTCAAAGTTGATCTGCTTGCTTTCCTCCGCCGTCACGCAGACCTTCAGGTCATCAAAGGTGATGGGGTTGACGCCCCGGTCCAGAAGGTCCCGCATCTCCTGGTCAAACTCCCGCAGGTCCGCCTGGGTGAAGATATGGGTGGCCTTGATCGCAAGGGGGCTGTCCATATACACCGGGAAGCCGTCATGCCCCTTAACCAGGCCCTGCTCCTTGATCTCCCTGAGGAAATAGAGGATCTCCTGGGTGCGGCCCACGGCAAAGCTGGGGATGACCACGTTGCCGCCCCGGTTGAAGGTGACCTGCAGGGCGTCCGCCAGGTCGGCCAGATAGTCCGGCCGGGGGCCGTGGAGGCGGTCGCCGTAGGTGGACTCCATCACCACAAAGTCCGCCCGGCTTAAATAATGGGGATCGTTGATGATGGGCTGGTTGATGTTGCCAATATCGCCGGAGAAAACGACGGTTTTGGTGACGCCCTCCTCCGTAACCTCAAGGCTTGCGGAAGCGGAGCCCAGAAGATGCCCCGCGTCCGTGAAGGTGAGGCGCACCCCGGGGAGGATTTCCCGGGGCTCTTTAACGGGCAGGGGTTTAAACTGCTCCAGGGCCTGCTGCGCGTCCGCCTGGGTGTACAGCGGCACATAGCCGTCCTCGCCAGAGCGTTTGGCCTTGCGGTTTTGCCATTCCGCTTCCATTTCCTGGATGTGGGCGGAGTCCCTGAGCATGATATCGCACAGCGCCAGGGTGGCGGGGGTGGCGTGAATGGGCCCCTTAAAGCCCCGGCTGACCAGCGCCGGCAGCATGCCGGAGTGGTCGATATGGGCGTGGGTCAGAACCACCGCGTCCACAAAGGCGGGGCTGATGGGCAGGGGCTGGTTCACATAGGTGTCCTTGCCCTGCTCCATGCCGCAGTCTATCAGGATGTTCCTGCCGCCTGTGCTGAGCACATAAAGGCTGCCGGTCACCTCCCGGGAAGCGCCGATAAATTGCAGGTCCATGTCTCCTCCGTTCCGTCCGGTCAGAGGAGGGCTCCCTCCTGTGACAGGGCTTTGGCGTCGCTTAAGGTATAGAGATTGTAGAGGCGGTGATACAGCCCGCCTTTTTGCATCAATTCCTCGTGGCTGCCGTGCTCCTCCAGGCCTTGATCGGTCAGGACCCAGATGACATCCGCGTTTCTGATGGTGGTGAGGCGGTGGGCGATGGTCAGCGTGGTGCGGCCCTGGGCCAGCTCCTCCAGGGAACGCTGCACCAAAAGCTCAGACTCGTTGTCCAGGGCGCTGGTGGCCTCGTCCAAAAGCAGGATGGGCGGGTCTTTCAGGAAAACCCGGGCAATGGAGAGCCGCTGCTTCTGCCCGCCGGAGAGCTTCACCCCCCGCTCGCCCACATGAGTATCATACCCTTGGGGCAGGGCCTGGATAAAGTCATGGGCGCCCGCTTTTTTCGCGGCAGCGATCACCTCGTCCTCGCCGGCCCCGGGCCTGCCGTAGACAATGTTCTCAAAGACGGTGCCGGAGAAAAGATAAACCTCCTGCTGCACGGTGCCAATGGCGCCCCGCAGGCTTTTTAAGGTCAGGTCCCGTACGTCCTGCCCGTCCACCAGGATGCGGCCCCCGGTGACGTCATAAAAGCGGGGGATCAGGTTGCACAGCGTGGTTTTCCCGGAGCCGCTGGGGCCCACCAGGGCCACATTCTGCCCGGCCGGTACCTTGAGGTTCACGTTCTTGAGCACGAAAGCGTCGCTGTCATCATACTGGAAGCTCACGTCTAAAAGGGTGATCTCGCCCCTGACCTGGGTGAGGGGCCTGGCGCCGGGCAGATCCCGGATTTCCCGGGGGGCGTCCATAATTTCAGCGAAGCGCTCGATGCCCGTAACCCCGCGCTGGAACTGCTCCATAAATTCCACCAGGCGGCTGACGGTGTTAAGCAGCATGTTCACAAACAAAAGGTAGGAGGCGAACTGGCCGGCGGAAAGCCTGCCCTGGGAGAGATAGAGGGCCCCCAGCACCACCACCAAGAGGTTCATCAGCCCGCTTAAAAGCCGGGTGGTGGAGTGGAAGCCGGCCATCACGTGATACTGCTTTTTCTTGAGATTCAAAAAGGTGCGGTTGCCCGCCTCGAATTTCTCGCCCTCCAGCTCCTCGTTGGCAAAGGACTGCACCACCCGCATGCCCAGCAGGCTGTCCTCCATCTGGGCGTTGATCTCGCCCACCTGGTGCCGGGCAGCCCTGAAGGTGGCGCGCATCTTGCGGTTAAACAGGAAGAGGGAGATGAGCATCACCGGCAGCATCAGGAAGATGATGACGGTCAGCTCCAGGTTCATGCCGCTGAGCAGAATGAAGGAGACCACCAGGTTGACCCCCGCGATGAGAAACTCCTCCGGGCAGTGGTGGGCAAACTCGGTCACCTCAAAAAGGTCGTTGGTGATGCGGGCCATGATCTGGCCCACCTTGGTGTTGCTGTAATAGGAGAAGGACAGCTGGCTTAAGTGGTTGAACAGGTCGGAACGCATGTCCCTTTCCATCATGGCGCCCATGATATGCCCCCGGGACTGCATATAATACCGGCAGCCCGCGTCCATCAGCTGAAGGACCAAAAAGAAGCCCCCTACGCGGAGGATGAAGCTGAAGGTGAGGCTTGAGATGTCGCCGATGGCCCGGTCGGTGATCTCCTGCACAATCAGGGGGAAGATAAGCCCTGAGGCCGTGGTGAGCACCGCGCACAGGAGGCTGGTGACCAGGATGCGCCGGTAAGGGCGGTAGTAGGGGATAAAACGGCGAATCAGCCCGGCAGCCCGGGAACTTTTGGACATGGGGGCATTGCTCCTTACTTTTTAACTCAGGGCTCCTGCAGGGCGAAGCCGCCGGGGGCATCCTGCCCCAAGGGCAGGGTGATGACAAAGGCCGCTTTATCCGTCTGCAGGGCGTAGTAGCGGGCTTGATCCTGCTGGGCTGTGGTGATGGCATAGCCAAACAGCGCGTGCTCAGAGGCGGTGAAGCGCAGGCCGGGGGGCAGGATGCTGCTGGCGGCGCTTAAGGGCCGAACCCCCACCACCTGGGCCCTTTGGCTGTTTACTGTCAGGCGAAGGGCGGTGTAGCCGTGATGGGAAAAGCTGGTGACCTCCCCGCTTAAGGGGCCCTCAGGCAGCGGGAAGGCCGCGCCAAAGACCTGGGCCAGGGCCCGGGCATCCTGGGAGGAAAAGGGCGCGATTTGGGTGATGGCCGCCTCCTGCTCCCTGACCAAAAAGGCATCGGTGCGCTTGCTGTCCTCGTTTTCCTGCATCACGGCGAAGACATAGAACACCGCCATCACCAAAAGGGCCAGAAAGGCGGCCCCCAGCCGGCGCAGCGCGGTCATCTTCTAAAATCCCCCTGGAAAATCACCTGAGCAGCGCCCGGATCTGGGGCCCCAGGTTTTTGTCCAGCTCCCGGACCTCGCCGTTGGTGTAGTCATAAAAGGCCCGGTAGAAGGCCTTGCCCAGGGCCTGGGACTCTTCGTCCGTAAGCTCCGGGGAGGAGAAGATGTTGGCGATAATCTCCCCGGCGGGAACCGCCAGGTATTTGGCCAGGCTGCCCCGGAAGGTGAAGCCGAAGATGCGCGGCACATGGCTGTTGTCCCCGGCCACAAAGAGGCGGATA
>DAISYX010000141.1:0-4263 GCA_036825095.1 Clostridia bacterium | reverse complement strand
CTTCCATCACAAAGCGAAAATGGTTATACGAGGCGTTAACGTTTTAATATAGTATTACACCGCGTCCGGGGGAATCTCCGGCCGGGGGCCGAAGTAGGCCTGCATCTGGGCGTCAGAGAGGCTGAACCACTCCTTGACCTGATCCCAGCAGTAGGTGGGGCGCTTTTTCACCACGTTGCGCAGGCGGTCCACCCGGATGTTCCAGTAGCGCAGGCAGCCGTCCACAGTCTGGGGCTGGTCGGCGGAGATGCTCTTTAAATTATAGGCGGCCCAGCGCTCAAAGTGCATGTTCATCTCGGGCTGGAGCAGATCGTAGCAAACCTGGATCTGGTCCAGCATCACCTGGGTGGTGAGCTGCTGGAAGATCTCGCCGAAGCGGCGCAGGAATTTGTCCTGCATCTCCGGGCTTTCCATGAGTTTGACGATGAGCGTGTTGTCAATCTGGTTGCCAACGCCCGTGCCTTTGGGATTTAAGATATTGCGGATGCCGTTGGCCTGGGAGTTGAAAAGTCCGTAGTCCAGGTCAAACAGCAGCCAGCGCCATTTCTCCCCGGGAATCTTGTAGTAGCGGATGTTGCCGGTGTCGGTGTTGGCGAAGAAAGCCTGGAAAATCATATAGTCAAAGTAGTTGTCCACATCGATCCGGTCCAGGAGATATTGCAGATCCTCCGGGTTTTTGCCGGGGGAGAGGGTTTTGGCGGTGCTGATCAGCGCGCGGTATTCCTCGTTGCTGCCCCAATAGGAGCGGGAATTGCCTTCCAGGATGGTCATGTCGTCCGCCTGCTCCAGAGGGATGCCCTCATGGGAGGCCACGAAATAGCGGCTGACCCGCTCGCGCAGGTTGTAGTGCCCCCAGTACTGGCCGTTGAGATAGACGATGACGGGCCGCCAGGCCTGGTTGATGACCGTGGTATCGATCTGATCCACCAACCGGGACTGGACACCGTCCACCATGCGGGTCCACACAGCATCGTTGCCGCTGACCCTGAGCATGAGGGACTTGTACTGATCAAAGGGCCGGTCCTCAAAGAGAGCGGCGTTAAAGTACTTGCTGCCATATTTGGCCCGGGCGTGCACCTTGAAGGATTTCTGGGGCATGTCCAGGGAATACTGCCCGATCAGAGCAAAGGTGACGCCCTGGCTGAAATAGACCTGGCCGGTATCCGAATCAAACATCTCCGCATAGCCGGGGCGATGCTTCTTGCCGTGCAGGCGATAGACCGGGGTGGGGTTGGAAAAGGGGATCTTTTCATATTGGAGCAGATTGATTCCGTCACCTGCCGCCAGAATGCCGGTCTGGCCGTCCCACAGCTCCACCGGATCCATCACCAGGGAGACCACAGGGGTGGAGAAGTAGGTCTTCATGATATAGCTGGCGGTAACGGTGTCCGAAGGCTGAAGACCGCCTTCAAAGGCCCGGGCCCTTAAGACCATGGTGTCCTTCACCTCGATGGGGCCGGTGTAGTCATAGCCCACGGACACGGTGGGGATGGAGCCGTCCAGTGTGTAGCGCACCTGGGTGCCCGGGGGCACGTCGATGGAAACGGTAAACTCCTGCTTGTAAAGCCCGCCCGCCACAGAAAAGCTGGGGGCCTTGGCAAAGCCCACAAAGCCAGGCCCGTTGGCGCCGCCCGGGGTGGGGGCGTCATAAAAGAAAAAAAGGCCCTCCTGCCCGCGGGTTCGACCATAGGAAATGTCGGTGGGGATTTCTGGCAGCACCATCCGGTCCAGCACCCGCCCGGTGCTGTCAGACAGCGTCACCACCTCCCCGCCCGCGCGCTTTAAGGCATGGTTGGCGTGGAGCACCGAGGCATTGGTGCCGGGCTCCCGGCTTTTATCCATCATAATCACCTTGTATTCCCCGGGCCAGATGCTGGTGCCCGCGGGAAACTGCCATTTGCGCGGCCAGCCCACATTGTCGGACAGGCCCCAAAGGCTGATGTCCACCACCTGGGAGGTGGGATTATAAATCTCTACCCAGTCAGAGAAGGGCTGGCCGGCAGCCTGGACGGTGGTGTCGTTGCTGCTCATCGCCTCGGAGATATGGACGCCGTAGGGGTTGATTGCCCGGAGGTAGTTTTCCGCCATGGAGAACCCCGCCGCGTTGTTGGGCGCCCCCGGGGTGGGGATGGTGAACACCTGCCAGACGCCGGTCACCTCATCCCGGCCATAGCTGAAATCCATGGGCACATTTTCGTACTGAACCCGGTCTATCAGCTGGCCCTGGCGGGTGGAGAGGGTGATGGTCTCCCCCTCGGCCGCCAGGCCGAAGTTGGTGTGGGGGTAGCCGCCGGGGTTGTCCCGGTTTTTGCCGGAGGCGAACACCAGATAATAACCCCTGGCCGGGATGACCGCGCCCTCGGGGAAAACCCATTTGGCGGGGCGCTGCTCATTGTCTGACAGAGTAAAGACGCCACCCAGGTCGATGGGGGTGTCGCCGTTGTTTTTCAGCTCAATCCAGTCACTTAATTCATCGTCTTCATCCCTCAATCCGCTTCTGGGGGCGGGGCAGAGCTCATTGATGACCAGCACCCCGGCCTCAATGTGATACTGGTCCATATATTCCTCATAACCAGCCTGGGTGTTGGGGAAGCCGGGGGTGAAGATCTCGCTTTTCTGCCAGCTGCCATCCTCTTGCAGAGCGTAGGTCTCATTGGCGTTCAGGGTAGGCACGTCCTCCACCTTGTCCAGCACAAAACCGGAGGTGTCAAACAGATAGATAGCGCTGGCGATGCTGGATATCTTGAACTTGGCGTGCAGGGGCTTCCCAACTTCGTTTTGATTGGTGTTATCGCAGAAAATGACCAGTCGCTCCCCTGGCTCCAGATTGATGGCGGGGAAGACAAAGCGCGCCCGGTCCGGCCGGTTGGAGGCGGTGAGGCCCTCCAGGTTCAGCGTGCGGTCGGATTGGTTTTCAATTTCAAACCAGTCCGGGAAATTGCCATTCTCATCCGGAAGGGCGGAGGCGTTATCCGCCATAATCTCGGTGATTTTCAGGCCATCGTGTTCACTGATCAGGCGCCCGTCCGCAGTTCTGATATTCTGCGCCCGGTTGATGGGCTCGGTGGGGGACACGATGAGCAAAATCGCCACAACCGCTATGCAGAAAATCAGGAGGCCAAAGCGCTTCTCCTTGCGGCGTGCCCGTCTGGGCGGATGCTGAGGACGGCGTGTAGGCATGAATGCTCCTTAATATTCTCGCAGGACAAACACGGTCTGTCCGGGATTGAAGGTAGGTTCAAGGCGGAGGACTTTGGGGTGGCGGGAAAACTCCTCCCGAAGCATCTCCCTAAGGGCGTTGCCGCCTCGGTAGCCGTGGATGACGGTGAGCCGGTAGTCCGCCGGGGTGGCACGCCGAAGGGCGCTCATCATCGCCACCCGCGCCTGTTGAAGCGTCAGGCCGTGCAGATCCAGCTCCATCCGGCATCCTCCTTACAGCTTACGGCCCATAGTATAACGCAAGCGTGAATTTGTGGCAAGTTCTTAACAATTGGGCGTCATCTGTCCAGTAGCCCCAGGATATGCGCCAGGTAATCCCGCACGATGTCCCCCTCGCCCAAGGCATAGAGCATGCGGGTGCCCACTGCGTCCTCTATTTCGTTGAACAGCAGGCGTCCCTGATGAAAGAGGAAATCCACTCCAATCAGCCCCGCATCAAGGCGATGGGCCAGTTGCCGGGCCAGAGCCAAGGGCTTCTCCCCGGGATCCCAGGGGAAGGCCTCAGCGCCCAGGCCTACATTACTGCGAAAGTCGGACAGGGAGACGCGCATCATGGCTTTCACTACCTTGTCTCCCAGCATATACACGCGGACATCCCGGCCAGGCGTGTCGCAAAGGGGCTGGACAAGGGCCTCATCCGGGGCGATCTGTTCAAGCGCCAGGCGGAAGGCGTCCTCATCCTCCGCCAGAAACACCTGCCGGCCTCCGTTGCCCCGGGCGGATTTGATCACCACAGGGTAGGGGAAGGGGCTGTCGATTTGCCCGGGGCCAAGAAACACGGTGTCCATCATGGGCCAAAGGCCTGAGACGAACTGGTGAGTCAGGCGCTTGTCATTGCAAATGCGGGAGATGCCGGCGTTGTTAAACACCGGGATACCCATGCCCTCCAGATGGGAGGAAAGAAGGGGGTCCATCGCTCGCATCACCACGCAATAGGGCAGGCCCCTCTGATTTGCCGCTGTCAGATACAGCCGATTGTCCCGTATGCCCCAGGTCAGCTCCTCCCGGGGGACAACCTGAACGGACAGACCCTTCTCCCGCCCT
>DAISYX010000140.1:0-4385 GCA_036825095.1 Clostridia bacterium | reverse complement strand
GGCGTGGTCATGATCGGCGCGGTGGCGCTGGACGTTGTGCGCAACCGGCGCAGGTAAGGCGGGACGAGATGGCAGACCATATCCTGGAACTGAAGAACATCACCAAGGTCTTTCCCGGCGTCAAGGCGCTGGACCGGGTGTCCATTGCCATTGAGCGCGGCACGGTGCACGCGCTGGTGGGGGAGAACGGCGCCGGGAAGTCCACCCTGATCAAGGTGCTGGCGGGCATCTATCACCCCGAAGAGGGGGAGGTCTGCCTGGATGGCGTAAAAACCGAGCTGCGCACCCCCTATGAATCCCAGCAGAAGGGCATCAGCGTGGTTCACCAGGAGCTTAAGATGTCCGAAACCTTAAGCGTGGCGGAAAACGTCTTCCTGGGCAACCTCATGTACAAGGGCCGGATTGTGGACTGGAAGGGCATGCGAAAGCGCGCGGCGGAGATGCTTAAAGAGCTGGGCGTGCCAATGGACGTGACCGTGGCGGTGGAGACGCTGTCCGTGGCGCAAAAGCAGATGGTTGAGATCTGCAAGGCCATCAACCGCAACTGCAAAGTGCTGATCATGGACGAGCCCTCCGCCACCCTGACGGAAAAAGAACAGACCCTGATGTTTGGCACCATCCGCAAGCTGAGGGACCAGGGCGTTACTATCATCTACATCTCCCACCGCCTGGAGGAGATCTTTGACCTCTCCGACCAGGTGAGCGTCCTGAGGGACGGCGAGCACATCGCCACCCTGCCGGTGGCCTCCGTCACCCGGGATGAGCTGGTGAGCATGATGGTGGGCCGGGCGGTGGCCCATGACTATCCCCACTCACAAAATGCCCCCGGCGAGGTGGTATTGAAGGCCCAGGGCCTTGTGCGCAAGGGCGTCCTGCATGACATCAGCTTTGAGCTGCGCCGGGGCGAGGTGCTGGGCGTAGCAGGCCTGGTGGGCGCAGGCAGGACGGAATTGGCCCGTGCGGTGCTGGGCATCGACCGGCTCGATGCGGGGGAGATTTTCTTAAACGGCAAGCCGGTGAAAATCGACAGCTTCCGCAAGGCCATCAGCCTGGGCTTAAGCCTGGTGCCGGAGGACCGGAAAAACCAGGGCCTGGTGCAGATCGCTACTGTCAGCCGCAACGTCTGCATGGTCAACATGGACGCGGTGTCCCATGGCTTTGTGGTGGATGCGGCCAAAGAGCGGAAGATCACCCGGGAGTATGTGGAAAAGCTGGACATCAGCACCCCCACGGTGGACACGGAGGCCCAGTATCTCTCCGGCGGCAACCAGCAAAAGGTGGTCATCGCCAAGTGGCTTTTGGAAGACAGCGAAATCGTCATCCTGGACGAGCCCACCCGGGGGATCGATGTGGGCGCCAAGAGCGAGATCCACCGGCTGATTGTGGACCTGGTGGATCAGGGCAAATCCATCCTGGTGATCTCCTCTGAACTGCCGGAGGTGATCGGCATGTCCGACCGGGTGCTGGTGATGCACGAGGGGCATCTGGTGGGCGAACTGAAACGCGGCGAGGCGACCCAGGAGAAGATCATGTCGCTTTGCGTATAACCTGTTTCCAGGCTGCGGAAAGCGGCTAATAATAAGGAGGACTTCTATGAAGAAAAGAACCTTGGTCTCCCTGTTGCTGGTAACTGTGATGCTGGTCGCCTTTGCGGCTCCCGCCATAGGGGAAACGCCCTGGGAGGGGAAGAGGCTGGGCGTTGTTCACATCACCCTGTATGACGAATGGTGCAAGGCTGTCTACGACGAGTTCATGGCACAGGGCCCCGAGATGGGGTTTGGCGAAATCAACATCCAGGACGGCAACCTGAACGCTGAGACGCAGCAAAAGCAGGTGGAAGACTTCATCACCCAGAACTATGACGCCATCCTGATTGACCCGGTCAACAGCGTTGGCATCATCCCCACGCTGGAGCAGGCGGGCGCCGCGGGCATCCCCGTGTTCGCCTTTGACAGCGGCACCGAGTACGAAGACCTCATCACCCACGTCGCCTGGGACCACGCTGAAACCGGCATCCTGACCGCCCAGTGGGTGGCGGACTATGCCAAGGAAAACCTGGACGGCAAGGTGCGCGTGGGCGTTTTGGCCATGCTCAACGCCGTGCACACCCAGGTGCGCTCCGAGGCCTTCAAGACCACCCTGGTGGAACTGCTGGGCGAAGAGAACATCACCTGGGTCTTTGACCAGGACTTCGGCGAGACCCGTGAGTCCGCCGCCAACATCGTCACCAACAACATCGCAAAGCCCATCGACGTCATCTGGGGCGCGGTGGACAACGCCGCCCAGGGCGCTGCCAACGCGCTGGAGCTGGCGGGAGCCGAAGGCACCATCGTGGTGTGCGCGGGCGCCTGGGGCAGCGAGCCTTTCAGCATGATCGACAACGATCACAAATACTACAAGATGTGCATCGGCGTGTCCGCTGCCAACATCGTCACCCTGACCCTTGAATCCGTGCAGAAGCATTTCGCCGGTGAAGAGGTTCCGCGTCAGCAGAACATCGAGCTGGCCGTGATCGACGCCACCAACATCGACGAGTTCGTCAAGTACTACCAGTAAAAGAGCCGGGGCGGGGCATGTCCCCGCCCCTTTTACAAAAGGAGGAGCCAGGATGTCTTCGCCGATTATGCGTATTCCCCGCGCCGAATATGATCAGCGGATCGCCCGGGTGCAGCAGGCCATGGCACAGCAGGGCCTTGATCTGATGATCACCCATGCCTGCGGCTGTGAGTCCGCTACCATCCGTTATTTGACCGACTTCTGGGCGGTGTTTGATTTCGCGGGGGTGCTGGTGCCGGCGCAGGGCAAGCCCATCCTCCTGACCGGCGGGCCGGAAAGCTATGATTTTGCGAAGCAGTTCGCGCAGATCGACGACGTGCGGGTGCACCCCTTATATGTGGAAACCAGCGCGCCCGAGTGGGACAAGCCCGCCAACGCCTACACCTTCCCCCAGATTCTGGAGGAGCTGCGCGGCCGCGGGCCCTTAAAGAAAATCGGCATCGCCAACGTGAACACCCTGCCCCAGGTGATCTATCAGGAGATGATGGAGGGCGCCGGGGAGGCGGAGATCGTGCCGGCCGAGGGCCTCATCATGGGGCTGAGAGCGCAGAAGAGCAAAGAGGAGATCAGGCTTTTGCGCGAGGCCTGCCGCATCACCGAGGAGGCCATGAAGGACGCGATTGGCCTGATCCGGCCGGGCGTCAGGGAGTGGGAGATCCAGGCGGCCTGGATGGCGAAGGCGCTGAAAATGGGCGCTGAGGGCACCGGATACCCCTGCTGGGTCACCTCCGGGCCCAACACCTTCCAAAGCCTCTGCAAGTCCACCGACCGCCAGGTGCAGCAGGGGGACATGGTGCAGCTGTCCTTGGGCGCCAAATATTCCGGCTATTGCGGCAACATGTGCCGCGCGGTGGTCCTGGGGCAGATTCCCCGGAAGCATATGGACATGATCAAGGTTGCCCACGAATGCCTGGAGGAGACCATCACCCTGCTGAAGCCCGGCGCCCCTTTTGCCAAGGTGTATGACAGCTATCAGGCCACTTTGGACAAGTATGGCTTTAGGGGGCTGACCCTGTATGGCCCGGCGCATTCCACCGGCCTTCAGGAGTGCGAGGAGCCCTGGGTGGACAACCGCACAGACCGGATTGTGACGCCGGATATGGTGCTTAACATCGACATCTGGATCGCGGATGACCGCTGCGGCGTGCGCCTGGAGGACTGTGTGCTGATCACTGAAAACGGCAACGAGCAGCTGACCTCCTGGCAGCGGGAGCCGCTGATCCTAAACGTATAACAGGGGAAAGAGATGCAAGAGAGAGAAAAGCAAAGGGCCCCTTCCGCCCCGCTTCTGGAGATGCGCGGCGTCAGCAAGTCCTTTCCGGGGGTGAAGGCCCTGGATCAGGTGGATTTCACGGTGTATCCCGGCGAGGTCCTGGCCCTGGTGGGGGAGAACGGCGCGGGAAAATCCACGCTGATGAAAATCCTCTCCGGGGTGTATACCATGGACGAGGGGGAGATCTATTTTGAGGGGCAGCCCCTGACGATCACAGGCCCCCTGGCCTCCCAGCGCGCGGGCATCTCCATTATTTATCAGGAGCTGAATGTCCTTAACAACCTGAACATCGCGGAGAACCTGTTTGTGGGCCGGGAGAAGCTGGGCAAGAACGGCCTGGTGGACCGCCAGCGCACCCATCAGGAGGCCCGGGCGCTTCTGGACGAGGTGAAACTTCCCCTGGACACCCGCACCCTGATGAGCCATTTGTCCACCGCGCAAAAGCAGATGGTGGAGGTGGCCCGGGCGCTCTCTTTTAACGCGCGGCTGATCATCATGGACGAGCCCACCAGCTCGCTGACGGATACCGAGACCCAGACCCTCTTTGACATCATCC
>DAISYX010000139.1:0-4575 GCA_036825095.1 Clostridia bacterium | reverse complement strand
AGACGGACGAACGCAGGATGCTGGCGCCCGAAATCATCCCCTGACCTTAAATCAAAGACTGGATAACAGCGTTCTCCCTATGTGGACAAAGGCCAGAACGATCTGCCCTGCTTTTTATCGCGCGCTGTCGGCCGCCTTTTTCGCCTCATAAACCAGGGGCGCGACATAAGCCGGGCGTTCCGCGCCTTTGGGATAGAAACTCATCTTTTTATCCGCTATGCGGATGGCGCCGGTGCTGCCGATCACCTGGCCTTCTGTGAGCAAGGCTTTGATGATGCGCTGATTGATCATCGGGCCCCCGGCCTTAATCAGCGCGTTTTTCCACAGGGTGAAGCGGCAGCCGCTTTTCCAGTTGGCGCAGCCAAAGGCCTTGCTGTTTTCCTGCACGTCCCCGCCGCACAAAGGGCATTTGATCCCCGCCACCGCTTTGACGGCGGAGGTCTTCCTCGCCTTGCCGCCCCGGCCCCTTGGCTCCGGATCAAATTGCACGGGCTTGGCCTCCTTTTGGGCGGCCTCCACCAAAAAGGCGGAAAGCTTCCGGATGCCCGCCATGAAGCGCTCCGGCTGGCGCTTCTGGCCCGCGATCTCCTCCAGCGCCTGCTCCCAGCGCCCCGTCATCTCCGGTGAGGCGATCTCCTCCGGCACCACCGCGATCAGCTTCTCCCCTTTTTCGGTGGCCTCAATGGCCTTGCCCCGTCTGGCGGCATAGCCGACGGTGATTAAGCGCTCGATAATAGCCGCCCGGGTGGCCGGGGTGCCCAGGCCGTTTTTTCGCAGCGTCTCCTGCAGGCTCTCGTCCTCCACCAGGGCCCCGGGATGCTCCATCTGGTAAAGCAGGCTGGCATCCGTGTGGGCGGGGGGCGGCTTGGTGGCCTCCGCTTTGACCTTCGTGGAGGCCACCTGACGGCTGTCCCCCGGCGCAAGCCGGGGCAGCTGGCCTGTCTCCTCCCCCTTTATCTGGCCCTCCACCTGGCGCCAGCCGGCTTCCTTCACCACCCGGCCCGTAGACTTAAAGGCCTGGCCCTCCGCCTGGGTCACCACCCGGATATGGTCATATTCAAAGGCGGGATAAAAGGCCGCGATCAGGCGCCTGGCCACCAGGTCATAAAGCGCCGCCTCATCCCGGCTCAGCTTGTCCCCGGGCTTTTTCCCTGTGGGCAGGATGGCGTGATGGTCGCTGACCTTCTCATCATTAAAAATACGGTTAGAAAAGGGCAGTTTGCCCGCCTTTCGGGGGATGCCCGCCGCCAGGGCGCTATAAGGCTCCCCCAGCGCCTCCAGGGTTTTTGCCGCCTGGGGCAGCATGTCCTTGGGCAGGTAGCGGCTGTCCGTCCTGGGGTAGGTGATGCACTTGTGGGTTTCATAAAGGGCCTGAGCGGTCTTTAAGGTGCGGGCGGCGGTAAAGCCCAGCTTGCGGTTGGCGTCCCGCTGAAGGCTGGTCAGGTCAAACAGCTGGGGAGGCGGCTCCCGCTTTGGGGTGGCCGATACTTCGCTGACCTGGGCCGTCTTTTTCGCCACGGCCTTGGTCAGGTCCTGGGCCGTTTCCTTGTCCTTGATGCGGTGGTTGAGCTTGTCATCCTTGATCTTAGGGTCAAACCACTTGCCCTGATAATCCCCGAAGTCCGCGGTAAGGGTAAAGAACTCCTCGGGCACGAATGCCCGGATTTCCTGCGCGCGCTTCACCAAAAGCGCCAGGGTGGGCGTCTGCACCCGGCCCACGGTGAGCAGGGCATTATACTTAAGGGTAAAGGCCCGGCTGGCGTTCATGCCCACCAGCCAGTCCGCCTGGGAGCGGCACAGGGCGCTTTGGTAAAGCCCCTCATAGGCGCTGGCGGGCTTGAGCCGCTCAAAGCCCTCCCGGATGGCGGCATCCGTCAGCGAGCTGATCCACAGGCGGTCAACCGGCTTGCGGCAGCCCGCCTTTTCATAGATCAGGCGGAAGATCAGCTCCCCCTCCCTTCCTGCGTCCGTGGCGCAGATCAGCCGGGTGACCTCTTTGTCCAGCATCAGCCGCTTCACCGCGCTGAACTGGGCGCGGGTTTTGGGAATGACCTTGGTGGGCAGGGCCTCCGGCAGGATGGGCAAATCCTCCATGCGCCAGCGCTTGTATCTGGCATCGATCTCATCCGGCTCACACAGGGTGACCAGATGCCCCAGCGCCCAGGTGACGGTGTATTCCCCGGAGGACAGACAGCCCTGGCCCCGCTCCTTTGCCCCCAGCACCCGGGCGATATCCCTGGCCACACTGGGCTTTTCCGTGACCACCAGGATCATGCCATCTCCTCGCTTTCATGATAGATCCGGGCCATCTCCGGGCTCCATTGTCCGGGGGCCATAAACTGAATCAGCTGGGGCAGCACCCGAAGGCCCGCCTTAGCGCCCCTTTGCCCCTCCAGCAGGCACAGATAGGGCGCCCGGTCACCAAAGGCCGCCACAAAACGCAGGCGTTTTGGCATCAGGCCCTGGGCTTTAAGGGCCTCCGCCGCCTCAAACACCCGGGCTGCCGGCACGCAAAGGCAAAAACGCCCGTGATGGCGCAAAAGGGCTGCGGCGCTTTTTGCAAGCGCCGGAAAATCACAGGCCGCCTGCTGGCGGGCCAGGCGCTTTTCAGGCGCCATCTCATCCCTTGTCAGCTGATGATAAGGCGGGTTTGACACCACCAGGTCAAAGCCGCCCTTGCCCAGGGCTTCCGGCGCCTGGCAAAGGTTCAGGCAATGCGCCTGCACGCGATTCTCCAGGTGATTTAAAAGGACGCTGCGCCGGGCGCGTCGACACAAATCCGCCCGGATTTCCACCAGCTCGCAACTTATATCAGGTTCCCGCGCCAGGAGGAGCAGGGCCAGGGCCCCGTCACCCGCCCCCAGATCACACACCCGGCTGCCCCGCTTTACGCCGGAAAAGTCCGCCAGCAGCACGCTGTCCTGGCTGAAGCAGCCGTCCCCCGGCCGCTGAATCAGCAAAAGGCCCCGGCGGCCCATTTCACACAGGCGCTCCCCCGGCAAAAGCCGATCATCCACGCTTTTTCCCATTAAACGGACATCAAAAAAGCGCCGTATGTACGGCGCGTCGGGCTGGCTTCCTCACTGGGGCTGAGGCGCATCCACCGGACACACATCAGCGCAGGCACCGCAGTCGGTGCACAGTGCGGCGTCAATCTCGAAAACCGTATCACCTTGGGAAATGGCGGTTTCGGGGCACTCAGCCTCACAGGCGGCGCAGTTGATGCAGTCTTCAGAAATTTTGTAGGCCATTGATAACTCCCTCCTGAATTGTGCTTTCCGCACTACGGATTAATTGTAAGACAAAACGGCTAAACATGCAAGGACAAAATCCGCTCAGGCGTTTTTTTGAGGCCAGTTGCGCACAATGTCCATAAGCTCCCTGGGGTGATCGATAAAGCGGTCCGGGTTTTCCCCCATCAGCTCCTCCCGGGTCTGAAAACCCCAGCCTGCGGCCACCGCAAAGAGGTTCAGGTTGTGGGCGCACTGCATGTCCATCACCGTGTCCCCCAGGTACAGCCCGTCCTCCGCCTTAAAGCCCAGCTCCTGAAGCATGGCCGCCATGGCGGTGGGATCCGGCTTTAGCGGCACATCCCGGCGGCTGCCCAGCACGCGGGTGAAGGGGATGTCCGGGAAATAGTGCTTGATCACCGACTTGGTGTCGCTGTCGTCCTTGTTGCTGTAGACGATCAGCTGAATCCCCTGGGTTAAAAGGGCCCTCAACAGCTCCGGGATGCCCTCATAGGGCCGGGTCAGCTCCCGGCTGTGAATCGCGTATTCCGCCAGGTAGGCGGGATAAACAGCGTCCAGCCACTCCTGCCGGTCCTGCAGGGCCCGCTGGGTTAAAACCCGCGCGCCGTTGCCGGTAAAACGCTGGTAATCCTCCTTGGGATGCTGGGGCAGGCCAAAGCGGGCCAGCACCGCGTTCATGCTGCCGGCGATGTCATCCACCGTATTTAGCAACGTCCCATCCAGATCAAACACAACAAAACGGCTCATACGTCCTCCTTTTTGGCCTATTCTACCAAAGCCCGCCTAAACCCGCAAGCCGTGTTTGACAGCCTTACCCAGCCGCTCTATACTGGCCCTATCATTTGAGAGGAGGCCCTATGACCCAGCCACGTCCTGTAAGCGGCCTGAAAACCAAGGCGCTGGCCTTGGCGGCGCTGATGCTGATTGCGGCCATCGCCTTCATCCTCATCCGGATTTCCGCTGTCAACCAGGCATATCACAGCCTGCTGGCCACCACCCCGGCGCCCACCCTGTCGCCTCCTGTGCTCAACTTTCAGGCAACGGATGCCCTGTTTCGCATGGGCTCCATCGGCCCTGAGGTGATCGCTCTGCAGGAGCGCCTCACGGCCCTGGGCTATTACCAGGGGGAGCTGGACGGCCAGTTCGGCCGGGCCACCCAGGACGCCATCTCCCGTTTCCAGGGCCAAAACGGCCTGGAGGCGGACGGCATGGCCGGCTCCCTCACCCTGGCCCGGCTGTATGACCCGGAGGCCATCCCGGCAGGTGTCTCCTCTCAGGCCAGCCCCACCCCTGCCCAGGAGGGCGAACCCGTCTATAACCCATA
>DAISYX010000138.1:0-4589 GCA_036825095.1 Clostridia bacterium | reverse complement strand
GCACCGGGGCGTCGTTGACGCCGTCGCCCGCAAACACCAGCCGCCCCCGGCGATGGGGCCTGGCCATCAGCTCCTCCACCTTGGCCACCTTGTCCTGGGGCAGAAGCCCCGCGTGCACCTGGGAGATGGCAAGGCCCTCTGCCGCGGCGCGCCCCGCCTGCTCGGTGTCCCCGGTGAGCATCACCAACTCCTCTATCCCCTCCCGGCGCAGCTTCTCCAGCGCCTGCCGGGCGCAGGGCTTGATCAGATCCGAAATTACCAGGTGCCCTAGGTATTCCCCGTCCTGGGCCAGGTGCACCAGGGTGCCCCCCTGATATTCGGGCGCCTCCGGCACCAAAACGCCCTGGGACATCAGCATCCGGGCGTTGCCCGCCAGCACCTGCCGCCCCTCCACCTGCGCCATCACGCCGCCGCCGGGCAGCTCCTTGATCTCCCCCACCCCATCCGCCAGCGGCTTTCCCCAGGCCTTGCGGATGGACTGGGCGATGGGGTGGTTGGAGTGGCGCTCCGAAAGCGCCGCCAGGCGCAAAAGCTCCTGGCTGCTGCCCTTTGCGGGCACCACCTTTTCCACGGTGAAGGTGCCCTGGGTGAGGGTGCCTGTCTTGTCAAAGACAAAGGTGGAGGCCTCCGCCAGCGTCTCCAGGTAGTTAGCCCCCTTAACCAGAATCCCCGCCCGGGAGGCCCCGCCAATCCCCGCGAAAAAGGACAGGGGCACGGACACCACCAGGGCGCAGGGGCAGGATACCACCAGGAAATTCAGCGCCCGGTACACCCAGTCCGACAGCGCGGCCCCGGGCACAAACAGCGGCGGCACAAAGGCCAAAAGCAACGCCAGCACCACCACCACCGGGGTGTACACCGCGGAAAAGCGGGTGATGAAAGCCTCTTGGCGGGATTTTTTATCCGTGGCGTTCTCCACCATCTCCAGAATCCGGCTGACGGTGGACTGCTCAAAGCTGCGGCTGACCCTGACGGTAAGCAGGCCCGTGAGGTTCACGGTGCCGCTTAAAATTTCATCCCCCGGCCCCGCCTCCCGTGGCAGGGCCTCCCCGGTGAGGGCGGCGGTGTCAAGGGTGGTTAAGCCGCTTAAGATCACCCCGTCCAGCGGCACCCTTTCACCGGGCCTTAGCAGCAGGGTGTCCCCCACCTGGGCCTCCTCGGGGCTTAAGGTGAGCTCCTGCCCGTCCCTTAGCACCCGGGCGCTTTCCGGCCTTAAGTCCATGGCCTCCGCGATGGCCCCCCGGGAGCGGTCCACCGCGTAATCCTGGAAGAATTCCCCCACCTGATAGAAGATCATCACGGCGGCGGCCTCCGCGTATTCGCCGATGATCAGCGCCCCCACTGTGGCTAAGGACATGAGGAAGTTCTCATCAAACACCCGGCCCCGGGCGATGTTCCTCAGCGCCCGCCAAAGCACGTCATAGCCGCTGATGGCATAGGCGGCGATGGCCAGGGCCGACGGCAGCCAGCCGGGCGCTTTCACAAAAAAGCTGGCCACCACCATTACCAGCGCTGCGGGGATGCGGACAGGCACCTTCATGGGCCGATCACCAGCCGGGCCCCGTCCTCCTCCCGGCGCAGGATGCGGTCCGCCTCCTGGGCCACTTCCGGAAAGCGTTCCGGGGAAGCGGTCAGCGTCACTTTTTTAGTCAGCGCGTTCACCCGCGCGCTCTCAACCCCCGGCAGGGCAGCAATCAGCTTTTCCACCCGCACGGCACAGGCCGCGCACACCCTGCCCTTGATCGGATATGCCTTGGTCATGCTTGCCTCCTTGACAGTTGAGCGCCCGCTCAATTGATAGCCCCATTATAGTTGAGTATACGTTCAACTGTCAAGACTTAAACGCGCCTTACAAACAATGCGAAAGCGTATGTTCAATGTACAAAAAAGGAGGGGGTTCCATGAACGCAAGGATTGAAGCCACAAAACAACTCAAGGGGCACTACCATAAAGAAGCCCGGTATCCTGGACAGTTTTTGCCAAAATACAGGGCTTGGCAGATCATGAGCCAGGCGCTGCCTATCCAATCACAATAGTCACCCAGCGCTCAACCTTCTGGATATGCAGCCGGTACCCTTCCGCTGTTTGCTCAATCTTTACCTCAGGAGGGGGGCTGCCTGCTTCCAACACCTTTGAGATGACAGGCATGGCTGTTGCGGCGATATCCACCGTGACGCCATGCACCGGAATAAGCTCATCAATAAATTCAAACGTTCGCTGATATCGCCCCTCAAAGTTGTCCATGGTGCCTGTGCACAGGCCCATCCCACCCACCATATTAACCAGGTGGAGGATCGTCTTTCCATCCTTTTCCCATGACGCCGTTTCAACGCCCGATGGGCAGTGGAAACGAACTTCCGGCAAGGCTTTGTGGTAACGGAGAATGTTTTGAAACAGCCGTTTCATATCGCTTTGGTGATAGGTCGCAAACTGGGCAAAGACATCCTGGGCAAAGACAAGCAAATAACCCTTGCCTATTTGCTTTAGCCACAGCGCCGGAACATCCGTGGGGTAATAAGGGGCCGGCAGGTTATTATGGAAAAATACCTCGCCGCTGGTGATGCAGATCGGCTCTGTTACAGCCGCCATCTTTTCAATCCCCGGGCCGCTATAGCTGACATAGGGGCCGCGGATGGTCAGCGGGCGGCTGTCCATGCCGCTTGCATAATCTTCTGTCAAATCGCTCAGAAAACTAACCTCGTGCGCGGACATCCCCTTTGCCTCCACACCCAGCGCTTCCCACAGGGGCCCTTTGCCCCCTCGTGTTAGCAAAGGGTTTGCCTGTGTTGCCAGTTCTCCGGCTGCAATCACCAAGCCTCCCTGGTTCATGTACTCAATCAGGATTTCTTGATGATCGTCTGTGAGGATGGCTACCCGGGGCAGCAGTAAGAAGCGGTATTTCAGCAGCCGTTCAAGGCTCAGGTTCTCGTCAAACACAAAATCAAAGTCCAGATGCATCTCCCGCATGACGCGGATGGCGCCAGTAATCGTGGAAATAAACGGCGCTTCGCCATGGAAATAAAGATCCTTGCTGATCTGAGAGTGAAACACAGCGCCAACGCTCAGGGCATCTCCGCCCAGCCATGCCTGCCGCTCCTTGATTTCGCGATAGACAGGGGCGATCTCCCGGTATAGATTCCAATCCAAAGCGCCGTCGGCAAAAGGCATATCATCGATGGTGACGGTGCCGCCGTTGGCAGCCACCGTATACGCCTCCTGGGCCAGCTGATTGGCGGGCTTGACGGAATAATCCCAGGTGCCGGTGAAGCGGCTGATCAAAGCCTCATAAGGCCGGCCGTCTCCCACGCAACGCAGCCAGCGGCAGAAAAACCCCGGCGCTGAGAGACCGGTCCAGTCTGTATAAGCCTCCCCGGTAACATAATCAGCTTGCGCCAGGGACCCGACAGCCCGGCTGCCCATGGTGTGGCTGGAATAGGGATAGCCCCAATAGTTGTTGCTGATGGCTGCTTCCGGCTGGATATTCCGGATGAGGCTATAGATCTCTTCATAAAACGCTTGTATGTAGTCATAACGGAATTGAACAAAGCGCAAAAAATCAGCGTTTCCCGGATCCTGATTAACGGGCAGGTCCAAACCCGTCGTCTTCCGGAACAAGGCCCTGCAATGCTCGCAGTAACAGGCATCTCGGCCGATGATTGTCATGTCAATCCAGTAGCCGTCCGGTTTAAGATCAGCGGCGATTTCTTTTAGATGGCTTTTGACAATCTCCCGGTAGGGTGAGTTGACGCATAAGGTTGACCAACGAAACTCATCGGTACCGATGCTGCCGTCTGACCTGCGGATTTGCCATTCCGGATGCCGCCTGGCATACAGCTCGTCCCAGGCCACGGAGTAATAGGCAATCACCTGGATCCCCCTTGACTTCAGCTGGCTGTATGTTTCCCTGAAAAAGTCCTGCTCTTTTAGCCCCCTGTGCTTATGCCCCAGTTTGCTGTCATAATAAAAGTTGCCAAACTGGCATTTCGCATAGAGGATAACGCTGTCGATGCTGGCCTCCTCAAAGGCCCTGGCGATCTTTTCGGGCTCAAAACGGGTGGCGGTCTGCCGGTCCGGCCAATCCGGGAAATGCATATCCAGGAACAAACGTCTTTTGCTTTCTTGAATCCACATAGGTACTCCTTCTATTTGATGCCAACGGTCGAGATGCTTTGGACGATGTGTTTTTGAAATATGATATAGATAATGGCGATGGGGATAACGGACAGGGACACGCCTGCATATAAAACGCCATAGTCAGTCATATAAAGGCCCATGGACAAACGGGTTAAGGCCACCTGCAAAACCATTTTCGATTCGCTGTTGATCAGCGTCACAGGCACAATAAAGCTGTCCCACTGCTGCATAAACACCAATAACCCCAGGGTCAAAAGAGGCGTCTTGGATAGCGGCAGCAGAATCCGCAGGAAGATATTGTAATGGTTGCAGCCGTCAATCACAGCGGCCTCATCCAGATCCTTTGGAATGCCCGCAAAGAACTGCCGCATGAAAAAGATGCCAAAGGGCGTCGCCAAAAAGGGCAAAATCAAAGACAAATAACTGTCCGCCAGCCCCAACTTGCTGACCGTCAG
>DAISYX010000137.1:0-4603 GCA_036825095.1 Clostridia bacterium | reverse complement strand
GCCCTCCCTTTTGGCGTTTCAGGTTGCCAATCTTGACATAGTCAGAGCGCCCGATTATAATTTCCCCTGCGCGCAAAGGGCAGCCTTGCGCGCGAAAACGAAAGAAAAGCAAGGTTTTTCTGTGCATTATATAAACGGCCTTCCCCTTCCCTGCCTGCCTGCGCGCGGCGAGCCTCCGGACCTTTTGACCGGCCCGGTGGTTTTCTTATGACGCGCAGAAGGAAAGAATAAAAAAATGATCAGACAGGATATTCGCAACATCGCCATCATCGCCCACGTGGACCATGGCAAGACCACCCTGGTGGACCAGATGCTCCGCCAGGCCGGCGTGTTCCGCCAAAACCAGCAGGTGGCCGACCGGGTGATGGACTCCGGCGACATCGAGCGGGAGCGGGGCATCACCATCCTGGCCAAGAACACCGCGGTGCACTGGGGAGAGAAAAAGATCAACATCGTGGACACCCCGGGCCACGCGGACTTCTCCGGCGAGGTGGAGCGGGTTTTGAAGATGGTGGACGGCGTTTTGCTGCTGACCGATTCCTTTGAAGGCCCCATGCCCCAGACCCGCTTTGTGCTGAAAAAGGCGCTGGACCTGAAGCTGCCGGTTTTGCTGGTGATCAACAAGGTGGACCGGGCGGACGCCCGCAACGAGGAGGTGGTGGGCGAGCTTTTGGACCTGCTCATCGACCTGGAAGCCGGGGAGGAGGCCTTGGAGCACCCGGTGCTTTATGTCTCCGGCCGGGACGGCACCGCCACCACGGACCCCAACACCCCGGGCAAGGACCTGACCCCGCTGTTTGAGGCCATCCTGCGCTATATCCCCGGCCCCCAGGTGGACCTTGAGGGCCCCGGCCAGCTGCTGATCTCCACCATTGACTACAACGACTATGTGGGCCGCATCGGCATCGGGCGCATCTCCCGGGGGCGCCTTGAGGTGCTAAGCCAGCTGGTGCGCTGCAACGCCCTGGACGAAAGCATCAAAGACCGCTTCCGGCTAAGCGAGCTGTCCACCTTTGAGGGGCTTAAGAGAACCCCGGTGGAGGAGGCCGCGGCCGGGGACATCGTGGCCGTCTCCGGCCTTGGGGATCTGAACATCGGGGACACGGTCTGCGACCCCGCGCTGGTGGAGCCCCTGCCCTTTGTGTCCGTGGGGGAGCCCACGGTGACCATCACCTTCTCCATCAACGACAGCCCCTTTGCCGGGCGGGAGGGGGAATACGTCACCAGCCGCCACCTGCGGGCCCGGCTGTATAAGGAAACACACACCGATGTGTCCCTGAAGGTGGAGGACGGGGAAACCCCGGACCAGTTCCTGGTGCGGGGGCGGGGAGAGCTGCATCTCTCCGTGCTGATGGAAACCATGCGCCGCCAGGGCTATGAGTTCCAGGTGTCCATGCCGGAGGCCATCCTCAAGGAAATAGACGGGGAAATCTGCGAGCCCATGGAGCTGGTGCGGGTGGACGTGCCCCAAAGCGCCTCTGGCGCCGTGATTGAAAAGCTGGGCGCCCGCCGGGGGCAGCTTTTGTCCATGGCGGGGGCGGACCGGGTGCGCATGTCCTTTTTGGTGCCCTCCCGGGGCCTGTTTGGCTACCGCAACGAATTTCTAACGGACACCCGGGGCGAGGGCCTGATGAACGCGGTGTTCTACGGCTATGAACCCCACAAGGGGGATATCCCCCGGCGCAGCCTGGGCGCTTTGGTCTGCCACGAAACCGGGGAAAGCACCCAATACGGCCTGCACGCCGCCCAGGAGCGGGGCAGCCTGTTCATCAAAAGCCAGACCCCCGTTTACGCCGGGATGATCTGCGGCGTATCCAACCGCCCGGGGGACGTGGTGGTGAACGTCTGCCGCAAAAAGCATGTGACCAACACCCGCAACGCCGCCTCAGCGGAGGACAGCCTGCGCCTGGCGGTGGCGCGCCCGCCCACCCTTGAGGAATGCCTGGAGTTCATCGATGAGGATGAGCTGCTGGAGATCACCCCCCAGTCCCTCAGGATGCGCAAGCGGGAATTAAACCACGATCTGCGCGCTAAAAAGCAGAGCCGGAGCAAAAAGGGCGCCTGACTTTATACGCCCCGCCTTGAGAAGTGGCGACGCCCGGGCTATACTTGAGCACATTGAAGAAAAGGGGGGGGCAAGGCGATGGGCAGGCGGCAGGCTTTTTTCCAGGGCGCCAGGGACGCGCTGCCCGTATCCCTGGGCTATTTCAGCGTGTCCTTCACCCTGGGGCTGGCCGCGCGCCAGGCAGGGATGAGCGTCCTTGAGGCCACGGTGATGTCGCTGATCACCAACACCTCCGCCGGGCAGTTCGCGGGGATCGCCTCCTTTGGCGCCGGGTCCTCCCTTTTGCTCACCGCCCTCACCCAGGCCTTTGTGAACCTGCGCTATATCCTGATGTCCTTAAGCCTTACCCAGCGCTTTTCCGCCCGGGAGCCCATGGGCCGCAAGCTGCTGGCCGCCTTTGACGTGACGGACGAGCTGTTTGCCCTGGCGATGCAACAGGAAAAACCCCTAAGCCCCTTTTATTACTACGGCATGATGGCGGCCACCATCCCCTGCTGGGCCCTGGGCACCCTGCTGGGCGCCGTTTTGGGCAGCCTGCTGCCCCAGGCGGTGATTCATGCGGTGAGCGTGGCCCTGTATGCCATGTTCATCGCCGTGGTGGTGCCCCCCGCCCGGCATGACCGCAAAATCCTGAAGCTGGTGGCCCTGTCCATGGGCCTAAGCGGCCTGATGCGCGCCCTGCCGCTGACCTCTGGCATCGCCCCGGGCCTAAGGGTGATTCTGATCGCGCTGCCGCTAAGCTACCTATTTGCCCGGGGCTTCCCCCTGGCTGAGGAGGCGCAGCATGACTAATGCCTGGGTGTATATCCTGGTGATCGCGGGGGTCACCTTTTTGGTGCGAGCCTTTCCCTTCGTGCTGGTGAGAAGGCCGATTAAAAACCCCACCTTAAGGGCCTTTCTGGCCTATGTGCCCTATGCCACCCTGGCGGCCATGGCCTTTCCGGATATGATGCTGGCCACCGGCTCCCTGTGGTCGGGGCTGCTGGGCTTTGTGGCCGCGGTGGCCATCGCCTGGACGGGCGGGGGCCTGTTTCAGGTGGCGGCGGTGGCAAGCGGGGTGGTGCTGGCGATGGAGCTTGTGCTATGACGGGCGTGTTGGTCAACGCGGCGCTGGTGCTTTTGGGCAGCGCCATAGGCCTTGCGTTTGGCCGGCTCCTCACCCAGCGCATCAGCCAGGCGGTGATGGCGGGGATTGGCCTGTGCACGCTGCTGATCGGCATCTCCGGGGCGCTGAAGGAGGAGAACCCCTTAATCCTCATCGCCGCCCTGGTGCTGGGGGCCATCATCGGCACCCTGCTTGACATCGACGGCTTTATCCAGCGCCTGGGGATGAAGGCCCAGGCCATGAGCAAACGGGAGGGCGGCAGCGTGGCGGAGGGTTTTGTGGCCGCCTCCCTGCTGTTTTGCGTGGGGGCCATGGCGGTGCTGGGCTCCCTTGAGGCGGGGCTTGGCGGCAGCAACGCCACCCTGTATACCAAGTCCGCCCTGGACTTTGTGTCCGCCATCTTCCTGGCCTCAAGCCTGGGGCTTGGGGTGGCCCTGTCCGCGGTGAGCGTGCTGGTGTATCAGGGCGCCATCGCCCTGCTTTCCGGCCTTCTGGCCCCGGTGATGACGCCCGGGGCCATCGGCGCCCTTTCCGGCGCCGGCTCCGTGATGATCATGGCCCTGGGGCTGAACCTTCTGGGGCTGACCAAGATCAAGGTGGCGGATTTTCTGCCCGCCCTGATCATCGCGCCCCTGATCAGCATCATCGCGGCCCTGTTTTAGGCCCAAAGCCCAAGGGGTATGATAGAAAAGTGAGCATTTATCCAGGGAGAGAGCATGAGCAGATTAGGAGACCTGATTAAACAAGAACGCGGACGCCGGGGCCTTAGCGCCAGGGAAGTGGCCAAAAAATGCGGCCTCAGCGAGAAGTTTCTGCTGGAGATAGAAGGGGGCACCCGCATCCCCCGGGATGACCAGGCCCAGCGCATCCTAAAGGCGATGGGCGCCCAGCCCCCGGCCCAAAGCGACTTTACGCTGGAGGACATCGCGGCCACGGTGGATTTGCAAAGCGCGCTTCCCCGCATCAAAGAAATCAAAAAAGAAAAGGCCCCGGAGGCGGGGGCGGGCCCGGCCGGGTCCATCTGGCTGGACGCGCTGGCGGACGTGCTGCAATCCGTGCCGGTCTATAACGCCGTGATGAACAAGGTGGGCAGCAGGCTGTTGCCCGTTAAGAACGGCAAGGTGGAGGGCGCGCCCAGGGACAAGGTGTTTTATTTCCTGGTGCCGGACGATGCCATGCGCGGCTTCCGGGTGCAGCGGGGGGACCTGGTGCTGGTGGTGCCCGCCGCCCAGGCCCAGGACGGGGCCATGGTGCTGCTGGACACGCCCCAGGGCAAGCTGCTGCGGCGCATCAAGCTGCTGCCCCGCTATCAGGTGATGCTGCAGCATTATGACAGCGCCCTGGAAAGCGAGATTGTAAACTTAAGCGACCTGCGCATCTCCGGGCGCTGCGCGCGGCTGGAGGCGGAGCTATGAAACGCAAGCTGCTGGCCC
>DAISYX010000136.1:0-4684 GCA_036825095.1 Clostridia bacterium | reverse complement strand
CTTTATCTTTCTGTCATGAAAAGAGCTGGAATAGGTTTCCACCAGGCTCCAGCCGTTGTCCAGGGTTTCCAGCACATGGACGCCTTGGGAATCCCGGGTGACATCGCCCACGGGCTGTGAGTTGGTGTCCGGCTGGGCGTAAAGGGTTTGCTGGCTTTTCTGGTTGCCCTTAACCACGGTGACGGGCGCCATCAGCATGTCCCAGATGGCCTGGGTGTTGTTGATGTCCATGGGGGTCTGCCAGTAGCCCTCCCCGGTGGTGATGTGCTGGCTGGGCGTGGGCGTAAAGGGGGCTTCGGACTGCTGGGCCAGAACAAAAAGGGGCAGCTCCGCCAAAAGCAGGATGGCGAGCAGGGCTGTGATGATTCTTTTATGCATGGATTTCTCCTGGATATATTTTGTCAGCCCACACCGCTTCCGGGCAGGGCGATGGGGGGGAAGCCGGCGAAACCAGTCACCTGCATGATGATCACAGCCACGCCAACCAGGGCCACGTAGAGCGCGAAGCGGAAGAAGCTGATGCGCTGGATGAGTTTGAGCATGTAACGGATAGCCAAATAGCCAGAGAGCGCGGCCAGCACCAGGCCAAGCAGCGTCGGGCCGGAGAAAAGGGAGCTGAGGCCATAGTCCTCCACCGCAGCCTTGCCCTCCACTAAAAAGCTGCCCAGAATGGCCGGAGCGGACATCATGAAGGAAAACTTGGCCGCGGTTCCCCGATCCAGCCCGCTGAGGACGCCGCCCAACAGGGTGCTGCCGCTGCGGCTGACGCCGGGCAGAAGCGCCACGCCCTGAAAGGCGCCCATCACCAGGGCAGAGGGGACATCAGGGGCCTGCTTTAAGGCCCGGTGCCTGGCCCCCCGGCGGGAGGACAGTTCAATAAGCGCCAGAAACAGCGCCGTAATCAAAAAGGAGATGCCCAAAAACCAGCCGGTGAACAGCCCGTCAATCACATCCCCCAGGAGCACCTTGACAAAAAGCGCAGGCAGCGAGGCGATAAAAAGCAATAAAAGAGTGCGGTTTTTAATCGGGTGGCGCAGCATGTTCAGCCAGTCCTTCCAGAACACGGCGGCCACCGCCACCAGGGTACCCATATGGAGCATCACATAAAAGGCGATGGCCGAGCCCTCCGGCTGATAGCCCCAAAGGCCCAGCAGCTTCTCCGCCAGGATCAGATGCCCGGAGGATGAAACAGGCAAAAACTCAGACAAGCCCTGCACCACGCCCATGATGGCGGAAAACAGCCACTCCATACAATACTCCTCGTTTCCCAGGGGCCAGGCCCCTGAAATGACCTGCCTATTCTACCCAGCCGGGCAGAAGGCGTCAATTCCTTAACACCGGGGCCTTAGCCTTTGGCGTTTACGCCCTCAATGGCCAATAGCGTTACCTTGGCCTCCATGCCGCCGGCATAGCCGGTGAGGCTGCCATCCCGGCCCAGCACCCGGTGGCAGGGGATGAGGATGGAGATGGGGTTGTGCCCCACGGCGCCCCCCACCGCCCGGGGGCTGGCGGGCTTGCCGGAGGCTTCCGCCAGGCGCCTGGCGATGTCGCCATAGGTGATGGTCTGCCCCGAGGGAACCTTTAGCAGCTCCTGCCACACCGCCTGGCGAAAGGGGCTGCCCAGGGGCTTAAGGGGCGGCCTTTTACCAGGGTCTTTGCCGGCAAAATAGGCGTTTAGCCAGGCAGTGGCCTCCTCAAAGACAGGCAGCGCCGCTTCCTGGGCGTCTGCTTCCAGGGTGCTGGCGAAGTGCTGCTGCCCCTTTATCCAAAGCCCCGTGATATGGCTGCCGTCACTGGCCAGGGTCAGCGTACCAAGGGGAGAGGGATAGGTGTGGATATACGCCTTGTTTTGCATGGCTATCTTCCTTTCTGATGTTCCTTGTTTGCCGCTGTGCCTTCCCAGCGACAGGCGGCCATGTCCACCCGGCCATCCGGCAAAAAGGGCAGGCCTTCCGCCTCCAGCATCGCGCGGCGAAGCTGGCTGAAGCCGCCGCCTGAAATGCTGCCGTCCGCCATCACCACCCGCTGCCAGGGAAGATGATCCGGGCAGTTGCGCATCGCCCAGCCCACCATCCGCGCAGCCTTAGGCCTGCCCATCAGGCGGGCGATCTGCCCGTAGGACATCACATGGCCCTTTGGTATCCGGGCCACCAGGGAATAGACCTGGTCTGAAAACCGGTCGCTCATGGTTTCTCATTTCCCTGGGTTTCCCAGCCCTTGCGCGCTGCCTGATCCGCCCGGCGGTAGCGCTTTTCGCTGTCCAGCTTGCGGGTGATGGGGGAAAAGCCCCAGGTGACCCGCTTCGCCCCGTCAAGCGCGCGGCGGGATTTTTTGGACATCTTGCCCCTTGGCACCAATTTCTTCATGCGGTCACCTCGGGGGTATTGTACCCCAACTGGTTTACCTTTGTCGCCATTAGGTGATATACTCGTATCTCAGAACACAGAAAGCAGGTTGAGCGATGCGGCGGCTACGGGCCATTTTTTCTCCCCGGGATATGACGGTGGGCACCCCCTGGAAGCGGATTGTGGAATTCGCTTTTCCCATGCTGCTGGGCAATATCGCCCAGCAGCTCTATTCCTCCACGGACGCGGCGGTGGTGGGCCAGTATGTGGGGGACAATGCCCTGGCCTCTGTGGGCAGCACCGGGCCCATTTTGATGTTTATGATCGCGCTGTTTATGGGCATCTCAAACGGCGCGGGTATTCTGGTGGCCCAGGCCTTTGGCGCCAGGGACCGGGAGCGTCTGTCTGTTGCCATTGGCAACTGCCTGACGCTTACAGCCATTGCCTCTGTGGTGATCATGGCGCTGGGCACGATGCTTGCCCGGCCCGTGCTTGAGGCGCTGGCAACACCCCCTGAGATCATCGAGGATGCCATCAGCTATCTGCAGATTTATTTTCTGGGTATTGCCAGCTTCACCTATTACAACATTCTCTCAGGCATCCTAAGGGGGTTGGGCGACAGCTTTTCAGCGCTGGGCTTTTTGCTGCTGACCAGCGCGCTGAATATCGTGCTGGATTTATGGTTTGTGATTTCCTTTGGCTGGGGGGTTCCCGGCGTCGCTATCGCCACGGTGATCTCCCAGTTTGTCTCCGCGATTTTGTGCTTCATCAAGCTGACCCGCATGCGGGAGACCTTTGACATCAACCGCCGCACCCTGCGCCTGAAGAGAGAAACCGTCAAGGATGTGCTGCGCCTGGGCATGCCCACCGGCATCACCCAGGCCACCTTCTCCATGGCCATGCTGGTGGTTCAGCGGCTGCAGAACAGCTTTGGCCCCGCCTTTGTGGCTACCGCTATCATCGCCATGCGGGTGGATGGCTTTGCCATGATGCCAAACTTTTCCTTTGGCATGGCCATGACCACCTTCACCGGGCAGAATGTTGGCGCCGGGCGCATTGAGCGCACCCAGCAGGGGGCCAAGCAGGGGACCGTCATAGCGGTTGCGGTGGCCGCCGTGATGACCGGGGCGGTGCTCCTCTTTGGCAGGCACATCATGGGGCTTTTTACCCAGACCGAGGTGATCATTGATACCGGCATGCGGCTGATCCGCATCCTGGCCCTGGGCTTTATTGCCATGGCGGTGATCCAAAGCCTTTCCGGCGTGATGCGGGGCGCGGGGGACGCGGTGACCCCCATGTGGATCTCCATCATGGTGTCCGTGGCCCTCAGGGTGCCCCTGTCCTACTGGCTGGTGAATCTGTCCAAAACGGCGGAGAACCCCCTGGGCCAGCCTGAGATGATCTATTACGCCATGCTTGCCACCTGGCTGATGGGGGCGGTGACCAATGTGCTGGCCTTCCGCTTTGGCCGCTGGCGCAAAAAAGCCAGGGAGCGCCTCGTCGGCTTTTCCCAGTCCCGGGAGGAAGAGGCGGCGGAGGCCGCCATGGATTTCATCCCGGAGGCGTAGGCGCCTAAACCTCTTGCGCGCTGAGCTGTTTTTGTTTCTGAAAGGAGGCGCCCCGTGAGCGAATCCAAAAGGCGGACCAGTGTGAAACGGTTTTTCTTAAGCCTGCTTTTCGCGGCGGGAATCAGCATGGCCCTCGCTTTTTTGGCGGGGCTTCTGCTGAAACAAATTGATGGAAATGTACAAATCAGGCAGGAGGAGTTCTATCTCTTTGCCGTTATCTCAGCCCTTATCATTTTTCTGCTGACCCTGCATCCGGCCAACCGTCCCCTGCTTTTTTTTAAGAACATCGGTAGAATCCTTCTGCTGGTTCTTTTGACGGGGCTGGTGTGGGCCTGGGCTTTCCTCTGGGTGGGGCAGGACGCCCTGCTCTATCCCCCGGTTAATACGGATATCCGGGCGGAAGAGGCCCTGAAAAACACGGCCCAGGCGGAGGCGATCACGGTGACGGGCCCAGACGGACAGGGCTATCAGGGCTGGTTTTTGAAAAATGGCCCGGAAAAAGCGGGTTTGGTGCTGTATTTTGGCGGCAACAGCGAGGAATCTGCCGCAAGAGCCCAGGCCATGCTGGAGCCCGGCAACCAACAGCTACTGGCGGGTTATCATTTTATGATGCTGGACTATCCCGGCACCGGCCAAAGCCTTGGGACGCGAAGCGAGGAAAGCATCCTGAAGATGGCCCGGGCGGCCTGGGACTATGCCGCCGGAAGGGCGGAGGTGAACCCTGATCAAATCGTGCTGATGGGCTGGAGCCTTGGCACTGGCACCGCCGTG
>DAISYX010000135.1:0-4685 GCA_036825095.1 Clostridia bacterium | reverse complement strand
TGAAAATGTGTTCGCCCAAGGATGGGAAACTCTATAAAACTGACGTGGCGACACAGAAACCCTCCTGCGCATCAACCAGCCGGTTTCCTCGCCAAAGGCGGAACCCTTTAAGAAGTGGCTGGCCATGCTGGGCCGGGAGCGGATGGAAGAAGCCCGGGGAATCCATTGAACAGGATACAGGAAGGCCGTCATCACGGAGAAAACCGCGGAATTTTTACGCGGCTGATCGAGGATACAACAGAAAACCTGAATAAAAGGAGGTTCCCATGCCCGTCAATCTGAAAGGCCGCAGCTTCCTCACCCTGAAGGATTTCACCCCCCAGGAGATCCGCTTTTTGCTGGACCTCTCCCATGACCTGAAGCGCAAGAAACGCGCGGGCATCCCGGGGGATCTGCTCCGGGGGCGCAACATCGTGCTGCTGTTTGAAAAAACCTCCACCCGCACCCGCTGCGCCTTTGAAACGGCCTGCTGGGATGAGGGGGGCAACGCCACCTTCCTGTCCAACTCCCAGATGGGCAAGAAGGAATCCCTGGAGGACACTGCCCGCGTGCTGGGCCGCTTTTATGACGGGATTGAGTTTCGGGGCTTCGCCCAGGAGACGGCGGAAGGCCTGGCCCGCTATTCCGGGGTGCCGGTGTGGAACGGCCTGACGGACCGCTACCACCCCACCCAGGCCCTGGCGGATGTGATGACCCTGGAGGAATACGCGGAAAAGCCCCTGTCCCAGTGCAAGCTGGCCTATGTGGGGGATGCCCGCAACAACGTGGCCAACTCCCTGATGATCATCTGCGCCAAGCTGGGCCTGCGCTACACCGCGGTCTGCCCGGAGGAGCTGAGCCCTGAAAAGGACCTGCTCCATGAGATGCAGGCCCTGGCCGGGGAAACCGGGGGGGAGATCATTGTCAGCCATGATCTGGACGGCGTGGTGGGCGCTGACGCGCTGTATACGGACGTGTGGGTGTCCATGGGGGAGGAGGCCCGGTTCGAGGAGCGCATCCGGCTTCTGGCCCCCTATCAGGTGAACAGCGCCCTGATGGCGCGCAGCCAAAACCCCAAGGCCATCTTCCTCCACTGCCTGCCGGCCTTCCACGACCTGAACACCGAGACCGGCCGGGAGGTGCAGCAGAAATACGGGCTTAAAGAGATGGAGGTGTCAGACAGCGTGTTCCGCTCTCCCCAGTCCAGGGTTTTTGATCAGGCGGAGAACCGCCTGCACACCATCAAGGCCGTCATGGTCGCCACCATCGGCCGCCAATAAGGAGGACAAGCACATGCGCGAGGTGAGGGTGGTTCTGTGGGGCCTGGGGGCCATGGGCTCCGGCATCGCCAGGCTCCTGTCCAAACGCCGGGGGGTGCAGGTGATAGGCGCCTGTGACATCAACCCGGAGCTGCTGGGGAAAAACCTCTATGAGGCCCTGGATATCCCCCAGGAAGGGCGGCCGGACGCTCCCATCACAGGGGATATCAAAAAGGCCCTTGAACAAAAGCCGGTGGATATCTGCGTGATCGCCACCCATTCCTTTGTGAAGGACGTCTATCCCAAGGTGCTTGAGGTGGTGGATCAGGGCGTCAACGTGCTGACCATCGCGGAGGAGATGGCCTGGCCCTGGGCCCAGTCGCCGGACATGGCGCTGGACATGCACATCATGGCGGTGAAGAACAAGGTGTCCGTGCTGGGCACGGGCATCAACCCGGGGATGATGATGGACCTGCTGGCCGTCTGCCTCTCCGGGGCCCAGACGGAGCTTTCCGGGGTGCACTGTGAGCGGGTGAACAGCCTTTCCCCCTTTGGCCGGGCGGTGATGGAGGAGCAGGGCATCGGCCTTGCGCCCCAGGCCTTTGAGCAGGGGGTTGCGGAAGGCGCGCTGGCCGGGCACGTGGGCTTTGAAGAGTCCATCCACCTGATGGCCTCCGCCTTTGGCTGGCCGGTGGACGAGGTAAAAACCCGGATGCGGCCTATCATCACCCAAGTGGACCGGAAGGCCCCCCACGGGGAGGCCAGCGCCGGCCAGGTGGCGGGCGTGGACATGAGGGCCCTTGGCATTATCGAAGGGGAGGAAAAGATCACCATGAGCCATCCCCAGCAGATCGAGCCCCAGCTGGCGGGGGTTGAAACGGGGGATTACATCACCCTGAAGGGCCGGCCGCCCATCGCCATGGCCATAAAACCCGAGGTGGACGGGGGCCTGGGCACCATCGCCATGGCCTGCAACACCCTGCCCTTTGTGGTGGCGGCAAAGCCGGGGCTTTTGACCATGCTGGATATCCCGGTGCCCCGCTGCGTCATGGGGGACTACCGGGCCATCGCCTTTGGGGAGGAGACGGGATGATTAAAAAGGGAAGCTGGGTGCAGCTGCACAGCATTGTCCTTACCCCTGACCAGCGCGCCCCCCAGGTGCCGGAGGACACGGCGGCGCTGCCCCTTGAGCAGTGGGTGAAGGGCTGGCTGATGGAGGACGCGGCGCTGGGGCAAAAGACCCGTGCCCGCACCCGCACCGGGCGGGAGGTGAAGGGCCTTTTGGTGGCGGAAGCGCCCGGCTTTTCCCACGGCTTTGGCGCCTTTGTGCCGGAGCTTCTGGCCGCCCAGGAGAGCATCCTAAAGGCGGCGGGAGAGGCGGTGCCTGATGAGCATTGAAAAGAGCTATCAGGCCGTGATGGCCCGCAGAAACGAGATCATGAAGTCCGCCGTAGGGCTGGACTACAGCCGCTTTGAATCCGGCGGCATCGCCTTTGACTACGAGGCCATGATGGCCTCCCCCGGCCTTGATATCATGGAGGTGAAGGCCATCCAGGCGGACTACGGGGTGGGGGACACCCCTTTGGTGGAGCTTCGGCGCATCAGCGCCCTGGCCCGCAAATACGCCAGGCCCGGCTTTGGCGCCCGCATCCTGATAAAGGACGAGGCGGCCAACCCCTCCGGCTCCTTCAAGGCCAGGCGGGCGGCGCTGAGCGTGCATGTGGCCCAAAAAATGGGTTTTAAGGGCGTGATCACCGCCACCAGCGGCAACTACGGCGCCGCCGTGGCCTCCTGCTGCGCCAAGGCGGGGCTTCATTGCATCGTGGTGCAGGAGTGCTTTGATTCAAAAGGCCGGGGGCAGCCGGAAATCGTGGAGAAGGCCCGCAAGTGCGAGGCCTTTGGCGCGGAGGTGATCCAGCTGACGGTGGGGCCGGAGCTGTTTTACGCCTTTTTATTGCTGCTTGAGGAAACCGGCTACTTCAACGCCTCCCTCTACACCCCCTATGCCATCTTGGGGGTGGAAACCCTGGGCTATGAGCTGGCGCGGCAGTGCCAGGCCCAGTTTGGCGCCATGCCCGCGGCGGTGGTGGCCACCAACGCCGGGGGCGGCAACCTGACGGGCACCGCCCGGGGCCTGATCAAGGCGGGCTGCGACAGCCCCGTGATTGCCGCCAGCGTGAACCTCAGGGGCCTGCACATGGCCAGTGACAGGGCCTTCAACCGCAAATCCTTCACCACCGGGCACACCGGCTTTGGCATGCCCTTTAGCAGCTGGCCGGACCGCTCGGACGTGCCAAGAAGTGCTGGCAGGCCGCTGAGGTACATGTCCCGCTATGTCACCCTAAGCCAGGGGGAGGTGTTTTACACCACGGAGATGCTGGCGGTGCTGGAGGGGATGGAGCGGGGGCCCGCCGGCAACACCAGCCTGGCCGCCGCCTTCAGCCTGGCCCGGGAACTGCCCCGGGAGGCCCTCCTGGTGGTTCAGGAGACGGAATACACGGGCGCCGGCAAGCATCCCAACGCCCAGCTGGCCTTTGCCCGGGAAAACGGCGTGAAAATCGCCACAGGCGATCCCCGGGAGGAGGTGCCGGGGGAGAGCATCATCCTGCCCAGTCACCCGGGGCAGATCCGCTGCCAGGAGGCGGACCTGACCCGCCTGCGGGAGGGCCTGATCATCCGGGCCATTTCAGAGGCGGCGCTTCCCATCAGCGAGGCAGACCTTCACTTTTTGGCCCGGGAAACCCGCAGCGATACGGCCTTTGTTGAAGGCGTAATCAGGAAATATCAGGAGGAGAAAGCATGAAACGCAGCGATGATTTTGACGTGCGGCGTGAGGGCCTCATGGGCCTTGAGGACGCGGAGCTCCACGCCCGTTTCTGGGAGCTGGCGGAGCAGCTGACAGCGCCCCTGATTGACATGGGGCGGCAATACACCAGCCCCTCCATTGAGCGCAGCGTGCTGCTGCGCATGGGCTTTTCCTCCCTGGAGGCCAAGGAGCTGGTGAATATCTGCCTGGAAAAGGGCTTGCTGGGCCACGGGGCGGGCCATGTGGTGTACAAGGCCAGCCGGAAAAGCGGCCAAAGCATCCGGGAAGCGGGGCTTTTGCTCATCAAAGGCCAGGGCTGGGAGGGCCTGGCGGACAGCTTTTCAAAGGAGGAGGCGTCATGAGCGACTATCGCTTAAGGCCGGATGAGGCCCTGGACGTGCGGGAGATCCTCAAAGACCTGGACCGCTACCGCCCCCGCCGCCGGGGCTGGACCTGGCGGAAGATGGCGCCTGGGCTTAAGATGCATGGCTTCAGCTATCAGGACGCGTCCCAGCCCCTAAAGCGCTCCGTCCCCCTGCCCCCTGCCCACCACTTTGGAAACATCGACCCACAGCCGGGGCCGGTGATCACCACGGAGATCGCCTCCGGCCGCTTTGAGGACGACATCCGCCGCATGCGCA
>DAISYX010000134.1:0-4690 GCA_036825095.1 Clostridia bacterium | reverse complement strand
TTCAGCCGGGAGATCAACGAATCCCTGGACAGCCAGCTGATTTTCAAAACCTTTGGCCAGTTCATCGAAAAGAACATCGACTGCGATGCCGCCTATGTCTGCGTCCGGGAGGAGGGCGGCAATTTCGTCACCAAGGCCCACTCCAAGCCCACCGTGGCGGGGGACGTGGTCATCCAGCAGGCAAGCCCGCTGATCGCCTGGCTATGGGAGCATAAAACCGCGATCACCTATAAGGATTTCTCCCGCACGCAGCACTACCGCTCCATGTGGGATGCTGAAAAGGAAATGCTGCGTTCCTTAAGCATCCGCCTGATTCTGCCCATCACCCAGGGCGGGCGGCTGATCGCCATCACCCTGTTTGCGGACCAGAACAACACCAAAATCGGCAGCCCCGGCGACATCATCTTCCTGGAATCCGCCGCGGCCATTATGTCCATCGCCGCCAACAACGCCATGCTCTATGCCGTCATGCAAAACGAGGCACAGCTGGACGGGCTGACCGGCCTTCACAACCGGCGGCATTTCCTGGAAAAGGTGAAGGAGGATTTCTCCAGGGCGGCCAAGGGCAGCTTCACCGTCTGCATCATCAGCCTGGATGATTTCCGGCTTTACAACGAGCTGTACGGTTCCTTCCAGGGGGACAAGCTGCTGCAGGACTTCTCCAAAATCCTGCTGGCCGTCACCGGCAACCAGGGCCGGGTGGGCCGTTACAGCGGCAAGGAGTTTATCCTGGCCGTGCCCTTTAAGGATGCCAGCGCCGTCTCCGACAGCGTGGATGTCATCCGGGACATGCTGGGGGACTATTTGCGCAAAAACAACCATCAGGGGCATCGTTTTCTCACCTTCTCAGCCGGCATCTGCTCCTACCCCACCGCCGCCGCCACCCTGGATGAGGCCATTCATTATGCCAGCATCGCGGTGTATTCCGCCAAAAAGAACGGCAAGAACCGCACCCAGCTCTACCGGGAGGGGCAGAACTTCGTGGATGTCACGCCGGAGGCGCTGCATTTCGGCGAGCAATGCGCCCAAACCATCTATGCCCTGACCGCCGCCATTGACGCCAAGGACCACTACACCTTCCGCCACTCGGAAAACGTGTCCAAATACGCCTCCCAGTTAGGTGAAGAAATCGGCCTGGACAAGGAGCATGTGGAGATCATCCGCCAGGCGGGGCTTCTGCATGACATCGGGAAAATCGGCATCCCCGAGAGCATCCTGGTCAAGGACGGGCCCTTGACGCCTGAGGAGCGCAAGATCATGGAGCAGCACGTGGAAGGCTCCATCGCGATGATCAAATACCTGCCCAGCCTGGACTATGTCACCCCTGCTGCCATCGGGCACCATGAGCGCTGGGACGGCAAGGGCTATCCCCGGGGCTTAAAGGGGGAGGACATCCCCATCGCCGCCCGCTGCCTGGGAATCGCGGACGCCTTTGACGCCATGACCACCGCCCGCAGCTACAAGCCCGCCCTGTCTGTGGAGGAGGCCCTGGACGAAATCCGCCGCAACCTGGGCACCCAGTTTGACCCGAAGATCGGCCTGGTGTTTGTCAAAGCGGTGGAGGAAGGCCGGATCATCCATCTGAGCTGAAGGAAACCAGAATCATGTGCGTTAAAAAAGCCCGGCGGTCAGGAGCCGGGCTTTTTGCTTGTGGCGTCACACGTTCCGGGTGCGCACCACCTGGATGTCCTTGTTCTGGGTAAGCTGCATCACCATGTCCGCATAGCTAAGCCCAGGAGGCAGGTGAAGGGTGTAGAGGTTGGTGTACACGTTTTGCTCCGGCGCTTCCGCGTCCCGGAAGTTCTCGATGTGAAAGTCCACGTCCAGCACCTCGATGTGCTTCTGGTGCATATAGGCGTTGATGAAGGGGAGCGCTGAAGCCCGGTTGGTGAAGCGAACCTCCACCCTTTTGACGGTGTTCACCCGGATGACCTTCTGGAAGAGCACCAGCACGATGGTGATCAGCCCCGCCACAATCAGCGCCAGCCAGTAGTAGCCAAAGCCGATCATCAGCCCCAGGCAGGCCACGTTCCAAAGGCCCGCCGCCGTGGTCAGGCCGGAAACCTTTTTCTGGGCCACAAAAATGGTGCCCGCGCCCAGGAAACCGATGCCGCTGACCACCTGGGCGGAAATGCGGCCGATGGACATGCCCACCTCCCCCGCGCCCGGGGTTCCCAGCAGCTGAAGGACGATCAAGCCCTCCAAAATCGCCACCACCGTGGACCCAAGGCACACCAGGCTGTGGGTTCTGAGGCCTGCCGGCCGGTTTTTATATTCCCGGTCTATTCCCACCAGGGCGCCCACCAGCACAGCCGCGATGACGCGGATAAGGGCTTCATACCAGGTAAGGGGATTTGTCGTAATCAGTATTTCCATCTCGTTGCCTCTTTTAGTGTATTTGAGCGGCGATCAGATTGCGCAGCCTGGGGTGAATCTCCCCGTTGGGGCCTGGCGATCCCTGCATCATAAAGACCGCCGCTGTCTGGCTTGTCGGGTCCGCCATCATCCAGGTGCCCTGGGTGCCTGCCCAGCCGTATTCGCCTGGGTTGGTGAGGGCGCCGATCTGCTCCGGATGGGTCAGCACCCGCAGCCCCAGGCCGTAGCCATAGCCCGGCCGGTCCGCCATATAGCCCGCGTGTACCGGGCCTGTCAGGTGGTTTGTGCGCATCAGCCGCACAGCAGCCGGGCTTAGGAGCGCCTGTCCCTTTTCATCCCTGCCTTCCCGCAGCAGCATTCCCAAAAAGCGCAGGTAGTCCTCCGTTGTCATGACCAGCCCGCCGCCCCCGCTTTCCAGCCTGGGAAAGGATAAAAAGAAGTTGTCCAGCACAGGCTCCGGCCCAAAGGGAGGCTGGGAGGCATAGGTGAGGGCCAGGCGGGGCTGGGCGTCCTCAGGCAGGGCAAAAAAGCTATCCGCCATGCCCAGGGGACCAAAAAGCATCTCCGCCATGCATTCCCCTAAAGAAGCCCCGCAGAGCGTCTCCACCAGAACCCCCAGGACGTCGTGAGAGACGCCATAGCAAAACCGCTCTCCCGGATCAAAATCCAGCGGATCCCGGGCGACGGCCTCCGCCACCTGGGCCAAGGTCAGGCCCGGCCCCTGATCGGCCAGAACGCCCAGCAGGCTTTCCCGCTGCAAATCGTAATTAAGCCCGGAGGTCATGGTGAAAAGATCCAGAATGCGGATAGGGCCCCTGGCCTCCCGGCTGCCCCTCCCCTCTTTGACCCGCATTTGCCCAAAAGCGGGCAGGTAGCGTCCCAGCGGCTCCGTCATCACAAAGCGCCCCTGATCATGCAGCATCATGGCCAGGGCACAGGTAATGGGCTTGGTCATGGAATAGACGCGAAACAGCGTATCCCGGCCCACCCTGATCCCTGCCTCCCGGTTGGCAAACCCATTCAGGTGGCGGTAAACCACCTTCTCCCCCTGGCAGACCATAAGGTCCGTCCCCACAGCACAATTCTCCAGCAGGCTGTCCTGATATGCTCTCAGCGCCCCCCAGTTCATCCAATCACCTCTTGGCAGGATTATAGCATATTTGCGCAAATGTTAAAGCCGGTCTTTCCAAGGATTTGAAGGCATGCTAAGATGCCCTCGGGAGGGATCGCATGAAAGAAGCTTGGCTGGTGGTCAGCGCGTTTTTGCGCACGCCTTCATTTGTGGCGATGGAACGCGCTTTTCTTGAGGCGGCAGCGGATGCGGGCATCCGGCTGACGCTTCGGGATAACGCCTCCTTCCTTAAAAGGGACAGCTTTGATGCCGCTCCCCCCGCCGCGCTCTTTTTTGACAAGGATGTGCGCCTGGCCCAGCTGATGGAGCAGCGGGGCCTGCGGCTTTTTAACCGGGCCCGGGCCATCGCGGTCTGCGATGACAAGACGGCCACTTTTCTGGCCCTTGAAAAGGCGGGCCTGCCCCAGCCCCGCACCCTCCTGGGCCCGGTCACCTATCCCCGGGTGGGCTATGGGGACATGGCCTTTCTGGATATCATCGCCCATGAGCTGGGCCTGCCCCTGGTGATCAAGGAGGGCTACGGCTCCTTTGGCCGCCAGGTCTATTTAGCCCGGACGGCGGCCGAAATGCGCCGCGTCCTGTCGCTGACTGAAGCAAGGCCGCTGCTGTTCCAGTCCTTTATCAGCGAAAGCGCGGGGGAGGATCTGCGGATTTATGTGGTGGGCGGGGAGGCGGTCGCCGCCATCCGCCGGGTGAACCCCTCCGGGGATTTCCGGGCCAACCTGGAAAACGGGGGCGTGGCCTATGCCCACAAGCCCAGCCCCCAGGAGGCCGCCCTTGCCATCAAGGCCTGCCAGGCGGTTCACGCGGACTTTGCGGGCGTGGATATTCTGATCGCAAATGAAGGCCCCCTGATCTGCGAGATCAACTCCAACGCCCACTTTTCAGGGCTCAGGGAGGCCACGGGGATCAACCCCGCCCGGCACATCCTGCGCCTGATCAAAAAGGAGGCTTAAGGTGCCGCTCTGGCTGATCTACGACCGGGAGCACATCCCCCGCAACCAGTTTTTCATCGACCGCTGGCTTGAGGCAGGGCGGGAGAGGGGCCTGTCTGTTCAGGTGATCCCCCGGGAGGAGCTGACCTGGGGCATCCGGGACAGCCGACTCTACCTGCGGGCAGAAAGCCAGAAGGGCCTGCCCCGTTGCGTGGTGATGCGCGCGATAGACCCTCTCCTTTCCGCC
>DAISYX010000133.1:0-4778 GCA_036825095.1 Clostridia bacterium | reverse complement strand
TATTATATCATATTTGCCGTGCCCGGGCAACAAAGCCTTCAACAGATGGCCCTGATTTTTTCAGCCAGCGCCTGGGCAAAGCGGCGGTTGCTGTCCGGGTCAAAGTGCATAAAGTCCCCGGGCGCGGGCGTAACATAGGGGTTTGAATCAAGGAAGGCGCAGCCGCATTCCAGCGCCAGACCGCGGAACAGGGCGGGGAGCTGTTCGGACTTTTCCACGCTGCCCTCGCCCATCCCCGCCCCGTGCGGGGTGTCGTACAGGCGGCGGTCCATGATGATGGGGGCCACGATCAAAAGGCGGGGTTCCTCCCGCCAGGCCTCGGTCACCCGGGCCTTTTTCACCAGCCGCAAAAGCCCGTCCTTGATGTTGTCCGGCGTGGCGGAAAAGCGCTGCTTGCAGTCGTTTGTCCCAAGCATCATCACCACCAGATCCAAAGGCGCGTGGGACAGCAGGATGGGGGTCAGCAGATGAAGGCCGGAAAGGCCCTCGCTTAGCGGATCCTCAAAGCAGGTGGTGCGCCCGCTGAGTCCCTCTTCCACCACCAGATATTCCTCCCCCAACAGCCCGGAAAGCTGCCGGGTCCAGCGGGTGGCGTCATCATAGCGCCCCTGGGTCTGGGCGCAGTAGCCCCAGGTGTTGGAATCGCCAAAGCAAAGGACGTGTTTTTTGTTCATGCTGTTCTCCTCTTATATTTATTCAGAGTGTGCACGGCGTCGTTTTCAATGGGCGCTGGCGTTTGGCACACTTCATGGATCAGCTTTTTAACCGGTTTATTCACCCCGCCCATTCGGTTTGCGGGGATGCCGCCCTGGCTGTCGCCATGCTGTAAACAATGCCCGGCTTGATGGAGGCGCCGCGGATGTCAACCCCAGTCACAGGCATTCTTCTCCCTTGCCAAGTTCTGTTTTCCCCAACACGCCTGTGCGCATCAGCCCCCGCCTATGAGGACATCCCCCGGTATTTCACCATCAGGCCGTGGAAGATATCCCCGGAGCTGGGCGGGGTGTAGGTGATGGAATTGGCGCCGGCCTGGATGGTTTCCAGGATGCTTTCCGGCGTGGGCCCGCCGGTGGCCATGATGGGATAGTCCTCTCCCAACTCCGCGCGGATTTTGCGCACCAGCTCCGCCGTCTGCGGCCCGCCGGAAACGTTGAAAATATCCGCCCCCGCCTTGATTTTCCCCAAAAAGTCCTCGTGAAAGGAGCCCACGGTGGAGATGACCGGGATGTCCACGGCGGCCTTCAGCTGACGGATCATCGCCGGCTTCATGGGGGCGTTGACCACCACGCCATAGGCGCCCAGCAGCTCCGCCTGAAGCGCCAGGCTGATGCAGCGCTCCCCGGAGGTGGTGCCGCCGCCCACGCCCACAAACACCGGGCAGCGGGCGATGCTGATCACCGCGGTAGTGATGTTCAGCTGGGGCGTGAAGGGATAGACGCACAGGACGGCCTGGGCGTTATTGTTAGCGATGATGGCCACATCGGTGGTGAAGATGACGGACTTGATGCGCGTGCCCATGATGCGGATGCCGCTGCACTGGTAGATCTCCTCGGGGATGGTGATGCTGTTTTTACGCAGCTCTGAGGCCAGCCCGGGGCTTGGCCGTTTGTTGTCTTCCTGTCTCATACCCAGCCTCCTGTCCGCCAGGCTGGTGGAAGGATCGCAGCTGCGCCTGGCCGGTTTGTCAGAGGTATTTTATCCCATGATTATCGGCCGCGCAACTTCAAGGGATGGGGTGGTCGCCGCGAAAGAGCAAGCGTAGTCTTAGGGCTCTCCAAATTATGGTACAATAACGCCAATCCTTGGGATAGGGGCCCTGGTGAAACCACGGAAGACACCGCGGTGCCAACACGCATTTTGCGCAGCGAATGAGCGGGCAGCAGTTTGAGAATATTCCCCGGCGAGATGAGGGATAAGCATTGTTGCCATTATAGAAACATAAAAAGATGAGGAGTGTCAGATGAAGAAGAAAATCCTGCTTGAGGTCTGCTGTGGTTCGGCGGATGATGTGATTGAAGCTTACCGAGGGGGAGCAGACCGGGTTGAGCTCAACAGCAGCCTTTTTCACGGCGGCCTGACGCCTACCCTGGGCGCCTTGCGGACAGCCATGGCGCACACGCCGCTTCCGGTGATGGCGATGGTCCGGCCAAGGCAGGGCGGGTTTTGCTATACGGAGGCCGAGTTTGAAACAGCGCTGACAGACGCAAAGGCGCTTGCGGAAAATGGGGCCGCCGGGCTGGTGTTTGGCTTTCTCCATGCGGACGGAACCATTGACGAGGAGCGCTGCCGGCAGCTGACCGCCATCGCCAAAGAGGCGGGGAAAGAAGCGGTGTTTCACCGCGCCATTGATGTGACGCCCGACTGGAAGCGCGCCCTTGACACCCTGATTGAGCTGCAGGTTGACCGGGTGCTCACCAGCGGGCAGGAACCGGACGTTTTCTTTGCCCTGGACACCATCAGGGAGATGATTCGGTATGCCGGCGACGCGATTGAGATTCTCCCGGGTGCGGGCATCACGCTGCGCAATGCCGCCAAAGTTTCGGCATACACCGGCTGCACGCAGCTGCACATTGTGCGGCACCAGCCCCGGATCGATACCTCCACCGCCAACAACCGTGATATCTATTTTGGCGGCGCTCTGTATCCGCGGGAAGACAAATACGATGTGATAGACGGCGACTACATCGGTGAGGTGGTGGCTCGCTTAAGGAACTGAGCAGGGGGCTTTCAAATTGTGTTGTCGTCTGGTGATTAAAGTGGCTTCTCCCCGGGTGCGGCGCAGCAACCAACAAGTCTTCCGAATGTTCCGCCAAGCAGATTCTTACAGTCGTAGATAGGAGTCCGGGCCGGGAAGATACAAGCCACCCCGCTCTTTGGATTCTTGAAAGATTAGCGTAAAAACGCCAGCCTGGTATGATGTGCGGGCGGGCTTTTTCATAAGGAGCATAAAGCAGAGGCGTGTGCAGAGGGCTTAGAGCAGATCCTGATATTCTGCGTTTTTTTTAAACTGCTTCTTGGCATAGGGGCATAGGGGCATAGGGGCATAGGGGAACTATTTTAACCTTTGCTTCGCGGGCGGCATCCACCACGGCCTTCACCAGCTTGGCGGCAATGCCCTGCCCGTTGTAGGCCGGATCCACCTCAGTGTGATCGATGATCCAAACGGTCTGAGAAGGCGAGGTGTTGCAGACGCCGACCAGCTTGTCGCCGCCATAGGCGGCTGCGCGGTGATTTTCGGGTTCAAACACAATGCTGATCATAAAGGCTCCTTTCGGGGAAGGTGTTGTTTCAGAAGGTATATACCCGGGATAGAGCATACACTTGTTTTTACAATTGAGGTCTACAATAAATAACCAGACGTCCTATCAATCATATTGGAATCTTAAAATAGTATATCAATTCATTGAATTTTTCTGTCTGGATTTGCAGAAGGATCACCTGCCGGGTATCCAAACGCGCAAAGAACGCATCGCCTTTCACGAGAACTGTCTGCGGCAGATGCAGGATGGCCGTGTCACCTGCCCCAGGCGTGTGCGCATAAAGCCCGACACCACCTGTGTTCCGGTCATCATGTAGGGACATTCCCTATATCTGTTGCAGGAGATACCGGATGTGGAGCAGCACACACCCTATAATCACTTTGGCCACCGCAAAAGACCAGACAAGCGGGTGATGATCTTCATCCAGCGGGACATCGGCAAGCAGAAAACGCGCCGGCAGGTAAGCGAGCATCCCTTTGGCGCCATCAAGCGCGCGGACGCCCTTCGCCACTTTCTGTGTCGGCGCAGGGAGATAACCACGGCGGAGTTCGTGCTGGGCGGCCTCTCCTGCAACCTGCGCAGGGTGATCAACCTGGCAGGAAGTGCACCGGCGCTTATCGAGCGGTTTAAAGCAGGATACCAAGAGATGCCGGCCACTGTGGAGGAAAAGCTCAATAAAGGGCAAATAACAAGGGAAAACAGGTGGGCATCGGCATTTTCATCCGTCCCTGGCCTGTAATTTTGTTCCCTTTGTGTAAAATGATCAGCAAGCCTTATAATCAAACTGAAAAACCGCCCGAATACCTTGATTTTTCAAGCGTTTTCAGACGATTTGTGGTGGAGGTGAGGGGAATCGAACCCCTGTCCGAAGATTCAGGATCATGGCTTTCTCCGAGCGCAGACGGTGTTTTGAATTTCCCTCGTCCGGACGCCCGCCGTCAGGCTGCCGGGTTTGGTAGCTTCATTTTACCGGGTTCACCGCAAAGCTTAGGTGGCCCTGTTCCTCACATCAATGGCGCCAGTGACGCAAGCCGTGAGCGCTTGCGGCCGACGTTCGCGGGCTTAGGCCGCGAAAGCTAATTGCTGATTGTTGTCAGTTGTTTATTTTCCCCGTTGTTGCGCGGTGCAGGGGCCGCGGCTCGCTTGCCATGCACCCGACGATCCCCGTCGAAACCGGTGCACCCCCACGGGTGAAAGGCCGACAATCAGGGCGGCTTTCCACCAAAAATATTATACCACAGGATGCAAACCGGAACAATCAGGGCGTTGCATGGGGGGATGGGGCACGGTATAATGAGGCCAGTATGACAGGCGCCCCGGAGGCGGGCCCCAAGTGCATCTCCTTTTTTTGACGGATCAGGAGGAACAGATGAAAAAGAAAGCCGCGTTTTTTTTGCTGGCGCTTATGATGATGGCCCCGTTTGCGGGGCTGGCGGCCTCTTTCAGCCTGGAGGGCTTAAGCATTCAAGAGCTTTCAGCCCTGCGCCAGGAGGCGGACGCCCGCATCCGGCTGATGCA
>DAISYX010000132.1:1676-4837 GCA_036825095.1 Clostridia bacterium | reverse complement strand
ATCACCACGGAGATCGCCTCCGGCCGCTTTGAGGACGACATCCGCCGCATGCGCATGGCCGCCCATCACGGGGCGGACCACATCATGGTGATCCGGACCGCGGGGCAGAGCCACTTTGACGGCCTCATCGAGGGCACCCCCCAGGGGGTGGGCGGCGTGCCCATCACCAGAAAGCAGATCCGCGCCCAGCGCAAAGCCCTTGATCTGATCGAGGATGAGGTGGGCCGCCCCATCAACTACCACTCCTATGTCTCAGGCGTGGCGGGGCCGGAGATCGCGGTGCTCTTTGCGGAGGAGGGCGTCAACGGCGCCCACCAGGACCCCCAGTACAACGTGCTCTACCGCAATATCAACATGGCCCGCTCCTTTGTGGACGCCTGCGAATCCAAGCGGGTGATGGCCTGGGCGGGCATGGCTCAGATTGACGGCGCCCACAACGCCAACGCCACCGCCCGGGAGGCCTGGAAGGTGATGCCGGAACTGATGGTGCAGCACGCCATCAACGCCAGGTTTTCCCTGGCCTGCGGGCTGCCTAAGGATTTGATCTGCCTGTCCACCGTGCCCCCCACCGCCACCCCCGCCCCTTGCGTGCACATGGATCTGCCCTATGCGGTGGCGCTAAGGGAGCTGTTTTCCGGCTTTCGGATGCGGGCGCAGATGAACACCAAGTACATCCAGTCCTCCACCCGGGAGGCCACGGTCACCCATGTGCTCAACATGCTGATCTCAAAGCTCACCTCCGCTGACATCCAGTCCACCATCACCCCGGACGAGGGGCGCAACGTGCCCTGGCACATCTATAACATCGAGGCCTGCGACACCGCCAAGCAAACCCTCATCGGCCTTGACGGGCTGATGGACCTGGTGGAGCTTAAGCAGGAGGGCTACCTGAGGGATCAGGCCCGGGCGCTTAAGGAGCGGGCGGTTTTGTTTATGGAGGAGATGCTGGCCTCCGGCGGCTATTTCACGGCGGTGGAGGAGGGCTTCTTCGTGGATTCCGGCTTCTTCCCGGAGCGCAACGGGGACGGCATCGCCCGCAGCCTCTCAGGCGGCATCGGCGCGGGTTCCCTCATCCCCCGGATGAAGGATTACCTGGCCCCCGTGACCGCGCACTTTGGCTATAACAACACCGGGCAGTACGGCCTAAGGGAGGGGGAGGACCCCGTCAGCCTCATCGGGGGCTGCACCTTTGAGCGCCCGGAGATGATCCGCTACATCGACGAGCTGGACGAGACGGACAACGCCGCTGTGCGCATGGCGGAGTCCGAGCAGCTGCGAAGACCGGGCGCCAAGTTCCTAAAGCCCGAGATGGAGTGGCTGGGGGACGGCACGGTGATGCTCACCCTCTTCTTCCCCGCGGAGGAAAAGGTGGCCAAGGCCGCGGCGCTGGAAGTGGCCAGGCGCATGAACCTCAAATCCCCTGAGGTCATCTCCCTGGAGGTGATGCACCCGGTGGACGGCACCCGGGTGGAGCTGAAGGGCAAGGTGCCCTTTGAGATCGCCATTGAGGAATTAGAGATCCCGCCGGAACCGGAGGTGATGGGGGACGGGGCCATCCGAAGCGCCATTGAAAAGCGTCCCATGGCGGTGGTCTGCGGCACGGTGGGCGAGGATGAGCACTCCGTGGGCCTCCGGGAGATCATCGACATCAAGCACGGCGGCATCGAGGGCTACGGCATCAGGGTGCACTACCTGGGCACCAGCGTGCCGCCTGAAAAGCTGGTGAGCGCCGCCATCGAGGTGGGGGCGGATGCCATCCTGGCCTCCACCATCATCAGCCACGACAACATCCACTACAAGAACATCGCCTTAATCGACCGCATCGCCCGGGAGATGGGGGTGAGGGAACAGCTGGTCTTCCTGGCCGGCGGCACCCAGGTGACCCCGGAGCTGGCCCGGGAGGCGGGGGCGGATGAGGGCTTTGGCCGGGGCGCAAAGGGCGTGCACGTGGCCACCGCGCTGGTGAAGCTGCGGGACAGCAAAAAATGAAGCCGGATACCCGGGAGATTGACGCGCTGGTGGCTGAGATCGGCTCCACCACCACGGTGGTGAGCGCCTTTGACGGCCTCACTCATGCCCCTGCTTTTCTGGGCCAGGGCATGGCCCCCACCACCGCCCAGCAGGGGGACGTGCTGGCGGGCCTTGAGGCGGCTGTAATAGACCTGAAGGCCCGGATGGGCCTTCAGGAGCTGCGCTGGCGCAGCTTTTACGCCGCCTCAAGCGCCGCGGGCGGCCTTTCCATGAGCGTCCACGGCCTGGTATATGAAATGACCGCCCGGGCGGCCCGGCTGGCGGCCCTGGGGGCGGGGGCCGTGGTGCGTGGGGTGACCGCGGGCAAAATGGGCCCGGATGAACTGGAGGATTTGAGGGAACTTCGGCCCAACCTGATTTTGCTGGCGGGGGGCACGGACTATGGCGACAAGGAAACCGCCCTGCACAACGCCCGGGCCATCGCAGGGCTGAAGCTTGATATCCCCACGCTTTTTGCGGGGAACTCCCAGGCGGCAAAAGGGGTCAGCCGGGTGTTTGAATCGGCGGGGCAGCCCCTCACCCTGACTGAAAACGTGTACCCCAGCCTGGACCAGCTGAACATCGAGCCTGCCCGGCGGGAGATTCAGCGGCTGTTTGAAACGCATATCATCAAGGCCCCCGGCATGGCCCGTATCCGGGAGATGGTGGACGGCCCCATCATGCCCACCCCCGGGGCGGTGATGGAGGCCCTGGGAATTCTTCATCCGGTGATCGGGGATGTGCTGGCGGTGGACATCGGGGGCGCTACCACGGATGTGCACTCAGGCGCTAAAGGGAGCGAGGCCATCGCCCTGATCCAAACCCAGCCGGAGCCCTTTTTCAAGCGCACCGTGGAGGGGGATCTGGGGCTTTTCCTGAATGCCCATCACCTGGCAGGGGCCCTGGGCACGGACAGCTTAAGCCAGGAGCTTGCCATCAACGCCCGGGAGGAGCTGGCCCATTGGCCGCCCATCCCCAAGTCCTCCGCCCAGATCAGCCTGGCCCGGCGCCTGGCTCTGGAGGCAGGGCGAAGGGCCCTTAATCGCCATGCGGGGGTGCTGCGGCAGGTTTACCTGCCGGAGGGCCGCAGGCGCTTTGCCGCGGGCAAGGATTTAAGCGAGGTGACCACCCTGATTGCTACCGGCGGGGCC
>DAISYX010000132.1:0-1576 GCA_036825095.1 Clostridia bacterium | reverse complement strand
GCGGTGACCAAGGTGGTCTGCGCCCACGCCCCCATTGTGGAGGCCCTGGCGGCAGCAGGGGCGCCCATGCTGGCGGACGCCCGGGCGCAAAACCTGGCCCACCTGCCCCGGGACATCCCTCGGCTGTCGCTAAGGCTCAGCGATCCCTGGCAGGCGGAGGAAACCGTGGAGCACAGCGAGTACAGCCTGCAAAGCGAGGAGAAGACCATCCAGGCCCTGGGCCGGGCGGCCCAACGGCGGGAGCGGCCCCACAAGGTCATCCTTTTAATCGATCTGGGGGACCTGCGGGAGGGGCTTTATTACAAGGACCTGCCCGGCATCCGGGCGGCAGCGGAGGCCGTCAGGCGCGCGCCCTGGCTTGAGCTGGCGGGCACTGGCACCAACCTCACCTGCTTTGGCGGCATCCTGCCGGATGATGAAAACCTGGGCCGCCTGATTGAGATTACCCGCCGCCTGCGCGGGGAACTAAACCTGCCCCTGCCCTTGATTTCAGGCGGCAATTCCAGCTCCCTCCACCTGCTTTTTGAGAATCGCCTGCCGCAGGGCATCAACCACCTGCGGGTGGGGGAAGGGCTTCTTTTGGGCCGGGACACCGCCTATGGCCGCCCCTTTCCCTTTTTGCACCAAGACGCCTTTACGATGAAGGCGCGGCTTTTGGAAGTGCAGGAAAAGCCCTCAAGGCCGGAGGGCCAAAGCGGGCCCAACGCCTTTGGGGAGTATGTCGCCTTCCCGGATTTGGGGCCCATGAGACGGGGTATCTTAGCCCTGGGGCGCCAGGATACGGATGCGGAGGGCTTGAGGCCCCGGGATACAGGCATCCGGATTCTGGGCGCCAGCTCCGATCACCTGCTGGTGGACTTAAGCGCCACCCCTGATTATCAGGTGGGGGACGAGTTGGCCTTTACCCCGGATTATGGCGCGCTGCTAAAGGCCTATACCAGCCCCTATGTCAGCCGCGAGACGGAGGAAGACCAGTGAACAAGGTTTTGGTTGTGGCCCTGGGCGGAAATGCCCTGCAGCGAAAGTCGGGGGAAGCCAGCGCCCAGGAACAGCTCAGCGTGGTGAGGGACACCACTAGCCAGCTGGTGAAGATAATCAAAGCAGGATGGCGCCTGGTGATCGTGCATGGCAACGGGCCCCAGGTGGGGCGGATTCTGCTGCAAAATGAGGCGGCCAGGGAGCAAACCCCCGCCATGCCCTTTGATGTGTGCGGCGCCATGAGCCAGGGGATGATCGGCTACCACATCCAGCAGGCCCTGGGGGAAATGCTGGCCCGGGAAGGCCTGCCCCAGCGCCCGGTCACCCTGATCAGCCAGGTGGTGGTGGACCCGGAGGACCTGGCCTTTCGCCACCCCACCAAGCCCATCGGCCCCTTTTATGATAAGGCCCAGGCGGAGGCCCTGGCCCTGAAGACCGGATACACCTTTAGGGAGGACGCCGGGCGCGGCTGGCGCCGGGTGGTGCCCTCCCCGGATCCTTTGGAGGTTGTGGAATTGCCCCAGGTGGCGGCGCTGCTTGAGGCGGGCTTTATCCCCATCGCGGCAGGGGGCGGCGGCATCCCGGTGGCCCGGGATGA
>DAISYX010000131.1:0-4923 GCA_036825095.1 Clostridia bacterium | reverse complement strand
TCTATCAGTGTACAGGGGTGATTGGTGTGTGAAGTATTGTCCCATCCACCGCGCTAAAACAACGGCCTGATCTCGTTTAGCTGTGCTTCATCCCAAACTTTCGCTGGAAGAACTTCACGATTTCCACAATGGGAATCACGGAGATGGATAAAAGCATGGACACGCTGAACTCATGCAGGCTGATGTGCTTAAAGCTGAAGGCATCCCTTAAGAAAGGCACATAGATCACCGCCACTGTCAGCAAGAAGGAAACGGCCATGGCCAGGAAAAGGTATCTGTTATGGCTTTTCAGGCTGAAAATGGAGCCCCGCTGGGAGCGCATGTTCAGGGAATGGAAGACCTCCGCCATGCTCATGGTGAGGAAGGCCATGGTGATGCCGTCCTCAGAGGGGGCAAACTCCCAGCGGCCGGATTCAATAAAGTGACCGATCAAGTAGGCCGCCAGCGTCAAAACCGCCACCATCACCCCCTGGTACATCGCGTCCACCCCCAGGCCGCGGGCAAAAACCCCCTCGTCCTTCTCCCGGGGATGACGCTGCATCACATCCATGTCCGGCGCCTCAAAGCCCAGGGACAGAGCGGGGAAGGTGTCTGTAACAACGTTGATCCACAGCAGGTGCACCGGGCGCAGGATAACAAAGCCCAGCATGGTGGCCACGAAGATGGAGATCACCTCGGAGAGGTTGGAGGACAGGAGGAACTGAATGGCCTTTCTGATGTTGTCATAGATGCGCCGCCCTTCCTCCACCGCGTGGACGATGGTGGCGAAGTTGTCATCCGCCAGCACCATGTCCGCCACGTTCTTGGTCACATCCGTGCCCGTGATGCCCATGCCAACACCGATGTCCGCCTTTTTGATAGAGGGCGCGTCATTGACGCCGTCCCCTGTCATGGCGGTGACTTTGCCATTCTCCTGCCAGGCGGTGACGATGCGCACCTTGTGCTCCGGCTGCACCCGGGCATAGACGGAGTAGTTGCCGATGCTCTCCCTCAGCTCTTCGTCAGACAGCGCGTTAAGCTCAGACCCGGTGATGGCCTGGCTTTCATCCGTGATCATGTTCAGGTCCCTGGCGATGGCCACAGCCGTGTCCCGGTGGTCCCCGGTGATCATGATGGGCCGGATGCCGGCCTCCTTGCACTCCTGAATGGCGGGGATCACCTCCAGCCGGATGGGGTCCAGCATCCCGGTGAGGCCCACAAAGGTCAGTTCCTGCTCCAGGTGCTGATGCCCCTGGTCTTCCGGCATGCTGTCCCAATCCCGGAAGGCGGCGCCCAGCACCCTTAGCGCCCGGTTGGCCATGCCCTGGTTCTGATCCAGGATTTCCTGGCGCCTGGCCTGGGTCATGGGCTGGGCCTGCCGGCCATCCCAATAGGCGCTGCAGCGTCTGAGCAGCTCGTCCGGCGCGCCCTTGGTGAACTGGCGGATCTTCTCCGCCTTATCCTTCACCAGGGTGCTCATCAATTTGCGATTGGAGTCAAAGGGCGCTTCGCCCACCCGGGGCATCGCCGCCTTAAGATCCGGCTTCTTAAGCCCCAGGGAGGCGGCATACAGCACCAGCGCGTTCTCCGTGGGCTCGCCCACCGCCTTGCCGTTTTCCAGCTCCGCATCCGAGGCCAGGGCCATGGCGGTGCCAAGGAGGGGCTCATCCTGGGTGAAGCGGTCCACCACCGTCATCTTGTTTTGCGTCAGGGTGCCGGTTTTGTCTGAGCAGATGATCTGGGTGGAGCCCAGGGTCTCCACCGCGGTCAGCTTGCGAATGATGGCGTTGCGCCGGCTCATGTTGGTGACGCCCACCGAGAGCACGATGGTCACCACCGTGGCCAGGCCCTCGGGGATGGCCGCCACCGCCAGGGACACCGCGATCATGAAGGTGTCAAGAATGGCCTCCATCTCAAAGTTCTGGTTGCGGATCAGGCTGAAGACAAAGATAAAGGCGGAGATCGCCAGCACCAGGTAGCTTAGCACCTTGCTCAGCTGCCCCAGCTTGATCTGAAGGGGCGTCTGCCCCTCCACCGTCTGGGTGATGGCCTCCGCGATCTTGCCCATCTCGGTGTCCATGCCGGCGGCCACCACCACCGCGCGCCCGCGGCCATACACCACGGTGGAACCCATGTAGCACATGTTCTTCCGGTCGCCCAGGGGGACGTCTCCGCTGCCGCTTTCCAGCGCCTCCGTCTGCTTATAGACGGGCACGGATTCCCCGGTGAGGGCGGCCTCCTCCACCTGGAGGCTGGCGTTTTCAATGATGCGGCAGTCAGCGGGCACCGCGCTGCCCGCCTCCAGGAGCACCACATCCCCCACCACCAGCTCCTCGGTGAGCACCTGCTGGATCGTCCCGTCCCGCAGGACGTTTGAAGCCGCGGCGCTCATGCTCTGGAGGGCCTCAATGGCTTTGTCCGCCTTGTTTTCCTGATAAAGCCCTAAAATGGCGTTTAGCAAAACCACCGCCATGATGATGATCAGATCCGTCAGCGCCTCCCCCGCGATGAGGCTGGTGATGCCGGATACAAGTGCCGCCGCCATCAGAATAAGGAGCATGGGGTCCTTCAGCTGGGCAAAAAAGCGCTGAACCAAGGTGGCTTTCTCCGCTTCGTCCAGTTTGTTCCTGCCGTCCCGTGCCAGGCGCTCTCCGGCCTCCTGGCTGCCAAGGCCATTTTGCTGGCTCAGGACCTCTTCCAATACGCTGGATACAGGCTCCAGATAGTGCTTCATGCATGTCTCCTTTGATCGGTCTGCATTTCAAAAATTTCCCGAGGCAAAATTGCCGCTGTCACGCGCCTTCATTCCCCGAAATTCTTAATATCGTAGCAATCTCCCCTTTTCCTGTCAATCAGTTTTTATCGGGACGGATGCCGTCCCGGAACGGGAATATATGTTCCGTTTTCCGCTTGTTCTCTATTGTGGAGGCCGGTTCAATTTGTTATACTGGCAGCCAATGAAGGAGGCGCGCGGATGAACCTTGAACAGCTGCTGGACCAGCTTGGAAGCGACGAGGGCTTTATGTCCTGCGTCACCAACTGGGAGATAAGCCCCGCCCGGGAGGCGCGCTTCGCGCCCTGGCCCGAAGGCCTCCACCCCCGGGTGCTTGAGGCCTTAAGAAAGGCGGACATCACAAGGCCCTACACCCACCAGGCCCAGGCCATCCAGCTGGCCCAAACAGGCCAGGACCTCTGCGTGGTCACCCCCACTGCCTCCGGGAAGACCCTGTGCTATAACGTCCCCATCCTCAACGCCATCATGGCAAACCAGGATGCCCGGGCGCTTTATCTCTTCCCCACCAAGGCGCTCTCCCAGGATCAGGTGGCCTCCCTTTATCAGCTGATCACCGCCATGGAGGTGGACATCAAAACCTTCACCTATGACGGAGACACCCCCGCCAGCGCCCGCAAGGCCATCCGCCAGGCGGGCCACGTGGTGGTGACCAACCCGGACATGCTCCACAGTAACATCCTCCCCCACCACACCAAGTGGGTGAAGCTGTTTGAAAACCTGCGCTTTATCGTCATTGACGAAATCCACAGCTACCGGGGCATTTTTGGCGCCAATCTGGCCAATGTGCTAAGGCGCCTTCTGCGCCTGTGCGCCTTTTATGGCAGCCGGCCCCAGTTCATCCTTTGCAGCGCCACCATCAATAACCCCGGCGAGCTGGCGGAGAAGCTCACCGGGCGGCAGGTATCTGTGGTGGATGACAACGGCGCCCCCACCGGGGTGAAGCATGTGATTTTCTATAACCCCCCGGTGGTTAACCAGCAGCTGGGCATCCGCAAAAGCGCCCTGGGCCAGACCCGCCAGCTTGCCCAGCGGTTGCTTAAAAACCGTATCCCCACCATTGTATTTGCCAAAAGCCGGGTGCAGGTGGAGGTGCTGACCCGCCACTTAAAGGAGCTGAGGGCGGATCCTCTGGGCCAGTCCGGCACCGTCCGGGGCTATCGGGGGGGCTATCTGCCCCGGGAACGGCGGGAAATCGAGCAGGGCCTCAGAAGCGGCGCTGTGGACATGGTGATCACCACCAACGCCCTGGAGCTGGGGATCGACATTGGCTCCCTGGATGCCTGCCTGCTCTGCGCCTATCCCGGCACCATCGCCAGCACCTGGCAGCAGGCGGGGCGCGCCGGGCGGCGCCACGGCGCCTCCCTCACCATCCTCATCGCTTCCTCCGCCCCCCTTGACCAGTACATCATCAGCCATCCGGAGTATTTTTTCGCCCAGTCGCCGGAAAACGCCCTCACCAACCCGGACAACCTCTATGTGCTGTTAAGCCATTTTAAATGCGCCGCCTATGAGCTGCCCTTTAAGGCGGGTGAGCCCTTTGGCAACGCCCCGGGCACTGAGGGCCTGCTTAGCTACCTGGAGGAGGCCCAGGTGCTCCGCCAGGTGGACGGCACCTATTACTGGGCGGCGGAGGACTTTCCCGCCAGCGAGATCAGCCTGCGCACCGCCATGACGGAGAACTTCCTCATCATGGACATCACCAACCCCGCCCAGGTGCGCATGGTGGGCGAGATGGACCGCTTCACGGTGCCCATGCTTTTGCATGAAAACGCCATCTACCTCCACGAGGGCGTCCAGTACCAGGTGGAAAAGCTGGACTTTGAGGCCTGCAAGGCCTTCATCAAGCGGGTGGACGTGGACTATTACACCGACGCGGACCTGAACATCAGCTTAAGCCTGCTGTCTGTGGAGGAGCAGGCGGATCACACTGCCCGGGGCGAGGTAAAGGTGACGGCGCTGGTGAAGATTTTTAAGAAAATGGCCTTTGACACGGGGGAATCCCTGGGCTATGGCCCGGTGCGCCTGCCGGAGACGGACATGCACACCAGCGCCATGTGGCTGACGCTGCCGGAGACGGTGGCCCAGAAATACGGCAAGGACAGCCTGCAAAACGGCATGCTGGGCATCTCAAACCTGCTGCGCATCGTGGC
>DAISYX010000130.1:0-4966 GCA_036825095.1 Clostridia bacterium | reverse complement strand
GCATAGCCCCGGTCCATGCGGCTGATGGCCTCCTCGATGGCCTGGGGGTGGGAGGTGTCCTCCAGCTGGCACACCGGGCGGTTCGGGTTTACAACAGGGGTTTGGCACAGCGGGCACTTGGGCTCGGACGCCGCCAGACGCACCCCGCATTCAACACAGTAGGACATTATTCCCTCCAGTTGCTCTCAATGGTCACCGGGACGCCAAGCGCAATCAAGGTGGTGAAGAAAACCCGCTCCACTTCGGCCTCCCGGATGGTTTTGGAGAAGGTGATGGTGGTTTTCCCCACAGCGCTTACCGCGCTGCAGTTGATGGGGGTCTTAAGCGCAGCGCCCAGCACCAGGTCCAGCCGCTGGGTGTAAACGGCCATCTCCGGGGGCAGCTTCACCAGGCCCAGGTTTGAAAGGGTGCTGGTCATGTAGTTCTCCCCCTTGGCCCTGTACATCATCTTAAGCACAGCGGACTTTAAAAACAGGGGCAGCACGCGGATGATGTGCATCTGCTCCGCCTTGACGTTGGCGGAGAAACGGGCGTTGATCAGGGGCTCCAGGGTTTCAAGCCCCATGGTGTGGCTGACCAAGGCGATCAGGTCCTCTAGGCTGTAATCCCCGTACTCCGCGTGCACCGGCACATTCACATAGGAGGAGAAGTTGCGCAGGGTGCGGCTGTCATAATAGCGCCGGAGGTTGATTGGCAGGGACAGCTTCACCGGGCGCTTGTCCCTGGTGCGGCTTTTTGCCCGCGCATGGATTAAGGATTTTAGCAAAATGGCCGCCAGCAGGCTGTTCACCGTGGTGTGCCTGGATTTGGCAAGAGCCGTCAGGGCGGGGGTGTTGATGATGCCCGTGATCAGGTGGAGATAGCCGTGTGTCTCCCGGCGGCCTTTTAAGTGCCAGGCGGTTTCCTCCCCCAGGGGGCGGGTCTCCTTGCGGGCAAAGCGCAAAAAGGCGTCCTCCCACTCCTCCCGGTGGGGCTCGTCCCGGGTGTCCAGGATCAGGGGCGCTTCCGGCACCCGAAGGCCGTATTTCAGCCGCAGGTATTCCGCCGCCAGGGTCAAAAGGAAGGTCATCCCCCCCGTGCCGTCTGTGAGGGCGTGGAAGACCTCCAGGGCGATGCGCTTGTCAAAGGAGCGCACCCGGAAGAGAAAGCCGCCGTTTTCCTGAAGGTTAATGGGCAGCATGGGGTTGCGGGCGTCCGGCTGCACCTCTGGCTGGGCCTCCTGCCAGTCAAAATAATACCAGAACAGTCCGCGCTTTAAGCGATAGGACAAAAGGGGCACCCGCTTCATCACCTGCCTTAGGGCCTTGCCCAAAAGGGTATCATCCACCGTTTCCGTCAGCGTGATGGACACGCGAAACAGCGCCATCCACTTGCGGGAGCGGGTGGCCGGGTAGATTTTGGCGGCGTTGTCAAGCCTTAGCCAGCTGGGCGCCGGACGCCTGCTGCGGGGACGCGCCATGTTCAGGCCCTGTCCCCGGCCAGGAAATCCCGCAGCATGGCCTGGGCGTCCCGGGCCTCGGGCACGGGATAGAGGGGGTAGACATGCCACATCCCCTCCTCCACATGCATCTGGCAGGGAATGCCCGCATCCCGCAGGCCCTGGGCCAGGCGATGGGAATCCGGCAGGATGATCTCGTCCCCGCCGGTGATGATCAGGCTTTCCGGCAGGCCCCTGAAATCCCCGTACACCGGGGAAACATAGGGGTCCTTGGCGGGATGGCCGTTTAGGTACATGTCCGCGGAACGGGCCAGCCCCTGGCGGTTTAAGACCGGGTCCCGCTGGTTTTTATCATCCGGGGAGGGCTGGATGCTTAAATCCCCCCAGGGGGAGATGACCGCCATCTTCCCGGGCATGGGCAGCCCCAGGTCCCTGATCCGCATGGCCAGGCTGAAGCACAGGCCGCCGCCGGCGGACTCCCCCACCAGGGCGGTGTTCTCCGGCTTAAAGCGGGTGAGCAGAAACTCGTATGCCTTCAGCGCGTCCTCCAGCGCCGCCGGAAAGGGATGCTCCGGCGCCAGGCGGTAGCCCAGGCACAGGGCGGCCCGGCCTGTCTCCAGCGCCAGCATGCCGCCAAAGCCCTGGGCGTATTCCAGGGTGCCCGCGGTGTAGGCGCCCCCGTGGAGGTAGAGGACGGCGCGGCGCACCTGCCCCTCCAGGGGGAAAACCCAGGCGGCCTGACAGCTGCCCAGGTCCTCCAGGCAGGAGACGGTGCGCCCCGCCTTGACCCGGGCGCCCAGGCCCGCCAGGGCGTCCTGCAGACGGCGCTGGGTTTCCAGCTCCAGGTTGTTGATCAGGGGGTTGAGCAGGTTGATCTGGGCCTTTATCAGGGTGCTGATGACGCTTGGCATCGCTGTGTGTTTCCTTCCTGTGGCGGCCTATGCGCCGATAATCAGGGGCTTTAAGGCCAGCAGCCCGGCAAACAGCAGGATGGTGACCATGGTGGCGGTGGAGAGGTACATGGAGACGAACTCCTTCTCTTTTGCGCTTTGGGAGTACACCGGCAGCACAAAGGGCGCCGGAAGGATGAGCATCATGAGCATGGCAAGAAGCAGGTAAGGGTCAAAGGGCAGGATGGCAAACAGCAGCCAGATGACAAGCCCGCCGGCCAGGGCGCTTAGGGCCAGGCGCAGCGCCAGCGCTTTGAGCACCGGGCGCAAAAGGGCGGGGCGGGGCCTGAAATCAAAGCCTATGGCCAGAAGAATCAGCGCCGCCGTGGGCGCGCCCACAAAGCCTGTGATGTTTGTGATCTGCGCTCCCAGGGGAGAAGCCAGAATGCGCCCGGCCAGCCCCGTGACGCCCAGGGTCAGCCCCGATAAAAGCGCCAGCATCACCGGGTTTTTAAGGATGTCCAGCCCCGCTTCCTTCAGGCTTTTCTGCTCCCCGGTCTGGCGCCTTAGCATGAACAGATAAAGGCTGAACACAAACAGCACCTGCCCCAAATCCACCTTGGCCAGGATGCCCATGTGGGGGGCTCCCGCCAGAATCATAAACAGGGGGTAGCCCAGCATGCCCATCTCATACCCCGCCAGGGTGTAGGGCAGAAGGGGGCTGGCGCCGGGCAGTTTTTTCCCAAAGACAAAGCCCAGGGCGAAGGTGATCAGGCACAGCGCCATCACCGCCAGAAAAATCACCGCCATGTCCGCCCCGTAATCCGCCGTTAAGAAGGCCTGAAAAATCACAAAAGGCAGGGTGATCCGGCTGACCACTTTTTTAAGCGTACCCGCGCCCGCCTCGTCCAAAAGCCCTGTGACACGCGAAAACATGCCCAAGCCCAGCGTGACCAGAATGGGCAAAAGGCTTCCCAAAAGCCCCTCCAAGGCGTTCATCCCCTGCCCTCCTTTGCCGACGATGCCTCATTATAGCATATCCGCAGGGAAATAAAGGGGGCGGAGGCACAGGGGCCGCTTATCAGGGGCCAGGCCAAAAATTTGCGCCCTTTTTACCGATTCCTCAACAAGCCTTTCCTTGATTTGGCGGGGCGCATGGTCTATACTCATCAAGGAACCTGAATGTCACTTTAAGAAGGAGCTGCCAATGCGCAAAACCAAAATCATCTGCACCCTGGGACCGGCCTCCAGCACCCGGGAGACCATGCGCGCGATGGTGGAAGCCGGCATGAACGTGGCCCGCTTCAACTTTTCCCACGGCAGCCACGAGAGCCATCTGGCTACCTTCCTTGAGCTCAACCGGGTGCGCAACGACCTGGGCGTCGCGGTGGCCACCATCCTGGACACCAAAGGCCCGGAGGTGCGCATCGGCACCTTTGAGGAAGGGCGCATCAGCCTAAAGGAGGGGGACCCCTTTGACCTGGTCACCTTTCAAACCCAGGGCAATCAGCAGGAGGTGTCCATCTCCTACCCCGAACTGCCCCAGGAGCTGGGGAATAACCGCCGCATCCTGCTGGATGACGGGCTGATTGAGCTGGAGATCCAGGAGGTTAGCGAGGAGCGCATCAAGACCCGCGTGGTCATCGGCGGGGAGCTGGGCAACCGCAAGGGCATCAACATCCCCAGCACCCGCCTGTCCATCCCCTATATGTCCGAACAGGACAAGGAGGACATCCGCTTTGGCATCCGCACCGGCTTTGACATCGTGGCAGCCAGCTTCGTCAGGAAGCGGGAGGATGTGCAGCAGATGCGGGACTTTCTGGACGAAAACGGCGGCTCCCATGTGCGCATCATGGCGAAGATTGAAAACGCGGAAGGGGTCAGCAACCTAAGCGATATCATCCAGGTCTGCGACTCTGTGATGATCGCCCGGGGGGATTTGGGGGTGGAGATCCCCTTTGAAGACATCCCGGTGATTCAAAAGCGCATCATCAAAGTGGCCGCCAGGGCCGGCAAGCAGGTGGTGACCGCCACCCAGATGCTGGAAAGCATGGTGTACAACTCCCGCCCCACCCGGGCTGAGATCACGGACGTGGCCAACGCCATCTATGACGGCACCAGCGTCATCATGCTCTCAGGCGAGACCGCCAGCGGCAAATACCCCGTGGAAGCGGTGCGCACCATGGCCCGCATCGCCGTGCGCACAGAGCGGGACATCAACTACAAAAAGCGCTTCTTCATCGACAACATGGATGAGGAAGCCCACGATATCACGGACGCCATATCGCATGCCACCTGCCTGGTGGCCTACAACCTGAATGCGGACGCCATCATCACCGTCACCAAATCCGGCACCACCGCCTACATGATCAGCCGCTTCCGCTCGGATATTCCCATCATCGCCTGCACGCCGGACGCCTCTGTATGGCGGCAGATGAGCCTCAGCTGGGGCGTCACCGGCCTGATGGTAGGCGAGGAAAAGGTGATGGAGGTGCTGTTTGACCAGGCCATCAACACCGCCAAGCAGGCGGGCCTGGTAAAGGCGGGGGACCTGGTGGTGCTCACCGCGGGCATCCCCCTCTCCCAGGTGGGCAGCACCAACCTTATCAAGGTCGCCCACGTGCCGGACTGACAGCGC
>DAISYX010000129.1:0-4994 GCA_036825095.1 Clostridia bacterium | reverse complement strand
CTGGAACCGCACCAGGCCCGCGTTGGCCAGCTCCTGAAGCGTGTTGCGGATGTCCTCCGCCTTCCCGAAATGCTTGCGGCCTTTCAGCCCCGTCCGCACGGAGGCCATGCTCACCTTCCGCTCGCCCCGGCGGCTCAGGTAACGCAGCATTCCCTCCGCCTCCGGGCTTAGCTCGCTCACCCCGCACAGCGCCTTCATGCTGTCCGCAAACCAGCGGGCCTGGCGGATGGCCCCCCGCATGACATGCTCCCGGATGGTGAGGGTTTCAAAGGCAAGCAGCGCCATCAGCCCCGCGATGCGCAGGGTGTTGCCCGCCAGCTTCCCCTCCCAGCCGCCGCCCAGGCCCCTGAGGTCGCCCCCGGGGCAGGATCTGCGCTCGATCTCCCGGGCCCAGTCCTCCCAGGCCCCCCGGGCGGCCTCATCCGGCCTGAGGGTGACCTCGCCGGGGAGGGCCAAAATCTCCTTGACGCGGCTGTGGTACCGGCTTAGCAGCTCCTGGCTTACGGGAGGGCCCACCACCAGGCGGCGGCCAATCATGCTTTCCGGCTCCGCCAGCAGGAAGCGGGCCACGGTGCCCCGCTGCCTGAGCTGCTGGTCGGTGATGAAGCCCTCCAGCACCTCCGTCTGCACCGCCAGGCAGATGGACAGCGCCGCCTTGTCAATCCGCACCGGCGGGCGGCCCACCCGGGCCACGGACACCGCCTCCCCGGAGTAGCCCTGCAAAACCGCGTCCAGGTTGGCCGGGCCCTGGGCGTAGCAGCCCGCCATCACGCTCAGCAGCGCCCCCTCGCCGGAGACCACCGCCACCCGGCCCTCATTTCGGGCCATGGCCTGGCCCAGGGCCTCCGGGGTGGCGTCGGTGAGCAGCAATTCATAGGGCTGGGTCCGGGGCAGCTTGTCCAGCGCCTCCCCCAGGCGCAGGGCCTCCTTTTCGTCCCCCTTCTGCTGGGCCTTTCGAAGGGCGATCTCCCGGGTTTCCCTTAGCAGGGCTTCCTGTTTTATCAGGGGCTCCCGCCGCTGGTTTTCCTCCTGCTGATAGACCTGAAGGGGCTGGGTCATCAGCTTCAGGCAGGGGCTTTTGCGCTCCGAGGGGTCCGCCCCCACGGCGATATAGAGCTGGGTGGGCTCCTCATAGCCCCCGCCCATGCAGACCCGGCCCCGCCCCACGGCGGCGGCGGACAGGGTGCCCAGCAAAAAGCAGGCGGACATGGCGGGGGATACCTGAAGGTTTCTGGCCGCCTCCCGGGCCATCCTCTCCCCCAGCTCGGGCAGGGCGTCCAGGGGGTAGGGGCCCGGGGCGGGCCTTTCCAGGTCTGCCCAGGGGGCCTCCGGCTCCCGGTTCATCAGGGCCCGGGCCTCCGGGGTATCAAGCAGTTGTTCATAGGTGTCCAGTTCTGTGGTCAATGGCTCTCTCCTTTCAAAATACGCTTAAGGTTTCCTGTGACAAGGCGGCCTGAAGCCGCTCTTTGGGGCTGAGCCGCAAGAGGCCGTCCAGCCGGATCTCCGCTGCGCAGCGCCGGGCCAGCGCCTGGTAAAAGGCCTGGGTGCCCGGGGTCAGGGCGTCCATCATCGCCTCCGCCTGCCGCTTTTCCCTGATGGCCCCGTCCCATTGGGCCTGGTACCAGGCGTCCACCCGGGCTTTGAGCGCAAGCGCCCGCCCTTTTTTAGCGGCCTTGGGGTTGGGGGCCGGGGCCGGGCTGCCCCCCGCCAGCAGCCGCGCCGCCTGAAGCGCTGAGATGCCCCGCAGCGCCGCGATCAGCGCCACCGCGTCCCCGCCCCGGCCGCAGCCAAAGCAGTGCCAGCGGCCTGCTTCATCAAACATCATGGAGGGCGTCCGCTCCCCATGAATCGGGCAACAGGCCCAGTGACGATTGCCCCTTGGGGTCAGCTTCAGCCCCTCCATGCGCGCCACCTGCAGCGCCGGAATGCCCCGGCAGCGCTCAAACACCGACGGCTCCCGCAAACATGATCACCTCCTTTCAGGGGGGACCATAGCGCAAAAGGCCGCTGACATGTAATGACATCCTGGGTGACATCAGCTGACAGGAGGGAAAAGGCGAAGCCCCCCAAGCGCCTGTAGCGCCTGCCCGGGGGCTTGTGGTACACTGGGGGCAACGATGGAAAGGTCAAGGCGGAACATGAGTGAAAAGCAAGGCATGCGCCTGCAGAAATACCTGGCGGAATGCGGGGTGGCCTCCCGCCGGGGGGCGGAGGCGCTGATCGCCCGGGGCCTGGTGCAGATCAACGGGCAGACGGTCACCCAGATGGGGGTGCTGGTGGGCCCTCATGATGTGGTCAGCTACCAGGGCCGGGTGTTAAGCCCGGAAGGGCAGAAGCGCTATATCCTGTATTACAAGCCCATTGGCGAGGTGACCACCGTGACAGACCCCCAGGGCCGCCCCACGGTGATGGACCACTTCCGGGATTATCCGGTGCGGCTTTACCCGGTGGGCCGGCTGGATTTTGATTCGGAGGGGCTTTTGCTTCTGACCAACGACGGGGAGCTGACCAAAAGGCTCACCCACCCCAGCTTTGAGGTGGAAAAGCGCTACATCGCCCGGGTGTCAAACCAGGTGCCGGATGAGAAGCTGCGCCAATTGCGCGCCGGGGTTTTTATCCAGGGGCGCAAAACCGCCCCCGCCAAGGTGAGCGTGCTGCGGCGGGACGCCTTTTCCACGGATATCCTGATCTCCATCCACGAGGGCCGCAACCGCCAGATCCGCAGAATGGTGGAGGCCATCGGCCACCAGGTGGTGCGGCTGAAGCGGGTGCAGTACGGCCCCGTGGCCCTGGGGGACATGCAGCGGGGCAGCTGGCGGGAATTAAGCCCCCAGGAGCAAAGCGCCCTGAAATCCGAGGCCTTCAAATAAGTTTTTATTCCCTCATACATAAAAATCAAAAAGGAGGATGATTCCATGAAGCTATCCGTTTTTTCCGTGGTGCTGGGCAGCCTGTCCTTCCAGGAGGCCTGCCGCTTTCTGGCAAGCGAGGGCGTGGACGCGGTGGAGATCGGCTGCGGCGGCCATCCCGGCAAGCGACACTGCGACCCCAAGGCCCTTCTGAACAACAAGGCCGCCCAGAAGGATTTTCTCAGCATCCTGTCTGACAACGGGCTTTCCATCGCGGCCCTGTCCGCCCATGGCAACCCGGTGCACCCGGATGCGGCTGTGGCCCGGGGCTTTCAGGAGGATTTCAGGGACGCGGTGCGCCTGGCGGCGGAGCTGGGGGTGGACCGGGTGGTCACCTTCTCCGGCTGCCCCGGCGGCAGCCCGGAGGACCGGACGCCCAACTGGGTCACCTGCGCCTGGCCGGATGATTTTCAAGAGGTGCTGGGCTACCAGTGGGATCAGGTGCTCATCCCCTACTGGCAGAAGGAGGCGGCCTTTGTCAAAGCCCAGGGGATAGAGAAGGTGGCCCTGGAGATGCACCCCGGCTTTTGCGTCTATAACCCGGAAACGCTGCTAAGGCTTAGGGCGGCGGCAGGCGGGGTGATCGGCGCCAACCTGGACCCCTCCCACCTCTTCTGGCAGGGCATCGACACGCCGCGGGCCATCCAGGCCCTGGGGGAGGCCATCCACTTCTTCCACGCCAAGGACACCAGCATCGACCCCACCTATAACCCCGTTAACGGGGTGCTGGACTACAAGCATTACAGCCACCCCCAGCGCTCCTGGGTGTTTCGCACGGTGGGCTACGGCCATGGCCAGCTCACCTGGAACCAGATCATCTCCGCCCTGCGCCAGGCGGGCTATGACGGCCCCGTCTCCATCGAGCATGAGGACGCGCTGATGAGCGGCAGGGAAGGGCTGACCAAGGCCATCCGCTTCCTAAAGGACGTGATCATCCGGGAGGGCGCCGGGGAGATGTACTGGGCCTGATCTCAATCATAAAAACCGGCCGGGAAGCGTTGAATTGCTCCGGCCGGTTTTTTTATCCCCCTCTGCCTTCAGGCGGGGCTTTCCCCTTCTTCAAAGCGCAGCGTCAGCGTGATCTGCGCCACCTTTTCAAGGGTGTGGTGCACCGAGCAGTGCCGGGCCGCCAGCTGGGAGGCCCGCTCAAAGCCCTTCTGGCTTTCAGCGCCCCGGATGGTAAGCGCGATGGCCGCTGTTTCAAGGGTGGTGGGCGCCTGGGCGCGCTTCGTCCCGCGGACAGTTATCTCCGCCCCCTGATAGGCCAGGCGCATTTTCTTTGCGATATCAACAAAGGTGGCATAATAGCAGCTGCCAAGCGCGCCCAAAAGCAGCTCATAGGGCGAAAAGCCGCCCGCCTCCTTGCCGATGGCGATCCGGCGCTCCCCCGCCTGAAGCGCCCCCTGAAAGGCCTGGCCAAAGCGCAGGGCCACCTGAATCTCTGCCATGAAAGCCTCCTTCCCCCTCTCTTACCACACGGGCGGCGCCCACAGCGTCACCTCGCCCCGGGCCCGGGTCTGGTTTAGGTCGATCAGCCGCTGGTTGCGGCTGCCCCGGAACCTAAGCTCCAGGCTGCGCTGGCCCTGTAAATAGGGGCCGTCCACCAATACGTCACAGGCTAAAAGCAGGGCGCGGGCGGCCTCCCCCCGGTTTAGGAGGGCCTCATAGGTGTAGCCGGAATATACCCAGACATCAAGCCCCAGGCCCCGGGCCCCCCGGGCCAGGGCCAGGCAGGCCTCCGGCTGCTCAAAGGGCTCGCCGCCGGAAAGCGTCAGGCCGGAAAGCAGGGGGTTTTCCCGCATCTGCGCGATCAATCCCCGGGTGTCGGCCAGGCGCCCGGCCAAGGGGTCGTGGGTTTCCGGGTTGTGGCAGCCAGGGCAGCGGTGGGAACAGCCCTGGACGAACACCGTGAACCGGAGCCCCGGCCCGTCCACAATGCTGTCAGTCACCGTGGCGCTTAAGCGGATGTCCATGGCCTTAGCCTTCCACCCCGTGCTTCACCCGCGCCTTTTCCTCGGACTGCTTGGCGTTGTTGAAGCGGTCGGTGGTGCCCACCAGGTAGCCGGTGATGCGGCGGATGCGCTC
>DAISYX010000128.1:0-5202 GCA_036825095.1 Clostridia bacterium | reverse complement strand
TAGGGTCCCGCATGATGTTTTTGATGCTTTGTTTAAGGGCAGGCCGCTTCATCCACTCATAATAATAAGAGGCGGGAATCAGGCAGCGATTTTCTCTGACCAGATCCCGGAAGGTGGGCAGGTCCATCACTGTCTCTGAGCGGGCGTTAATCAGCGGCCGCTTGCCATCAAAGCCGCTAAACCCCCACTTCATCCGCTGATAGCGCCGCTGCCCGAAATCTTTAGCAACGATCAGCGCCACATGCTCGGTGGGAAATATCTCTCCGGTTTTGATGGGCGGCAGATCAAACAAGCCCTGCTGCCTGCTTTCTTCCTCCGCCTTCAGGATATGCTCCCGCAGCTCCGGGTCATCCACCGCCACAAAAAATCTGCCGCACATGCGCTCACCTCATCCTGAGAAAATTATACCACGAAACGAATATAAAACGGGAGGCGCCCCACATGGCAGCCTCCCGCAAAGGTCTTTTATGTCCTCAGCCCACCGGCAGCTCCTCGCTTACGGTCTTGGGCTGACGCTTCTGAATGGTGAAGTCCAGCTTGCTGCCCTCATAGAAGACCCGCACGCTGTCCCCCTCTTCCAGTTCGCCCGAAATCAGGGATTCGCTCAAGGTGTCCTCCACCCGGCGCTGAATGGCGCGGCGCAGCGGCCGCGCGCCGTACTGGGGATCAAAGCCGTCCCGGGCCAGGAAGGCCACCGCAGGCTCCTCCACCGTCAGGGTGATGCCCTTATCCGCCATGCGCTGGATGATCTTATCCAGCATCAGGCTGGCGATCTGTTGAATATGCTCGTCCGCCAGCGGATGGAACACGATGGTCTCGTCCAGGCGGTTTAGGAACTCAGGCCGGAAGATGCGCTTGGTCTCGTCCAGCACCTTGGTCTTCATCTCCTCGTAGTCAATCTCCTGCTGGCTGTGCTCACCAAAGCCCAGGGACCTGCCGGAGGCCAGCTGCTGAGCGCCCGCGTTTGAGGTCAGGACCAGAACGGTGTTCTTAAAGCTGGTCACCCGGCCCATGTTGTCCGTCAGGCGGCCGTCTTCCAGTATCTGCAGCAGCATGTTGAACACATCAGGGTGCGCCTTTTCAATCTCGTCAAAGAGCACCACGGAATAGGGCTTGCGGCGCACTTGTTCGGTCAGCTGGCCGCCCTCCTCATAGCCCACATAGCCAGGCGGTGAGCCCACCATGCGGGAAACGGTGTGCTTTTCCATATACTCGCTCATGTCAAGGCGGATCACGGCATCCTCATCGCCGAACATCGCCTCGCCCAGGGTGCGGCAAAGCTCCGTCTTGCCCACCCCTGTCGGGCCCAGGAAAATAAAGGAACCCAGGGGCCGCTTCGGATCCTGAAGGCCCGCCCGGGCCCTTCGGATGGCCCGGCTGACCGCGGACACCGCCTCATCCTGGCCGGTGACGCGCTTGTGCAGCGTCTCCTCCAGCTTCATCAGGCGGGAGGACTCCGCCATGGTCATGCGCTGCACGGGAATGCCCGTCCAGGTGGCAACCACCGCCGCCACATCCTCTTCCCCCACCACGGGGCGCTGGGCCTCCTGCTGGGCCTGCCAGGCCTCCCGCTTTTCCTGTATCTCGTCCCGCACCTTGCGCTCACGGTCCCTGAGCGCCGCGGCCTTCTCATAGTCCTGCTTGGCAATGGCGTCCCGCTTGTCCCGCTGGATGCTCTCCAGGGAATCGGTCAGCGAGGTGATGTCAAGGGGCGTTTTGCGCGTGCGCAGACGCACCCGGGAGGAGGCCTCATCCATCAGATCCACCGCCTTATCGGGCAGCTGCCGGTCGTTGATATAGCGGCTGGACAGGGTCACCGCGGCTTCCAGCGCTTCATCGCTGATCTCCACCCGGTGGTGGCTCTCATAGTGTCCCCGCAGACCTTTAAGGAACTGGAGGGACTGCTCCGCGTCCGGCTCCTCCACCATCACCGGCTGGAAACGCCGGGACAGGGCTGCGTCTTTTTCAATGTATTTGCGATAGTCGTCCAGGGTGGTGGCGCCGATGCACTGCAATTCGCCCCGGGCCAGAGCGGGCTTTAAAATCCCCGCCGCGTCAATGGAGCCCTCCGCCTTTCCCGCGCCCACGATGCTTTGGAGCTCATCGATGAACAGGATGATGCTGCGGTCATTTTTTACCTCGTTAACCACATCCTTCATCCGCTCCTCAAACTCGCCCCGGTATTTGGTTCCCGCCACAAGGCTGCCCAGATCCAGGGACAAAAGGCGCTTGCCCGCCAGGGTATCCGGCACCTCGCCTGATAAAATCCGCTGGGCCAGGCCCTCCGCCACCGCGCTTTTCCCCACGCCAGGGGCGCCGATTAAGACAGGGTTGTTCTTTGTGCGCCGCGAGAGAATCTGCGCCAGGCGTTCTGTCTCCCGTTCCCGGCCAATCACCGGGTCAAGCTTGCCCTGCCTGGCAAGGGCGGTCAGATCCCGGCTGTTCTTTTCAAGGGTGGATTCCTCTTTTTTGCCGGCGCCCTGGTCTTCCCCACTCTCAGAGTGGGAGGCCGCCTCTTCCTTTAAGGCGTCCAGATCGCTTCCAAACACCGTGAGGATGCGCACGGCCACACAGCCGTCCTCCTCCAGCATCGCCTGCCAGAGCTGAAGGGATCCCACCGGGGTCTGCTTTGGCCTTTGTCCCTGATTTAGCGCGCGGTCAAGCACCCGCTTCATCCGGGGGGTGAGCTCCAGCACCTTGGGCTGCTCCTGGTCGGAGGCAGTCAGCTGGCGCACAGCGTCCTCAACGGCCTGCAGCGTCACGCTCTCAGGGAGATTAGGCATATCCTCCCGGGCCTTTGCAAGCAGGCCCAGAAGCAGGTGCTCCGTCCCCCAGTAGCGGTGGCGCATATTGACAGCCGCCTGCTGGGCATGGTCCAGCACTTCTTTTGCTTTATTGTCAAACCTTCCAAAAATTGGCATATTATCCTCCTGATAAGGCCTGGCGAACTTCATCCGCCCGGCGGAAGGGGCAGGTTTTCCGGTCCGCCCCTTCGGTCAAATAGCGGCTGTCACCGCCCAGTTCCAGCATCTGGTTCGTTTTCCCCAGGGACAGGGGCACAATGCCCGCCAGTGCCCCCAGGCGCATCCGGGACCACAGGGACAGATAATCCTCCGGGGTCAGCCGTCTGGCATAGCGCAGCACGCCATAGGCCCGCCACGCGCGGTCCGCCAGGGGGGTGATCCGGGCCTGGTGAAAGGCCTTGTCCCTGAGAACCGCTTCCTTGTCTGAAATCAGCGCGGCCGCCTCCATCACCTGGCGGACGATGCCCTCATCCTCCCTGTTGAAGCTGGCGGCATTCCCCAATCGGTACAGGCTGCCCGGGTTTCGCCCTTCCACATAGCCCAGGGGCTTGAGGTCGCAGTAGTAGCGCTGCTTGAGGGTCTGGGACAGCGCCCTGATCTGCTTTAAAAAGTTCAGCATGGGCAAATGCATCACCAGGGACACATACAGCCCGCTTCCAGCCAGCACGGGGCTGAAGGAGAGAAAACCAAAGCGCTCATCATAGGCATAGGGGTGCTCTGGCAGAATCAGGTCATCTTCCAGGGCCCTGACCCCCTCTGCCAGCTCCTGGAGCCGGCCGGTTTGATCCCTGGTCTTAATGAGCAGGTGTTCTCCGGTGTTCACCGCAAGGGAGCGCTTTTCACCCTCGTCCGCCGCCAGCGCCGCCGCTGTGAGTTTGTCAAAGGAGACGGGCAGCAAGCCCTTTTCCATCAGGCGCGCCCTGTCCAGAGCGCTTAGGGTGGTGGGGTAGTAAATCCGCAGGTCAGGGGCCTTGGCCTTAACAGCCGAAAGCGTCCGGCGCCTGCTTTCCAGCAGGTCCGCCTCCTTGTCCTGGGGGCAAAAGGTTAAATCCTGATAATTTCGGCGCAGCAAAGCCTCGCCGGCCAGGATGGTCTGTTCAGTGCTTATGGCTGGCCCTCCGCAGCGCCCGCGTTGTTCAGGGCGCTGATCCTGTCGCGAAGAAGCGCCGCCGCCTCAAAGTCCTCTTTCATGACCGCTTCCAGCAGCTGATACTTCAGTTCCGTATGCTGGTCAGACTTCGTCCTGGCAGCTTCCGTTTCGCCGGCCTCCTCCGAACCCCGCTCCGCTTCCAGCACCCCCATCAGCTCCTTTTCCATGGCCTCATAGCAGTGGGCGCAGCCCGCCATGGTCTGCTCATCCAGCGCGTCAAAGGGACGGCCGCAATGGGTGCAAAGATAGCTGGGCATGGTGGCCTGGGGTTTTTCAGCGGCCTCCGCCTGCCTGGCTTCCGGCCGCGCCTGTCCTTCAATGCCCAGGCCCAGGGCCAGAAACACCCGGTGCATATCCTGCTGCAGATTCTGAGCGCAGTCCATGCACATGGCCCGGGTGGCCACCTGGCCTTCGGTGACGGTCTTGAATATCACATTGGCAGTTTTCTGCCGGCATACTTCGCAAATCATGGTTTTCTCCTTACTGCTGCTGCGCCCGCCTGGCGATTGAATGCAACATGTTCTTAAGGGTCTTGGCGCGAATGGCGTCTTTCACCTGTTCAGGAATGGGGACGGCCTGGGATTGGGGTTTGAGGGCGGCGCTCATAAGCTCCGCATCCTCATTGCTAATCGTACCCTGCTCAGCCAGCTGCAAACAGAGAATCTGCGCCTCCCTGGCGCTGATGGCCTCGCCTACCCGCTCGTTGAGCAAATACCGGAAGGAATCACGCCGGCTGCGCTGCACGCGGATGATGCGGATAAATCCGCCTCCGCCCCGGCGGCTTTCAATGGCATAGCCGTGGTCCGGGGTGAAGCGTGTGGACAAAACATAGTTAATCTGAGAGGGCGCGCAGCGAAAATACTCCGCCAGCTCATTGCGCTTTAACTCAACCTCTGTGTCATCCTGAGCCCAAAGCTCCTTAATGAACGCTTCAATCGCATCGCTTAGCCGCATGCCTTCCTCCTTTGTGACCGGGCCAAGATGCTGACCATCTTTGACCATTAACAGTTTACCACAAATCCGCAAGCAAACACAAGCCCCTCTTTTCTCTTTACAAGCCTGGCTATAGACTGTAAGATGAGGTTCATAAGTTCGCTACAGGCCCACCAGCCAAATGACTGCGGGAAGCGAGGTTTACGGATGAGCACCATTACCTACAAATGCCCCTCCTGCGGGGCCCCTCTCACCTACGACGGCCGGTCCCAGCAAATGACCTGCGGCAGCTGCGGCAACGAGTTTGACGTTGAA